>NZ_JBDOQQ010000022.1:0-89142 GCF_039839775.1 Roseomonas sp. CAU 1739
TGGCACTCCAGCGGCTGAAGCGGCGGAAGGCGCTGTTCCAACTACCAAAGACCTCCGGCAGGTCGCGCCAGGGCGAGCCGGTCCGCACGATCCACAGCACCGCCTCGACGAACATCCGGTTGTCGCGGCCCGAACTGCCGCGCGTCCTCTCATCGCCAATGATGTGCGGCGCCATCCGCTCCCACGCCGCGTCATCCAGGATCAACCGATCCAGCACGCCCATCCGCCGCCTCCAAAAGGCAGCTTTGAATCATGCTTCCATCAGCCAGGGAATCCCTAGAGTCCACATGACCTAGAACAGGATCCGTTCGCCCTCGCTCACGCCTTCTGCTTCATGCCGTTGTTTGATCCTGTGATTCACGCCTCCGGCGATTCCACCTGCGGCGATCACGCTTTAGCGTCCGCCTCCGCTCGCCTATCGCTGTGAGACATGCCATGGGAGCGCAAGTCGCTCGGCCGCCTCGATCGCGTAGAACAATAGCGTGCCGATGACGCCGAGCACGACGAGGGCGGCGAAGACGCGCACCGTGTCGAACTGCCCCTGTGCGACCAGGATCACATAGCCGAGCCCTGCCGACCCGCCGACGAACTCGCCCACGATCGCGCCCACCAGGGCGAAGCTGATCGCGACCTTCATGCCGACAAACAACGAAGGCAGCGCGTTGGGAAAGCGGAGCTTCCACAGCACGCGCCAGGCCGAGGCGCGGTGGACACGAGCCAGCGCAATGGCGTCCGGATCCACCGAGCGCAGGCCGAGCGCGACATCGGCGACGATGGACACGATCGCCAGCATCACCGCGATGGCGATCTTGGGTTCCGCCCCGGTGCCCATCCAGATCACGAACAGCGGTGCGAGCGCGACCTTCGGCAGCGAGTTCATCACCACCAGCACCGTGGTGATGATCCGATCGAGCATGCGCGACGCGGTGATGCCGACCGCGAGCGCGACGCCGATTACGACCGACAGCACGAATCCCGCGACCGTCGTCCCCAGCGTGAACCCGGCATGGCGCGCATAATAGGCCGGCGAGGCGGCAAGCTCGGCAAGGATGGTCGAAGGCGGCGGCAGGATGATGGGCGGCGGGCGCAGCAGCCAGACCGCCGCCTCCCACAGCAGAAGCAGTCCGAGAAGCACCGCGATGGTGCCGAGAACGCCCTGCCCATGCCCACCCGCGCCTTCCGACACCGCTCTATTCCTTCACAATGCCGAGGCGCGAGAACAACCCGCGGATGGCGCCGACATGCCGCGCGAATTCCGGCGTCTCGCGGATGCTGAGCGGACGCGGGCGCGGCAGATCGATGTCGAACACCTCCACCACGCGCCCGGGGCCGGGCGACATCACCGCGACGCGGTCCGACAGATAGACAGCCTCGGCAATCGAATGGGTGACGAAGACGACCGTGCGGCCGCCATCCTGCTGGATGCGCGCCAGTTCTACGTTGAGGTCGTCGCGCGTCATGGCGTCAAGCGCGCCGAAGGGCTCGTCCATCAGCAGGATCTGCGGCTCGCAGAGCAGCGCCCGGCAGATGGCGGCGCGCTGGCGCATGCCGCCCGAAAGCTCCCAGGGGTTACGGTCGGCGAATTCGCCGAGGCCGAAGCGCGCAAGCAGCGCCTGGGCGCGTTCCACGAAGTCGCGCCGCCGCAGACCCTGGAACTCGGCGGCCAGCAGGACATTGTCGCGGATGCTGCGCCAGTCGAGCAGCACGTCGCGCTGGAACACCATGCCGAGCCCCTCGGCCGGGCGACGCACCTCCATGTCGCGGATGCGGATGCTGCCCTCGCTCACCTGGTTGAGGCCGGCGATGCAGCGCAGCAGCGTGCTTTTCCCACAACCCGAAGGACCGAGGAGGGAAAGGAACTCGCCCTCCTGCACCGCGAGCGCAACGCCGGTCAGCGCCGTCACCGGACCGCGGGCGGACCGGTAGGTCTTGCCCGCGTCCAGGATCTCGACGCAGGCGCCCATCAGGCGACGAGGTCGTTGGTGTAGTAGTTCCCGGCACGCCAGCCCGCGCGCACCGCGCCGGCGGCCTCGAGCGAGCGCAGCGCCGCGGTCCAGTCCTCCTCCGCCTGCCAGCCGATTGGGCGGCTGCGCGTCGCGGGCGTGTCGAAGAACTCGATGGTGAGGCGGATCTGCTCGCGCAGCACGGCGCGGTCAAGCCGCGCATCGGGGCGCTGGCGGATCATCGCCTCAACGCCATCATCGAGCGCCGTCTTCAGGTGTTCCCAGGCGCGCTGTTGCGTCGCGACGAGCCGCTTGAGCGCGGGGCCCCGGCTCGCGATGGTCGCCTCGGTGGCGATCAGGCCGTAGCTCGGGAAACTGACGCCGGCGTCCTCGGCCTGGATCGCCTTGCTCGGTCGCGGACCGGCGGCGACCGGCAGCGCCGATGGCGTGGTGGACATCAGCCCGTCGGCGCGCCGTGCCGTATAGGTGCCCCATAGCGCCGCGGGATCGACGAACAGCACGTTGACCGTGTTGCGATCCAGGCCACCGGCGCGCAGCCAGGCATCGATGAAGGGCGCCCAGGGGCTGGCCGCGAAGACGACGATGCTCTTGCCGCGGAAATCCTGCACGCGCTGGATCGGGCTGTCGCGATCGACCAGCACCGAGAGATCGGTCCGCCGCCCGAAGCCGGCGAAGGCGCGCACCGTCGCACCCTGTTAGCGCGCCTGGGCGATGAGGCCGACCTGGACCTGGCCGACATCGGCCTGGCCCGCATTGACGAGTTGCAGCGTATTGCCGCTGCCGCGCCCGTCCTGCACGTCCACGGTCAGGCCCGCCTCGCGGAACCAGCCGCGCGCTTCGGCAAGGTGCATCGCCGCCTGCACGCCCCAGGGCGAGAAGTCGAGCCGCACGGTCAGGCGCTCGGCCTGCGCCTGCGCGATGCCTGGCGCGGCGATGGCCCCCGCCGCCGCGACCAGCGCCGTCCGGCGTCCGAAGAGAAATCCGCTCATGCCCGTTCTCCCTGCTGGTTCCGTGCCTCGCGCAGGCGCGCGGTCTCCGCCGCGTCCACCGCGCCATCCCCGTCCACCGCCACGCCGTAGCGCGCACGGGCCGCCGTCGCGGATACCTTGCCATTCCACACGTCGCGCGCAACCGCCACCGGATCGCGCGCGAAGGCATCGCCATGGCCGCCACCGCCGGCCTGGTGATGGGTCAGCAATTCGCCGCCATGCATGGTCATGGTAACCTTGCCGGGAATGGCGCGGCGCGCCTCGCCCTCGCCCAGCCAATTGCCGGCGGCGCCACCGGGCTCGCCACCCGCGAGGCCATAGGGCGGGAAGCGCAGCCGGTCGGCGCGCAGCTGCAGCACCGCTTCCGCGGCGAGCAGGCGGTAGGATCGCCGCAGCCCCATGCCGCCGCGGAAGCGGCCCGCGCCGCCGGAATCCTCGACCAGCGCATAATCCTCGATGCGCACGGGATGCTGGCGTTCGAGCACCTCGACCGGCGTGTTGGACAGGTTCTGCGAGGGGTTGGTGATGGCCTCGATGCCGTCCTGGTTCGGCCGGCCGCCCCAGCAGCCGCTGATCATGTCGACGATGATGAAGGGGCGGTTGTCGGGATGCCGGCCACCGAGGCAGACCACGGTGTTGCCGCCCTCCCCGCCCGCCGGGACGATGTGCGGCACGATCTGCGCCAGCGCGCCGAACATCGTGTCCATCACGCGATAACCGGTCAGCGCGCGCGCGGCGACAGGCGCCGGCGAGATCGGGTTCAGCACGCTGCCTTCCGGCGCGGTCACCTCGATGCAGCGGAAGACGCCGGCATTGTTCGGAATGTCGCCGCGCAGCGCGCAGCGCACGCTGAGGAAGGTGTTGGACTTGGTGAAGGACAGCGTCGAGTTGATCGCCGCGCGCACCTGCCGCGAGCTGCCATCCCAGGACACCTTCAGTGTGCCGTCGCCGACTACGGTGATGGCGACCGACAGCGGCACCGGGTCATCGGAAAGCCCGTCGCTGTCGATATGGTCGGTGAAGCGGTAGGTGCCCTTGGGCCAGGTCGCGATCTCGGCGCGGGCCATGCGCTCGGCGTAGTCGAGAAGTGCTGCGAGGTAGCCGCGCATCCGATCCGCGCCGTAGCGCTCAACCAGGCGGCCGATCTCCCGCGCGCCAACCTGGCAGGCGGCGTATTGCGCGCGGAGGTCGCCCAGCACCCGGTCCGGCACGCGGACATTGAGGCCGATCACCGCCTCCAGCGTCTCATCCATCACGCCGTCGTGGAACAGCTTCAGCGGCGGGATGCGCAGCCCTTCCTGGTAGATCTCGGTGCTGTCCGCGGCATTCGAACCCGGCACGCGGCCGCCTACATCGGTGTGGTGGCAGATCACCACCGACCAGGCGAGGATCTCTCCGCCTTCGAAGATCGGGAAGAACATGAAGATGTCGGGCAGGTGCATGCCGCCCGAATAGGGATCGTTCATGATGACGGCGTCGCCGGGCACCAGGCGGCCGCCCCATTTCGCCTGCACGGCCTGCATGGCTTCCGGGATGGCGCCGAGATGCTGCGCGATGGTCTTGGCCTGCGCGACCATCTCCCCCTTCGCGTCGCAGATCGCGGCAGAGTAGTCCATCACGTCCTTGACGATCTCGGATCGCGCGGTGCGGATCACCGTGTAGGCGACCTCGTCCACGATGGCGTCCATCGCGTTCTTGATCACCGCGAAGGTGATGGGGTCGCCGGGCGGCGCGGCCATGTCAGGCATCCGTCTCCTCCATCTCGATCGCGATGCATCCCGAACCGGCGGCACGCGCGGTGCAGGCGGGCGGGACGACGATGGTGGTGTCGTAGCTCTCGATGATAGCGGGCCCGGCGATGGGTCCCGCCGCCACCGCCGCGCGCGGCAACAGGCGTGTGGGCACCCCCACGGCACCGCGTGCGAAGGAGACCATGCGCTCCCCGCTCTCGCCCGCCAGCGCGCGGGCATCGAGGTCGAGCGCGCCGAAGTCGAGCCGCGTCGCCGCCGTGCCGATCGCCGAGAGGCGCAGGTTCACCAGTTCGACCGGCTCCCCGGTCGCGACATAACCGAAGGTCTCGCCATAGAGTCGCTCGAAGTCGGCTTGCAGCGCGCCCGCATCCCACGAACCGGCCGGCAGCGGCACGGTGAGCTGCGAGGACTGCCCGAGATAGCGGACATCGGCAGCGAAGCGGAGTTGTACCGCGGCGGCGTCGTAGCCTTCCCCGGCGAGCGCCGCGCGGCCTTCCGCGGCCATACCGTCGAGCGCGGCGGCGACGGCGAATGCCGCGACGGTCGCGAGCGGGGCGAGCAGCGGGCGGACGAATTCATGCACCGCTTCCGCGGCCAGCATCCCGGCGGCGGAAAACACGCCGGCGACCGGGCTGACCAGCACGCGTCGTATGCCGAGTAGCCGCGCGACATCGACCGCATGCAGCGGCCCGCCGCCACCGAAGGCCATCAGCGCCATGTCCCGCGGGTCCTTGCCGCGTTCGACTGTCACGGCGCGGATGGCGCGCGCCATGTTGACGTTGGCGACCTGGCGGATGCCGTGCGCCGCTTCCTCGACCGTCAGGCCGAGCGGGCGGGCAACATGCGCCTCCACCGCTGCGCGGGACAGCGCCGCATCGACCGGCAGCGATCCACCGGCCAACGCGCGCGGATTGAGGTAGCCGAGCACCATGTTGGCGTCGGTGACCGTGGGCCGTTCCGTCCCGCGCCCGTAACAGGCGGGGCCAGGGTCGCCGCCCGCGCTTTCCGGGCCGACGACGAGCAGGCCGCCGGCATCGATGCGCGCGATCGACCCGCCGCCCGAACCGACCTCCGCGATGTCGATCGCCGGCACCTTCAGCATGTAGCCCGCGCCCTTGACGAAGCGGGAGGGCGTCGAGATGCCGTCGCGGAACTCGTATTCGGTGACGATCTGCGGCTCGCCGCCCTCGACGATCGCGGCCTTCGCCGTGGTGCCGCCCATGTCGAAGACGATGAGATCGGGCGCGCCGATCGCGGGACCGAGGCGCGCCGCGCCGGCGACGCCGCCGGCCGGGCCGGAGCCCACGGCGAAGACCGGTCGGTCGCGCGCAGTGCCGACGCCGATCATGCCACCATTCGAGGCCATGACCTGCACCGGCGCCGCGACGCCGATCGCGGCCAGCCGTTCCGCGAGCTTCGACAGGTAGCCGCGCATCGCCGGCAGCAGGTAGGCGTTCACCACCGCGGTGGATGTGCGCTCGTATTCCTTGATTTCGGGCAGCACCTCGCAGGATGCGGTGACGAGCAGCGCCGGCGCGGCCTCGCGCAGGAGAGCGGCAGCGCGGCGTTCATGCGCATCATTGGCGTAGGAGTTGATGAAGCAGATCGCGACGGCCTCGATGCCCTCGGCGAGGAAGGTGGCGGCCGCGGCGCGCACCGAGGTCTCGTCGAGCGGCGTCACCACGCCGCCATCGGCGCCGATGCGCTCGATCGCCTCCCGCCGCCAGCGCCGTGGCACCAGCGGGTCGGGCTTCTTCCACGCCATGTCGAACATGCCGGGCGTGCGAATGCGCCCGATCTCCAGCACGTCGCGAAAGCCCTGCGTGGTCAGCAGCCCGGTGCGCGCCCCGACCTTCTGCAGGATGGTGTTGGAAGCGACGGTGGTGCCGTGCACCACCTCGGCGACGTCGCGAGGATCGAGTGCGGCCTCGGCGAGCACGGCGGCGACGCCGGCGGCGACACCCTCGCCAGGATCGGCCGGCGTGGTCGTCGTCTTGTTCACATGGATGCGCCCGTCAGGCAGGGCGAGCACCACGTCGGTGAAGGTGCCGCCGACATCCACGCCAATGCGCGCCGCGCCGCTCAAGACGAAATCCCCATCGCCGGAGCCATCCTTTTCTTATTGACCAACTGGTCAATAGCGCGAAGTATGATACCCGCCATGCCAGCCCGTCAACGCCGGATCCGCGGCTCACGCGACGCCGAGGCCGCGCGCGCCGCGATCCTCGATGCCGCCATCGCCGAATTCACCGCCAAGGGCCTCGCCGGCGCGCGCATGGAGGCGATCGCCCAGGCGGCCGGCGTGGCGAAGGGGCTGGCCTTCCATCACTTCGGATCGAAGGACGGGCTGTGGGCCGCGGCACTCGCCGAGATCTATCGCCGCCTGCGCGTCGGTCAGGACGAGGCGGCGCTCGATGCGCTCGGTCCGGTCGAGGGCATGCGCCGCCTGGTGACGGATACCTTCCGCCTGTTCCGCGACCACCCCGAGATCGTCGCGCTGATGAACGAGGAGAACCTGCACCGCGGGCGCCACCTGCGCGCGGCGCCGGAAGTGCGTGCCCTCTACAATCCGTTGTTCGGCGCGATGGAGCGGCTGCTCGCGGAAGGCCGGCGGCAGGGCGTCTTCCGCGCCGAGGCCGAAGTGACGCTGCTCTACGTGGCGCTGTCGGGGCTCGGCTATTTCTACTGCGCGAACCGCTGGACACTCTCCGCCGCCTTCGCCGGCGACCTTTTCCGGCCTGAACGCATCGCCGACTATGAGCGACTGATCAGCGAGATGGTCGTCGCCCATCTCTGCGCAGACGTCCGTCGTCAGGAGATGTGAGACGACGAAGATGGCGGAGGATCTGGCTCACTGGGGGCTGAAGATTGCGTGGCCTGGCGCCGATCAGGCAGTCCCCAGACGAGTGCCCGCCGTGTCCCGGAAGATCCACACATCCTGCCTGCGGAGCGCGACATGGACCATCGCGTCCACCTCGACCGGTACTGATCCCCGCGCGCGCAGGCCATGTGCCGCAGCCGCCTCCTCGATAGCCGGGTCAAAGATCAGCGGCGCGAAGCGTGCCAGGCGCTCGACCGAGATCGTCACCCCCTCGGCCGCCGTCAGGTCATCGAGGTAGCGCGCCGGCACATCCTCCTCCGCCCGCAGCCTGTCCTCATCGGGGTCGCGCAGATCGACGGTGAAGACGGCGCGGTACGGGATGACGTTGATCACGTTCGGCTCGAAGGCCATTCAGCTTCCCGTCACCGTCCCGCCCGATCTCGCCGAGGGCATGGAGGCGGCCGAGCAAGCGTTCGGCATTGATGCGGAGGCCTGTCATGGCTGGGGCTCGCGGATCGGAAGGCGGTCGCGCACGATCTGCACGAAGAACTTCGTGCCGTGCGGCAGGGCGTCGTCGTTGAAGTCGTATCCCGGGTTGTGCAGCGGCTTCGATCCTTCGCCATTGCCGATGAAGGCGAAGCAGCCAGGCGCCTGTTGGAGAAAGCGGGCGAAATCCTCCGATCCCGTGTTCGGCGCCGCCGCCTCGGCGACGCTGTCCGCACCGAACACCTTGCGCGCCGCGGCGAGGGCCGCCGCCGCGGCGTCGGGGTCGTTGATCGTCGGCACGAATTCGCGCGTGTAGGTCACGTCGCAGGCGAGGTCGTAGCCGGCGGCGGTGCCGGCTGCGATGCGGCGCAACTCCGCCTCGATCGTCGCACTCACCGCCGGTTGGAAGCTGCGGGCGTCGCCCAGGATGCGCGCCGTGCTAGGCAGCGCGTTGCGGGCGCCGTCCGTCAGCAGCTCGGCCACCGAGACCACTGCCGTATCGGTCGGTGCCACGCGGCGGGAGACAATGGTCTGGAGATTGACGACGAGGGCGCAGGCGGCCGCCAGCGCCTCTCGCCCCTGTTGCGGCCGCGAGGCATGGCCGCCCACGCCGCGCAGGACGATCTCGAAATTGTCCTCGGCCGACATCACGGCGCCGGCCCGGGTGCGGAAGGCGCCGACGGGCAAGCCGGGCTGATTGTGGATGCCGTAGATCTCGTTGAAGGGGAATCGCTCCGCCAATCCATCGGCCAGCATGGCGAGCGCGCCCTTGCCCCACTCCTCGGCAGGCTGGAATTCGAAGCGCACGGTGCCATCGAAGCCGCCCTCGGCCGCGAGGATCCTCGCCGCGCCCAGCAGCATGGTGGTGTGCCCGTCATGGCCGCAGGCATGCATCACTCCTGGCATCCGCGAGCGATGCGGCGCCTCGCCCTGTTCCTGGATGCGGAGCGCGTCCATGTCGGCCCGCAGGGCGGTGGACCGGTTGCCGGTCCCGCGCGTCAGCGTCGCCACCACGCCGGTGCCGCCGACGCCCTCGGCCACCTCGGTGAAGCCGAAGGCGCGCAGGCGTTCCGCCACCAGGCGGCTGGTCCGGTTCTCCTCGAAGCCGAACTCGGGATGGGCGTGGAAGTCACGGCGCCAACCCCGCAACTCAGTCCACAGCGCGTCGTCGTCGGTCATCCCAGATCCCCCATCAACCCGTCGCAGCCGTGGCGCCGGCGACCGGTGCCTCGGCAAGGTCCCCGCGAAGACCCGTCATCACCACCAATGCTTCAGGCTGCCATATCCGTCTCGGTGACGAGCACCAGGATCCTTGCATCGTGGCCCGGACCCGTGGGTTCGGCCAATGCCGCGACGGCGCCGGCAAGGCCCGCGCTGCCGGACGGCGTCGTGCGCGGCCCGCCGCATCCATGCAGCAGCCCCGGCGCCGCCGCGGCCGCGGCATCCACCGCGTCATCGTATGTGCCCGCGACGCGCACGATCTCGGCACCCTGCGCCTGGATGCGCTGGGCGCGCGCCAGGGGCACGCCGTCATGCAGGTACACGCGGGCGCCGGCTCCGGCGAGACGCGCCGCCGCGGCGACCGCCAGGCCGTGGTTCCCGTCGCTGGCGCAGACCAGCGCAGGCTGGCCTGCCGGGCGCGATGCGACCAGCCCCGCGAAGTCCGTCCGCGCGGCACGGGCCAAGGCGCGGAGCCCGGCATAGGTCCCGCCGAGCGACTTGAAGCTGCCGAGCATCCGGCGCCCCTCGTCCTTGGCCAGCACCTGGGCGACGCCGAGCCTAGTGGCGAGCCGGGGCAGATCGAGCAGCGGCGTCGCCGCATAGTCCGGCGAGAGGCGGGACAACGCCGCCGCGACGGCGGCCGGCGCCACGATGGCAGCTTTGGACAGCGTGTTCATACGGCGGTGGTCGGCACGCCCCTGACCATCCATGTGCTGGTTTCCCTTGAGCGCGGGGGAACGGCAGCGCTGGATGCCTTCGAGAGGAAGCTCCGCGCCCGCGAAGAACTGCAAGGCGCCTGGTACGTCACGGGCGAGGTGGATTTCGTCCTCCTGCTGCGCGTGCGCAGCATGGAGGCTTATGAGAGATTCACCCGCGAGATGTTCCACGACGTTCCGAACGTCGCGTCATTTCGAACGATCGTCACCCTTCGTGAAGTGGAAGGCCTCCGCCAGCCATGATACCGGGCCGACGGCCGACGATTGCATTGGCATGCGCCTCGATCGAGACACGCCCACTCGCCTCGATAGGCACCCGATCACGAACCCGAGACTTGAGTTGCGTCACGTCGGCGGTCGCTATCGTTGTGAGTATGGGAGCGAGATTGGGCGCCGCTGTCGTCGTGGACCAATAGTCCTCGAAATCGTCGAACGTTCGTCGCGCGCGGATAACGCGCGCTTCGATATCGGCAAGACCCGCCCGCACCCACAGCGCATGCAGTCCTTCCGGCGTCGAGGCTTCAGCCCTCGGTGCCCGCAGTGGCGCGAACCCCATGCCTTTCATCTCGGTTATGATGGCCTCCGACGGGCCGCCGCCATTGACGACGTCCCAGACGTAGGCGGCCGCGAGACCGCCCGGCCGCACAACGCGAACCATTTCAGCGACGCCTTTGGCAGGGTCCGGAACGAAAAACACGACGAGCGCCATGACGGCCGCATCCAAGGTGCCATCGGCAAATGGCAATGCCATTGCGTCGCCCTGTCGAAACCTCGCGACAGGTGTCGCCAACCGCTCTCGTGCAAAGGCCAGCTGACCTTCCGAGGGATCCACGCCTTCGACGGTCATGGGGGCGCAGTGCTCGACCAGCAACTGCGTAAACGCGCCACTGCCACAACCGATGTCGACCCATCGCAAACTGGGCGGGGGCGAGAGCCATTCCAAAAAGGCGCGTCCGGCCAGTCCACTCCATTGGCCCATCATCCGTTCATAGGCGGCACCGTCATCGAACGTGATCGTAGGGGCGGACATCGGGACACCTCGCTGCGCATGTCGCGCGTCTCACGAACGTCGGACCCGACGATAACCGGATGCAACCGTGGGATCTACGCTCCGATCACGTTGCTGACTGCCCGGGATCGACAGTAGCCAAACTCCTGGCAGTCGGCACCAACGACCGCGCTTCCGCGGGCACTCGAAAGCTGTCAGTCCGCAGCCGCCCAACATCGGACCGGTTGGGGATGACGTCTACAAGGTCATCGTTCCATCGCGCCACGGATTGGCGTTGGACCGCCGCTACTCGGGTCGCACAAAGACGCAGACGATGCCAAAGCATGCGAGCTGTGCCGACATCACGTAGAAGGCAACGTCGTACCCTCCGCCACCGGCCACAAAGGCTATGAAGAGGAGAGGTCCGCAGACCGACGCAACGAAGCCGAACAGGCTGGAAGCCGAGGTCACGCTGCTGACCAGGTGAAGCGGTGCGACCCGCGCCAGTTCGGCGATGTGAACACCATTCCATCCGATCGCCGTGAAGCCCACCAGCGCGGCCGAAAGGTAGAGGATCCACGGCTCCTGGCCACCAACGCCTACAAGTAGAGAGACCGAGAGCGCGGAGATGATCGCCTGCACGCCGAGATGGCGCAGGGCACTGCCTATGCGGTCACCCAGCCAGCCGAGAACAATCCTGCCGCACATGCTGGCGCACAGCATGACCGCGACGACCTGCCCCGCCTCGGTCAAGGAGACGCCGTGCCGCGTGTAGACGAAGGTGGCCGTAAACGACGTCAAGCACGCCTGCATCAGGGAGTAGGACGCCCCAACCGCCGTCAGCATCGGTAGCGCCGGATGCGACTGCAACGCCCTGACGCAGCGCAGGACCTCCGTCGGTTGAAACAGGGCTCGCACCCACGCGGCGTCGCCTTCCACGCGCGCCTCCTCCAGCGACGCGCGCAGCGGCTGCACGGCCAGACAGCAGGCCAGCAGTACGAGGACGAGCAATCCGAGCGTCGGCGCGACGCCATGCGCGACGACGAAGGGAGCGGATACGAGTCCGGCCAATGCGCCACCGAGCGGAACACCGGCCTGCTTGATCGAGAAGATCAGTGTGCGGTGTCGGGGCGGTGCCGATCGTATGAGGATCTGGCTCCCGGCTGGCGTGTTCGGGCCGTTCCCGAGGCCGATCGCGAGGGCGCCGAGCATTCCCGGGAATCCGATTGGCAGCGACAACGCGAAGAGGCCAAGCGCCATGCAGACCATGCCGATCTGCAATGTCCGTATCGGCCCGAAGCGTCCGAGCATCGGTCCGCCACTGGCGAGGAACCAACATATTCCAGCGGAGGACAGCGCGGCGACGAGGCCGATGCTTTCCGTGGGCAAGCCAGCGCGCTCCATCAATGGAGGGCCCAGGATGGGAATGGAGATGCTCGCAAAGGCACAGACAGTCTGAACGAGAAGAGTTCCAGCGAGAGCGCTGACCCACAGAGGCACCTTCACAGTCGTTTCCACCCCAATGGGCGCCATGCGCCAGCCGGTTCAGTTCTCGGTCCGCAGTATCCGTTGCACCGTGCGGTGAGATCGACAAGGCACCCGCACATCCCGCTCGACCTCCCTGCAGCAGGAACCATTGGTTCCGGCGCGCCGCGCGTGAGACAGTTCGCGCAAGCAAACCCGGCAAGTCCCAGGCTTCGGGTCGTGGTGCACCGCATGGGGCGGCGCCCCGCACAAGGAACGATCCCGATGTCCAACACCAAGGCCCTCACCGCCGTGCAGCGGCCCGAACACAGGGTCCTCCCCCTGCCACCGACGATCCGCGGCGGCGCTCAGCGCAACCTGCAGGCCACTGCGCGTCATCTGGGCGCCGCGGTGCGTGCGGTTTGAGGGAAGTTCGCCGGTCTCGGGCCGCAGGTGCCGGGAGGCCGAGTTTACCCATGTGGTTGATGGGATGGTCGGCCGTATGGTCGAGCAGGACACGCCGAAGCGCCCCTGCGCCGCTCGTTCGGCTGAGGGCCAATGTTGAAGGGATCGCGTGCGCGACACATTCTGTATGGCGAGGCATTCGCGGGAGGGAATCAATGATGGCGCGCTTGCCGCGAATTGCCTGCAACGGCGCGGTGCCCGCCACATGACTGTCGCCGTGCGCGCAACGCCAACCGCAGCGCTCCTGTGGGCAATGGCGACGCTCGGCTTCGCCGCCGGTGCCACCGCGCTGCGATACGCCGAGGCCGAGGCACGGCTGCAGCAGGAAGGGCGCGGCCTGCAACGCCTGATCGCCCAGCGCGCCGACCAGCATGACGCACACTTGACCGCCATCTCCGCCCTGGCCGCCGGCCTGCCAGGCATGACGGAGGGACTGCGGCAGGTCGCGGAGAGCATCCTGCGCTTCTACCCGCGCATCCTCGCCGTGGATGCCGTCGCCCTGCCATCGGGCGAGGCGCCGGCGCTCGCCTTCACGACGCGCGATGGATGCGCGCCGGGCAGCACCTGCGCCGCGGGTGTCGTACGGGCGGCGGCCGTCGCCACCGACGCCATGCCCGTCCCGCTGCCGCAGGGGCCGGGACGCTACCTGCTTGCCAAGCGGGTGGGTGAAGGGCCGGCGACCCGCGCCCTTGCCCTTGAGATCGATGCGGCGCGCCTGCTGGAAGCCGAGGCCGCGACAGGCGAGGCCGCGGCCGGTGCGCGCCTGTCGCTCACCCTGCCGGACGGCACGCCGCTTCTCGCGCGTGCGGGGGATCCGCCAGGCAGCCCCTTCACCGTCTCCCTCGCCTTCGCGGCGCCCATCGGCAGCACGAGCCAACCCATGCTGCTGCACCTCGAGCGCCAGCCTTCACTGTTCGCGATCGTACCATGGGGCCTGGTCGCGGGCTTCAGCGTGGTGGTGGCGGCGGTCGCAGCACTTGGCCTCGGCCTGACGCGGTCCCGCCGGGCGGCGCGGGAAGCACGCAGGCGCGCCGAACTCGGTGAGCAGGCAGCGCGCCTCGCCCATGCGGGGCGCGTCAACGCATTGGGGGAGATGGCATCGGGCATTGCGCACGAACTCACCCAGCCGCTGACCGCACTGCTCAGCCAAAGCCAGGCGGCCCTGCATCTCGCGCGCCGCGGCTCTGCGGTCGATGCCGAGACGTTGCTTGCCGCATTGGAGGCCAATGTCGCCCAGGCGCGGCGCGCCGGGGGCATCCTGGCGCGGCTGCGCGACTGGGCGGCGAATGACCTACCGCCGCCGCGCCCGATCGAGATCAACGCCATCCTGCGCGGCGTCGCGGCGCTGAACGCGCGCGACATGCAACTGCGCGGCGTCGAGGTCGCGCTCGACCTGCCCGACCCCTCCCCCATCGCCCTGGCCGAACCGGTGCAGGCCGAGCAGGTGGTGCACAACCTGCTCCGCAATGCCGCGGACGCGATGGAGGCGAATCCGGCCGGCGCGCCGCGCCGTGTCAGCCTCGCCGCCCGCACCCTGCCCGGCGGCGGCGCCGAGATCGCGGTGGAGGACACCGGCCCGGGCCTGCCGCCGGCCATCCTCGATCGCCTGTTCGAGACCTTCTTCACCACCAAGCCTGGCGGCATGGGCCTCGGCCTGCCGCTGTGCCGCACCCTCGTCGAGCGCATGGGCGGCGGCATCGAGGCTGCCGCGGCGCCGAGCGGCGGCGCACGCTTCGTGGTGCGGCTCGCGGGCGCGTCAACATGACACAGCCCGTGGTGCATCTGGTGGATGACGACGCGCCCGTGCGCGGCGCCTTGGCGCTGCTGCTGCGCACCGTCGGCATGACGGTGGAGGAACACGCCGATCCCGCCGCCTTCCTCGCCCGCCTGCCCGGCGCACCGCCGGGCTGCCTGGTGCTGGACCTGCGCATGCCGGTGATGTCGGGATTGCAGTTGCAGGAGCGGCTTGTTGCACAGGGCTGCGACTGGCCCGTCATCCTGCTCACCGGCCATGGTGGGCTCGAGGCCTGCCGTCGCGCCTTCAAGGCCGGCGCGGTGGATTTCCTGACCAAGCCCGTGGATGAGGAGGTGCTGATCGAAGCGGTGCATGCCGGCTTCGCGCGGCTCGACACCACCCGCACCCGCAACGCCGAGCGGGCCGAGGCGCGCGCGCTGCTCGCCCGGCTGACGGCGCGCGAGGCGGAGATCCTGCGCCTGGTCGGCCTTGGCCACGCGACCAAGGAGATCGCACGCGCGCTCGACCTCTCGCCGCGCACGGTGGAGACGCATCGCGCCAATATCGCGGCCAAGCTCGGCACCGCCTCGGTGGCGGAGATGGCGCGGCTGGTGCTGCTCGGCGGGCAGGCGCCTCCGTAGCGCTACGGAGGGCCGCCCGTGGCGGTCGCGATACCGCGCGCGGGGCCGCTTCGGCATGGTCCGGCCCGGCGCGGCAGACCTGCCGCAGCAATGGAGAAACCGGCCATGACGCTTCGCACCACCCTCGCCGCCGCGGCGCTGCTGATCAGCACCGGCGCCGCCCAGGCGCAGGTCCTGCAGGAACGCAACATCTCGCTCACCGCAGCGCAGGCGATCGCACTCGGCGCCGTCGAGGCCTGCGCGGCGCGCAACATGAATGTCACCGCAACGGTGGTCGACCGTGCCGGTATCGTGCGTGCGAGCCTGCGCGCCGACCGCGCCGGGCCGCACACGGTCGAATCGAGCGTGCGCAAGGCCTTTACCTCTGTCTCCATGCGCAGCCCAACCTCGACGCTGCAGCAGGCGACGATCGACAATCCCGGCGCGCGGAACCTGGTGGACCTGCCGGGCGTACTGCTGCTTGGCGGCGGCGTACCGGTACGCGCGGGGGACGAGGTGATCGGCGCCGTCGGCGTCGGCGGTGCGCCCAGCGGGCAGATCGATGAGGAATGCGCCAACGCCGGTCTCCAGCGCGCGCAGGACAGGCTGCGCTGAGGCGTCGAGCCGCCCGAAGGCGGTGGCCCGACCATTCTTGCCACCGAAGCCGCTTCCGGTTTCGCAGGAGCCCGTCGTTGTCGCGACGGCAACCACGACGGGCGTAGTCAGATCGGCTGTCACCGCTGATCGGCCGGACCCGTCCCCGATTCGCATAGTTGCGAAGTGCTGGGCACGGCGCGAGGCGCTGGTGCCCCGCACCGAACCGCATCGAGTGCGGCAACGGTCGCGGTGGAGCACCGCATCTCGAAATGCTGCGCGGCGCGGCTGAAGCAGGTCATCCTGAAGGCGTCGGCCCTGGCCACTCAGCATCGCTTCCGCACGGTGACCCATCATCCACTATCGGAGGGCCCTGCTCCCCTCCGGCAAGTCCATCAGGCGAAGCCGGCGCAGGACCTGGGCCATCACCGTCTGCGCCGCGGCGGACAGGGCTCGGCCGCGACGGGTGATCAGGCAGATCTCACGCGAGACGTTGGGTCGCGCCATGCGCCGGAACACCAATCCACGCGCGACCGGCAGGCTGCCGAACAGCGCCGGCACGATCGAGAAGCCATCCCCGGCCATCAGCAGCGGCGCCAGCATGGTGAAGGTCGAGACCTCGTGCCGCGGCTGCGGCAGGACACCCGCGCCCTGCAATGCGACGCGCGTGCCGGTGTCGAGCGTCAGCGCCACATAGGGCCAGGGTGCGAGACCGTCCCAACGCGGCACGGCGGGGCCGGCGGCGAGCGGATGCCCCTCGCGCACCACCAGGCCGAGTTCGTCGCGCAGCAGCGGCCGGAAGGACAGCGCCGCATCGTCCTGCCAGCGGCTGGTGAAGCCCAGCTCCGCATCGCCGGTCAGCACGCGGTTCTGGACGTCGCTGGAGACACCGTCGCGGATGGTGAAGCGCATGTCGGGGTGCTGCGTGGCGAGTGCCTCGATCACCGGCGTCAGCACCACCGCCATGACCGAGGTGGCGGTGGCGATGCGCACATGCCCGCCCTGGCCGCCCGCCTGGCCGCGAAGGTCATCGATCGCCGTGTCGAAGTCGCGGATCAGCACGCGCGCCATCGGTAGGAAGCCGGCCGCTGCGGGCGTCAGCTCCACGCGCCGGGTGGTCCGGTGAAACAGCCCCACACCCATCGCGGCTTCCGCCGCCTTAATGGTGGCGGACAACGCCGAATGTGTCAGGCCCAGCCGGTCCGCGGCACGCGCGAAGCTGCCTTCCTCGGCCACGGCGACGAAGCAGCGGAGATGGCGGATCGAGGCATTATTCACCATTCACGCATAATCGGACAGGAAAATGCGTTTTTCAAGCGGAGTGCGCGCTGCCACGCTCTCCCTGGATTGGACGAGGCCAGGAGAGACCATGCTTCGTCTGGCGGTGGATGTCGGCGGCACCTTCACGGATATCGTGGCGCATGACGCCGCGGCGGGTCGCCTTGCCTTCGGCAAGGTGCCCTCCGTGCCGTCCGATCCCGGGCAGGGCGTGCTGGACGCGGTTGCCTTCATGGCCCTGCAATTGGGGCTGAGCGTGCCCGACCTGCTGGCACGGACGGAACTGCTGGTGCATGGCACCACCGTCGCCACCAACACGCTGGCCGAGGGGACCGGCCCACGGCTCGGCCTCATCACCACGCGTGGCTTCCGCGATGTGCTCGAACTACGCGAAGGCACCAAAGCCGAGCGCTATGCCTTGCGCACGCCATTTCCCGAAGCGCTGGTACCGCGCGAGCACCGCATCGAGGTGACGGAACGCCTCCGCTGGGACGGCAGTGTCGTGACCCCGCTCGACGAGGCGGATCTGCGGGAGGCGCTCGCGAGGCTGCGCGCGGATGATGTGGAGTCCATCGTCGTGGGCTTCCTCCATGCCCATGCCAATCCCGCCCACGAGCAGCGCGCAGTGGCGTCCATCCGTGCCGCCGGCTGGGCCGGCCCGGTGGTCGCCTCCCATGAGGTGGTGCGCTGCCGCGGCGAGTATCCCCGTATCTCCTCCGCAGCGGTGAACGCGATCGTCACGCCGCGCCTGGCCGCCTATCTCGGCGACCTTGAATCGCGACTGGAAGCGGTGGGCAGGCGCGTGCCGGTCATGGTGGTGCAATCCTCCGGCGGGTTGCTGCCGGCACAGGAGGCAGCGGGCTTCGGCATCGGCTGCGTCGCCAGCGGTCCCGCAGGCGGAGCGGCGGCGGCGGCACTGCTGGCGCGTCTGGTTGGCCGGCCGGATGCGGTCGGCTTCGATGTCGGCGGTACCACCACGGATATCTCGGTCATCGCCGATGGCGTGCCGGTGGAACGCGCACGCAGCGACACCGACGCCTATGCCATCGCGGTGCCGGCCATCGACATCCGCGTGCATGCGATCGGCGGCGGGTCCATCGCCGCGGTCGATGCCGGCGGCCTGCTGCAGGTGGGCCCGCGCAGTAGCGGCGCGGCACCCGGCCCGGCCTGCTTCGGGCGCGGCGGGACGCGCGCAACCGTCACCGACGCGGCGCTGGTGCTCGGGCTGCTGTCGGAGGACGCGCCGCTCGGTGGCCGCCTGCGCCTGTCCCGCAGCCTCGCGGAAGCAGCGGTGCGGCGCGATGTCGCGGAGCCCCTGCGCTTGAGCGTGGAAAACGCAGCGCGCGCCATCCATGCCTTGGCCGCGAGCCGCATCGCGGAGGGCGTGCGCGCCGCGACGGTGGGTTGCGGGCGCGATCCGCGTGACATGGCGCTGCTGGCCTTCGGCGGCGCCGGCGGGCTGTATATCGACCATGTCGCGACGGAATTGGAGGTCGGCCTGGCCGTCGCCCCGCGCGCGGCCTCGGTGCTGTCGGCCGTCGGCTTCCTGGGTGCGGAGGCGCGCGTCGATGCGCTCCGCAGCCTGGCCCGGCCGGTCGATGGCTTCGCGCCCGGCGAGCTCGCCGGGATCGTCGCGGAACAGGAAGCCCTGCTCGCCGCACACCTCGCCCGCGCCGGTTACGAGCGCGACCGCATCCGCTTCGTGCGTCACCTCGACTGCCGTTATATCCGCCAGACCGGCACGGTCGGCGTGCCGATCGACGAGGTGACGGGTGCGGCGACGATCGCCGAGGGCTTCGCCAGGCGCTACGAGGCGCTGTTCGGCCATCGCCACGCGGACGAGACCTGCATCGTCGAGACCTGCCGCATCGCGGCCTATGGTATCGATACACCTTTCGCCTGGCCCGAACTGCCGCCCACGCCGCCCGCCCGCGCGCGCGCCATGCGCCGTGTGTACGACGGTGCATGGCGCGACATGCCAGTCTTCACGCTGGAAGACATCGCCCCCGGCCAGCGCATCGCAGGGCCGGCGATTCTCGAATCCAGTACCACCACCATCGTGCTCGCCGCAGGGCGGGAGGCGCAGCTGGATGGTTGGGGCAGCCTGCGTCTTGCCCCGCTCGCCGCCGCGCAGGAGGCCGCATGACCACCGATGCCCTGACGGTCGCGGTCATCCGCGCGAAACTTCTCGCCGTGGCCGAGGAAGTGGTGGAGGTGATGGCGCGCACCGCCTTCTCCCCGCTGCTGAACCAGTCGCGCGACTTCTCCACCGCCGTGCTGGATGCGCACGGGCGCCTGCTGGCGCAGGCCGAGCGCGTGCCGATCCACATGGGCGCGCTGCCCTTCGCGGTGGAAGCGGTGCGCTATCGCTTCGGCGATGACGCATCGCCCGGCGATGTCTTCCTGCTGAACGATCCCTATGACGGCGGCAGCCACCTGCCGGACTTCACCTTTTGCCAGCCGGTCTTCGCAGAGGGCGCGCTGCGTTTCTGGGTGGTGAACCGCGCGCATCAGGGCGACATCGGCGGCATCTCGCCCGGCGGCTACAGCCCGCAGGCGACCGAGATCTGGCATGAGGGCCTGCGCATCCCGCCGCTGCGCTTCGTGACGCAGGGGCGGATGACTGAGGGAATCCTCGACCTCATCTGCCTCAATTCGCGCATGCCGCAGGATACCCGCGGGGACGTACTAGCCTGCCTCGCTTCGCTGCGCGCCGGTGCGGCGCGGCTCGATGCGCTGGTCGCGCGCTATGGCAGCGCCGTGGCGACATCAAGTTGTGAAGCGATCCTGGAGGCCGGCGAACGCGCCATGCGGCAGGAGATCGCGGCCTGGCCGGACGGCGTCTATCACGGGGAAAGCGCGCTCGACCCGCCGGCGCCTGGTGCCACGCCGATCACGGTTCGCGCGCAGGTGACGTTGAGCGGCAGCGATGTCGAGGTGGATCTGACCGGAAGCGACGACCAGGTCGCCTCCTTCCTCAATTCCTCCCGCCCCAACACCATGGCCGCGGTGAACGTCGCCTTCATGTATCTCAGCGCGACGCAGGACGCGCGCAACCAGGGCAGTTCCCGCCCGCTGACGATCCGCACGCGGCTCGGCAGCCTGGTCGATCCGATCGCGCCGGCCCCGGTGACCGCCTGCACCACGCTGACGGCGAGTACCATCATCGAGGCGGTGATGCGCGCCATGGCGACGGCCGCGCCGGACCGCGTGCTGTGCGGCTTCGCCCGCCGCTTCCGCATCGCAATCAAGGGTGAGGGACGCGATGGCCGTCCCTTCCTCTGGCATCATTTCTCCAATCGCGGCGGGGCCGGGGCGAATGCCGGCGAGGATGGCTGGACCAATCTCGGCGTGGTGCATTCGCCGGGTGGCAACCCGAGCCCAAGCGTCGAGCAGACCGAGGCCAACTACCCCTTTACCGTCGAATCCTACCTGCTGCGCGCGAATAGCGGCGGTGCCGGGCAGTTCCGCGGCGGTCTCGGCGGCAGCTATGTGCTGCGCTACGACGGCGCATCCGCGGCGTTGGTAACGCCGACCGGAGACGGCGTCGCCATCCCGCCCTATGGCCTGGCCGGCGGCCTGCCCGGCCTGCCGAACAGCGTTGCCATCGAGCATGCCGGTTGCGCCGAGCCACTCGATGCGAAATCCGGCACGCGCGTTCTGCATCGGGGTGACCGCTTCATCCATCACGCCGCCGGCGGCGGCGGCTATGGCGATCCCGCCCGGCGCGACCCGGACCGAGCCGCGCGCGATCGTCAGCGCGGCTATTGCGACCCATCATCAGAAGGAGCGACCGCATGACCGAGTGTCCCCGCCTCTCCCGCCGCGGCCTCCTGGTCGGGCTTGGTTCCGCTGCCCTGCCGGCAGCCGCGCGAGCGCAGGGCGCCTATCCGACGCGGCCGGTGGAAGTCGTGCTGTCCTGGGCGCCGGGCGGGTCCTCGGATTCCGTCGCGCGGCTGCTCGCACAGGCGCTCGCGACCGAGTTCGGTCATCCCTTCGTGGTGAACAACCGGCCCGGCGCGGGCGGGACGATCGGCCATGCCTATGTCGCGCGGGCGCGGCCCGACGGCTACACGCTGCTGGTCGCGACCAACAGCACCTATGCCATCGCGCCCTATCTCTACGAGAACATCCCCTATGACGGGGACACGGCATTCGCGCCGATCTCGCTGCTCGGCACCAATGCGCAGGTGCTCACGGTGCATCCCTCCGTACCCGCTACGACGACGCAGGACTTCATCGCCTGGGCAAAGGCGCAGCGCGACCCCGTCCCCTACGCGTCCTCGGGCATCGGGGCGACGAGCCATCTCTCAGCAGAACTGTTCATGTCCATGGCGGACGTGACGATGCTGCACGTGCCCTATCGCGGCGGCAGCGAGCCCGTGCAGGCGGTGGTCGCCGGCCAGGTCATGGTGAACTTCATGGATGCCAGCACGGCCAAGCCGCTCATCGAAGCGGGGCGGATCAAGGGGCTGGGCGTGACGACGCTGACGCAATCCCCCGTGCTGCCCGGGATCCCGCCCATGGCGGAGTCTGGCCTGCCGGGCTTCGAATCCTCAACGGACTTTGCCTTGCTCGCGCCTGCTGGCACGCCACAGCCGATCCTCGATACGCTGCTGGTGGCGACGCGCAAGGTGCTTGCCACCCCGGCGGTGCGCGAACAGCTCACAGGCCGCGGCATCGCACCCATCGGCGGCACGCCGGCGGAGTTCACCGCTTACTCCGCCCGCGAGAATGCGAAGTGGCGCGAGGTTATCCGCAGCCGCGGCATTCGCGCTGCTTGAGGCGGATTCCCGAGAGCTTCCGAATGCGGCGCCGAACGGCACTCGCTCGATGAGGTTGTGGAACTGCGCCGGCCAGCGCGACCGGTCCGACTCAGCGATGCAGTCTTCCCACTGAGGGCGCGCCTCGCCACAGCGGTGGTAGGCATTGGGCGGACCCGACGGTGCGCGCTCGCGCCTTGTGCCACGCTGCCAGCAGAACAGCGGCGCCAGGAGGCGCGAGGCCAGGCCGAGCGTCCCACCGACCGCCTGCGCCGCTGCGCCGTGACCCAGCGCCATGCGCTCGCCCGCGAAGCGCGCCGGGGTGATGCGGCCAAGCAGCAGATCCGCATCCGTCACCGTGGGCCGCTCTCCGCTGCGCCCGTAGCAGGTGGGGCCGGGATCGGTGCCGGCGCTTTCCGGGCCGACCAACAACCGGCCCGCGCCGTCCACGCGCGCGATGGACCCACCGCCCGCGCCGATCTCCACCAGTTCCACGACCGGGATGCGCAGGCGAAGGCCGCTGCCCTTCTTGAAGCGGTAGACGCGGTCAGCCTCGAAGCTGCTCTCCTGCGTCGGGCGGCCGTTCTCGATCAGGCAGATCTTCGCCGTGGTGCCACCCGTGTCGAAGGCTACGGGGCGATCGCGCCCGAGTCACTGCCACTTGCCGGCTATACGGAGGCCGCGTTGTTCGATGAACCGCACCGCCAAATGCCGGATTCAAATATCTACTCGGACCTGTGGCATGCCACGCGGTGTTGCCCGCCCAGGTCGCTCAGCATCGGGTCGTCGATAGCGCAGCGGTCTATTGCGATGGGGCAGCGCGTGCGAAAGCGACAACCGGTGGCGGGCCCGGAACTCACCTCCCCGCGCATGGCCACAGCTGCGCGGGGGCGTGTCGGATCCGCGACCGGCACGGCCGAAAGCAGCGCTCGCGTGTAGGGGTGTCGTGGGTCGCGCCACAAGGTGGCATGATCGGCGCTCTCGACGATGCGGCCTAGATACATCACCAGCACGCGATCGGCGAAATAGCGGACGACGGACAGGTCGTGCGAGATGAAGAGATACGACAGGCCGAGGTCCCGCTTCAGCGCAACCAGCAGGTTCAGGATCTGCGCCTGAATCGACAGATCCAGCGCCGAGACCGGCTCGTCGCAGATCACGAGCTGCGGCTTCAGCACCAGCGCGCGGGCGATGCCGATGCGCTGCCGCTGTCCGCCGGAGAATTCGTGCGGGTAGCGCGCCGCCGCATCGGGCGGCAGGCCGACCCGGGCGAGGATGTCGAGCACCTGCTCACGCCGCTCGCGCCGGCTGCCCATGCCATGCACATTCAGCGGCGTCTCCAGGAGGGTGCCGACGGTCTGGCGAGGATTCAGCGAGCCGTAAGGATCCTGGAACACCATCTGCATGTTCCGCCGCAGCGGCGCGAGCGCCCGCTGGCCCAACGTCGCGATCTCCTGTCCGGCGATGCGGATGCTGCCCTCGGCGGGGTCCACCAGCCGCAGGATCGTCTTGCCCAACGTTGATTTGCCGCAGCCACTTTCGCCAACCAGGCCGACTGTCTCACCGGCCGCGACGGCGAGTGAGACGCCGTCCACCGCCGTGACCGTGCGGCCGCGTGAGAGATAGCGGGTGTGGAGGTTGTCAACCGACAGCAGCGACATGTTCGGTACCGGCGGTGACGATGCAGGCCACGCGATGGTCGGGCGCCAGCGCCACCAGTGGCGGCGGGGTAAGGCGGCAGGCATCGACGCGGTCGGGGCACCTGGGCGCGAAGGGGCAGCCGCGCTCGCTCGCGGCGGAAGCGACGGAGCCTGGGATCTCGTTCAGGCGGCGCGTCGTGTAATGCGCCTCCCCGTCATGCCCGACCGAAGCGTCGAGCAGGCCGCGCGCATAGGGATGCCGCGGCGACGCGAAGAACGGCCGCACCGGCGCCTGTTCCACGACACGCCCGGCATACATGACCGTGACCCGGTCGGCCCATTGCGCAACCACGCCGAGATCGTGAGTGATCAACAGCACCGCCATGCCGAGCTGCCGGCGCAGGCTGTCGAGCAGGTCCAGCACCTGCGCCTGGATGGTGACGTCCAGCGCCGTCGTGGGCTCGTCGGCGATCAGCAGCTTGGGGTTGCACGCGACCGCCATCGCGATCATCACGCGCTGCCGCATGCCGCCCGAAAAGTGGTGAGGGAAATCGTCGTAGCGACGCGGGGCATCCGTCACGCCAACCAATTCCAGCAGCTCGACCGAACGCCGGCGGGCGGACGCCTTGCCGATGCCTTCGTGCCGCCGCATGACCTCGGCGATCTGCATGCCGATGGGCAGCACTGGGTTCAGCGACGTCATCGGCTCCTGCAGGATCAGCGACAGGGTGCGGCCGCGGATGTCGCGCAGCGTACGCGGCACGGCGGTCACCAAGTTGATCCCGTCGAACATCACCTCGCCGCGCAGGATACGCGCACCTGGCGGCAGCAGCCGCATCAGCGCGAAGGCCGTGATGGACTTGCCGCAGCCGCTTTCGCCCACCAGGGCCATGGTCTCGCCGGGAAAGACGTCGAAGCCGACCCCGTGCACCACCGTAGCGGCGGGAAATCCGATGGTCAGGTCCTCAACCCGCAGCAGGGGATGCGTCATGCCAGGCCCGAGCGCGGATTGAGGATGTCGTTCAGCCCGTCGCCGACGAGGTTCAGCGATAGCACCGTCAGCGCGATCGCCGCGCCGGGCAGGGCCGTGAGAAACCATTCCGTACGCAACAGGCTGCGCCCGTCGCCGATCATGCTGCCCCAAGAGACCAGGTTCGGGTCGCCCATAGCGAGGAAGGACAGGCCGGCTTCGGTCAGGATCGCGTTCGCCACCATGACCGAGGTGGTCACGATGATCGGCGGCAACGCGTTGGGCAGGATCTCCATGGCGATGATGCGCGGCGACGAGTAGCCGAGCGAACGTGCCGCCATGACGAAATCTGCCTCGCGCAGGGAACGGAACTGCGCCCGCACCAGCCGCGCGACCGTTGGCCAGGCCGCGACGCCGATCGCCAGCGCGATGGTCGAGGCCGCCGGCTGCACGATGGCGACGATGACGATAACCAGGAGGAAGGTCGGGACGGTCTGGAACACCTCCGTCAGGCGCGACAGCGCATTGTCGACGACGCCGCCGAAATACCCCGCGCAGGCACCGACCACCGTGCCGATGGCCAACCCGATCGCCGCGGCCGACAGCCCCACCAGCAGCGAGACCCGCGCACCATGCGCCAGCCCGGCGGCCACGTCGCGCCCCAGGCTGTCGGTGCCGAGCGGATGCTCCCAATCCTCGCCCGGCCACATCGCCGGCACCGCGACCATGTCCTGGGGGTCGCCGGGATAGAGCCAGGGCGCGAGCAACGCGACGGCGACCACCATCAGCAGGATCATCAGCCCGACCAGGAAAGCGGGGTTGGTGACACACGCCCGCAGCAGCCTGCCGCTGCGGCCGCGCGCCAGCGGTCGCGCGATGGGTGGGGCGGCGGCGGCGTCGGCCGGGCGATCGAGGGCGCCTTCCAGCGGCACGTCAATGCACCTCAATGCGCGGATCGAGCCAGGCATGTAGTAGGTCGATCGCCACATTTGCCAGGATGACGAGCAGCGAGGAGAACAGCAGCACCCCGAGCAGCACGTTGAAGTCGCGCCCGGTCACTGCCTCCAGCGCCAGCCGCCCCATGCCGGGCCAGCCATAGACCGTCTCCACCACGACGGCGCCGCCGAGCAGATTGCCCAGATGCAGCCCAGCCATCGTGGTCACGGGGATAAGCGCGTTGCGCAACGCGTGACGCAGTTGCATCGTCACGGGGTGCAGCCCCTTCGCCGCCGCAGTGCGCATGAAATCCTGCCGCTGCACCTCCAGCATCGAGGCGCGTGTCAGCCGCGCATAAACGGCGATGAAAAAGGAAGCCAGTGCGAGCGATGGCAGCACGAGGTACTGCGCCCGGTCCGCCAGCAGGGCGAAACCCGTCAGGTCGGTGCCCAGGGTCATGTTGCCATTGGCCGGCAACCAGCCGAGCTTCACCGAGAACAGCACGATGGCCATCAGCCCGATCCAGAAGCCCGGTGTGGAATAGAAGATCAGCACGACGACCTGAAGCAGCCGGTCCGGCCAACGATTGGCAAAGATCGCCATGACCCAGCCGGCCAGGATGCCGACAACCAACGCCATGGTCATCGCCGCGAGCATGAGCAGCAGCGTATTGGGCAGTCGCGCCAGGATCAGGTCTGACACCGGCATGTTGAACCTTGCGGAATAGCCGAGACGCAAATGGGCGAGGTTGTCGAGATAAGCGAGCAACTGCGTCAGCAGCGGCTGGTCGAGGCCGAAGCGGGCACGCAGCGCGGCCATGGTTTCGGCGGTGGCGGAGCCGGCTTCGGCGGCGATCACGTCAGCGGCGTCGCCGGGCACCATCTTCAGCAGGAAGAAGCAGAGGATGACGATGCCGATCATCGTTGGCAGCGCCTGCCAGGCGGTGCGGCGCAGTGTCCGGCCGGCGCGGCCGAGCACCGTCATGCGGCACCCGTCAGACGGCGATCGAGGTAGTCGAGCCGGTCCTGCCCCCAGAACAATTCGCCATCCAGGCAATAGGACGGCACGCCGAAGACCCCTGCGGCCTGCGCACGGTCGAGGTTCGCCTGCCACTGCCGCTCGGTCTCCGGCTCCGCCTCGGCGGCCAACAGTGCGGCGGCGTCGAAGCCGGCCTCGCGGGCGATGGCGGCGCGGGTGGCCGGATCGCTGATGTCGCGCCCCTGCGCCCAGTATCCGCGCTGGAGCGCGAAGCCGAGCGCGGTCGCATCCAGCCCGAGACGCTGCGCGGCCACCAGCATGGGCGATGCCTTGCCGGCGTCCTGCAGCGGCGGACGCCCTTCGAGCAGCAGTGGCATCCCGAGATGCATGGCGCAGCGCGCAAGGTCATGGAACCAGTAGGCGCGCCGCGCCTCCGGCCGCGTGCGGACAGAAATGCCGCCATTTTCTGCGATCAGCGCGATGGGGACGGGATCGATGCGCGCGCCGTGCTGCGTCGCCATTGCCCTGAAGCGCGGCGCCCCGAGATAGGCCCAGGGCGAGGAGACACTGAAATAGTACTCGACGATCACGGGCATGGCGCGCCTCCTTGCGTCGCCTGGTGAGTGAACGCGTTCATTTTTCTCGGGTCAATCGCGGAAGCGGCCCAAACCACCTTGCGATTGCCGAATATGCCCATGATTCGCCCAATTTCGCCCCAGCCGCGGCAATTGCCGCCCGCAAATCATGCGCCGCGCGGCTCGCTCCTCCAACTTGGACAAAAACTGAACCTGTTCATTCACGCGACCTTGGTGGCAGACTGGAGCCAACCGGATGGAGTGCCTGCGCGTGAATGCTGCGCCCAAGCTGCGCCTCGCCGCCGATGTCGGCGGCACCTTCACCGACATCGTCCTGGACAACTGCACCAGCCGCTGGACCTGCAAGGTGCTGACGACGCCGTCTCGACCCGAGGAGGGCGTGCTGGACGGTATCCATGAAATCTTACGGATCAGCGACCGCCGACTGGCCGATGTCGCCGACTTCGTCCACGGCACGACGCTGGCGACCAATGCGGTGATCGAACGCCGCGGCGCGCGTATCGCCCTGTTGGCGACGCAGGGCTTCCGCGACGTGCTCGATATCGCCACTGAGAGCCGCTACGACCAATACGAACTGGCGCTGATACGGCCGAAGCCGCTGGCGGCACGCGAACTGCGCTTTACCGTGCCGGAACGCATGGACGCCAGCGGCAGCGTACGCCTGGCGCTGGATGAAGCCGCCGTGGCCGCCCTGGTTCCCGCCTTGCGGGCGGAGAGGGTCGAAGCGATCGCGATCGCCTTCCTCCACAGCTACGCCAACCCCGCTCACGAACGCCGTGCCGCCGCGATCCTGCGCGAAATGATGCCGGAAGCGAGCCTCTCGCTATCCTGCGAGGTGTGCCCGGAGATCCGCGAATACGAACGGACCTCCACCACGACGGTCAACGCCTACGTCCAGCCGCTGATGGACAGCTACCTGTCGCGCATGGAGGCGCGCCTCGCCGAGGAGGGATTCCGCGGCACGATCGGGCTGATGACCTCGGGCGGCGGGCTGACCTCGATCGACACGGCGCGGCGCTTTCCGGTGCGCCTCGTGGAATCCGGCCCGGCCGGGGGCGCGATCTTCGCCACGCAGATCGCGGCCATGCTCGGCGAGACCGAGGTCATCGCCTTCGACATGGGCGGCACCACGGCGAAGATCACGCTGATCGAGGATTTCGCCGCGGAATCGGCGCGGCTGTTCGAGGTTGATCGGGCGGCGCGCTTTCTCAAGGGCAGCGGCCTGCCGGTGCGTATCCCTGTCATCGAAATGGTGGAGATCGGCGCTGGCGGCGGCTCCATCGCGCATCTCGATGCCCTGAAGCGCGTCGCCGTGGGACCGGAGAGCGCGTCCTCGGTGCCGGGCCCGGCATGCTACGGGCGCGGCGGCGCCAGGCCGACCGTAACGGATGCGGATCTGGTGCTCGGCCTGCTCGACCCGGCGGCCTTCGCGGGCGGCACCATCCGTCTGCAGCCGGACCTGTCGTGCCAGGCCTTGGCGGCGGATATCGGCAACGCCCTGGGCATGCAGCCCGAGATGGCCGCCTACGCGGTCTATGAGATGGTCTGCGAGAACATGGCCAGCGCCGCCCGCGTGCATGCGGTCGAACGCGGCGTGACGGCCAGCCAGCAGACGGTGATCGCCTTCGGTGGCGCGGCGCCGCTGCATGTCGGCCGGGTCGCTGAGAAAATCGGCGCCGCGCGCGTCGTGGTGCCGCCCAATGCGGGCGTCGGCTCCGCCATCGGCTTCCTGGCGGCGCCGATCTCCTTCGAGCTGGTGCGCAGCGAGTACATGCGCATCGACGCGTTCGACGCGGCGACGGCGACCAGGCTGCTCGACGCCATGGCGCGCGAGATCCGCGAATGGGTGGAGCCGGCCGCGCATGGCGCGCGGTTGTACGAGAAGCGCATGGTGTTCATGCGCTATGTGGGCCAGGGCCACGAGATCACGGTCGAACTCCCTGACGGGCCGTTGGCGGCGGATGCCGGCGTGGCGCTGCGCGCGGCGTATGAGGCGACCTATGCCGACATGTTCCGCCGCTTCATTCCGAATTCGCCGATCGAGATCCTGGCCTGGTCCGTCACCATCGCCACCAGGACCGCGCTGCCCGCGGCGATCGCCCAATCGCCGCCGGACGGGCCGGCGCCGCCGCCCGATGGCCATGCCGATTTCTTCGACGGCCGCGCCGGCGCCATGGTCGCGGTGCCGCGCTATCGCAGAACGCAGCTCGCCAACGGCGCGCGGATCGCCGGGCCGGCCGTCATCGTCGAGGACGAGACCTCGACCTTCGTCACGGCAAGCTACGATGCCTGGGTGGACGCCACCGGATGCATCGTGATGCAGCGCAGGTCACGGGGAGCCGCAGCATGACCACCGACCAGACTGCCCTCATCGACCTGCAGATCATGTGGAACCGGCTGATCGCCGTGGTCGAGGAACAGGCACAGGTCCTGCAACGCACGGCGTTCAGCCCGATCGTGCGCGAGGCCGGCGACCTTTCCGCCGGCGTCTTCGACATGCAGGGTCGCATGCTGGCGCAGGCCGTCACCGGCACACCCGGCCACATCAATTCCATGGCCCTGACGGTCGGCCACGTGCTGCGCCATTTCCCGGCCGAGACGATGAAGGAGGGCGATGCCTACATCACCAACGACCCCTGGATGGGCACCGGCCATACCAGCGACTTCGTCGTCACCACGCCTTGCTTCCACAAGGGCCGGATGATCGGGCTGTTCTCCTGCACCAGCCATCTGATCGACATCGGCGGCATGAACGCCTCGACTGAATCGACCGATGTCTTCATGGAGGGGCTCTACATCCCCATGCTGAAGATCGTCGACCAGGGCGCCGTGAACGAGACGCTGATGGCGATGATCCGTGCCAATTCGCGTACCCCAATCGACACGGAGGGCGATACCTACTCGCTGATCGCCTGCAACGATGTCGGCTGCCGTCGCCTCGTCGAGATGATGGATGAATTCTCCCTGTCCGACCTGGACGGTCTTGCCGAGCACATCATCGGGCATTCCCGCGCCGCCGTCCTGGCGGAGATCGGCAAGCTTCCGCGCGGCACCTGGCACAACACGCTCGTGACCGACGGCTACGGCGCGCCGATCACCCTGAAGGCCTCGCTCACCATCTCCGACACCGGCATTCACGTGGACTTCGCCGGTACCGACCCGATCGTGCCGCGCGGCATCAATGTCCCGTTGTGCTACACGCTGGCCTACACCGCCTATGGCCTGGGCTGCATCGTGGCCAAGGAAATCCCGAACAACTACGGCTCGCTGGAACCGCTGACGATCGAGGCGCCGGAGAACTGTATCGTCAACGCGATGAAGCCGGCTGCCGTCTGGTCGCGCCACATCATCGGCCAGTTGATGCCCGACCTGGTGTTCGGCTGCCTGCGCCAGGCGGTGCCGGACCGGGTGCCGGCGGAGGGATCGGCCACCCTGTGGAACGTGACCGTCAGCGGCAGCCGCCACAGCCCGCCGCGCTTCGGGGCCAATTTCCGCACCACCATGACCGGCAGTGGCGGCATGGGCGCCTTGCCTTATCGCGACGGGCTTTCCGTCACCGGCTATCCGTCCGGCGTGCGGGGAACGCCGGTGGAGATCGTCGAAACCATTGCCTCGGTCATCTTCTGGCGGAAGGAGTATGCCGAGGACAGTTCGGGGGCCGGCCTGCATCGCGGCGGCCTCGGCCAGGCGATCGAGATCGAGAGCAGCATCGGCGAGGACTTCAACTTCCACGCCGCGCATGAACGCATCATCTATCCGGCGCGCGGCTTCGATGGGGGCCTGGACGGCATGCCGGGACTGCTGGCGCTGCGCTCCGGCCCACGGCTCAAGGGCAAGGGCATACAGCCCGTGCCGGCCGGGGACCGGCTGCTGATCCGCACGCCCGGCGGCGGCGGCTTCGGCGATCCCGGCCAGCGCGATCCCGCGGCGGTGCGGGCCGACCTGCGGGCCGGGCTGATCAGCCCGCAGACCGCCCGCGACGCCTATGGCGTGGAGGCGGCGCCGGCCGACGGCTTGATGCCGGCCGACCGGTGACGCTTCACCGGCACCGCCGTCTCGGCCGACGCGGTTACGCCGTCCAGCGCGAGGCACAGCATGCGGTGGCAGGCCGCGAGGCCAGCCGTCAGGTCGTCGGCCCCGGCCCGCACCCAGGCGCGCACCGCGCCCTGGAAGACGATGTAGGCAAGTTCGGCAACATCGGCCGGCGCGGCCGTCGCTCGCAATGCGCCGCGGGCCGAGGCCAGGCCGGCCCGGCGCGCCAATTCGGCCTTCATCAGGCGCACGCCTGCCGCGTGCTCGCGCGCATGCTTGCCGACATTGAAGAACAGGAACTCGCTGAGGATAATGTGCGCCATCGCTGGGCTGGCATGGTGCAGCCGGTAGTACTCCGCGAAGATGGCCGTGAACTGCTCGGCCAGCGGCGGCGTCGTCGGGAAGGCGGCGCCGACGGCCCTGGCGCGGTCGAAATCCTCCATCGAAGCCAGGAAGGCAATGTCGCGCTTGTTGTCGGCGTAGAGGAACAGCGTGCCGATCGCGACACGGGCGCGCCGAGCGATCTCCTGCATGGTCGCGGCGTCGAACCCCTTCTCGGTGAAGGTGATGCGCGCCGCCTCCCGGATCGCCGCCAGCTTGAGACGCTTCTTCTGTTCCAGCGAGGCCGGGCGCCCAGGCTTCTTCGCCGCGCCGGATGCAGACGAAGCCTGTGTCGCGCGAGGCATCCGGCGCGTCCTCCCGCTTTCCAATCCTGCCCTAGATCGCATCCGACCTCGGCCGCGGTCAATCGTCCTGCTCACCGTTCTATCCCTCGGTCCCCCCTCGACGGGGCAAAGGAGCCACGCCCATGAGCGATCATCCCCTCCGCCTGTCCCGCCGGGCCATGATGGGCGCGCTGGCCGGCCTGCCGGTGCTGCAACCGGGGCCCGGCCATGCCGCCGAGCCGAGGCGCGGCGGCACACTGAACGTGCTGCTGAACTGGGAGCCGCCGGCGCTGCTGTCCTTCACCAGCACCTCCAGCCTGCCGCTGTCGGCCAAGGTCACTGAAGGCTTGCTGCAGTACGACAATGACATGGTGCCGCATGCCCAGCTCGCCACCGAATGGGCCGTCACGCCGGATGGGCTGACCTACACCTTCAAGCTGCGGGAAGGCGTCAAGTGGCATGACGGTCGCGATTTCACGAGCGCCGACGTGGCCTATTCCATCATGGCGCTGAAGACCGTGCATCCGCGCGGACGCAGTACCTTCTCCCAGGTGACGGAAGCCGCCACGCCGGACGCGCATACCGTCGTGCTGAAACTGGCCAAGCCCACGCCGTATCTGCTTCGTGCATTGCAGGCCGCCGAATCGCCGATCGTGCCGAAGCACCTCTATGATGGCACCGACCCCTTCACCAATCCGCACAACAGCGCGCCGGTCGGCACCGGCCCCTTCAGGTTCAAGGAATGGGTGCGCGGCAGCCACGTCATCTACGAGCGGAACGAGGCGTATTGGGATCAGCCGCGCCCCTATCTCGACCGCATCATCGCCAAATACTATCCGGACATGGCGTCGCGCTCTGTCGCCTTCGAAACGAAGAGCTGCGACATCGGCTACCGCACGCCCGTCGTGCTGAACGATGTCGCGCGGCTGCAGCGGCTCGACTTCCTCGGCTTCGAGCGCAAGGGCTACGCCTATTCGCCGCCGAACATCCTGTGCGTCGACTTCAACCTGTCGAACGAGGCCCTGGCCAAGTTCCCGGTGCGCCAGGCGCTCGCCCATGCGGTGGACCGCACCGTCATCGCGCGGACCGTCTTCTATGGCCTGGCGACACCCTGCGCCTCCCCAGTGGTGCCTGGCCTGACGGCGTTTCACGACCCGACCCCGAGCCCCTACGGCTTCGACCTGCGACGGGCTGAGGCGCTGCTCGACGAAGCCGGCTATCCGCGCGGCGCCGACCGTACCCGGCTGCGCCTGCGGCTCGACTACCCGGGGGAGGAGAACAGGCGCCTAGCGGACTACCTGCGCGCCGCCTTCAGCCGCATCGGCGTCGCACTCGAGACGCGCAGCAACGATTTCGGCGCACATGTGAAGCGAGTCTATACCGATCGCGACTTTGACATGCAGATCGCCTCGATGAGCAACCTCTTCGATCCATGCGTCGGCGTCCAGCGCTGCTACTGGTCGAAGAATATCGTCCGCGGCGTGCCGTTCTCCAACCCCAGCGGCTACAGCAACCCGCAAGCCGACGCCCTCATGGAGGCGTCGATGACCGAGCTGGACGAGGCGAAGCGCATCGACCAATGGAAGCAGGTCCAGCAGATGGTCATGCGCGACATCCCGACGCTCAACCTCGTCTCCCCCACCTGGATGACGATCCATCAGACCCGCGCCGAAGGTCATTCGGTCAGCGCGGACGGCTTCGAGGGCACCTTCGCCCATGCCTATCTGGACGCCTGAGCCGCCGCATGCGCAGGAAGATGCATCTGGCTTTCAACCTGTCGACGACGCACAACAACGGGCGCTGGAACCTTCCTGGCGCCTGGGATGACCGGACCTTCCCCGATGTGACGCTCTACGAGGATGCCGCGCGCCTGGCGGAGCGCGCCTGCCTCGACATGCTGTTCTCCGGCGACGGCACGGGCGTGCCCGATACCTGGGGCGGGTCGCGCGACGGCGCCGTCAAATGGGGCGTCTTCTTCCCTCGCGTGGACATGCTGCCGGTCATGGCGGCGGCTTCCCGCGTGACGAAGCATGTCGGATTCGGCCTGACATACTCGACCACCTTCATGCACCCCTATTACCTCGCGCGGCTGATGAGCTCGCTCGATCACATGACCAATGGCCGCATCGCCATGAATCTCGTGACATCGACCCGCCGTACGGATGCGGCCAATTTCGGCTTCGACCAACTGATGGAACATGGCGCGCGATACGAAAGGATGGAGGAATTCGTCAGCGTCTGCCGTCAGCTCTGGGACGCGACGGAAGCCGATGCGATGGTCTGGGATCGAGACAGCGGCGTGGTTGGCGACCCGGCCAAGGTGCACGACGTTCATCACGCCGGCCGCTTCTTCAAGGTCGAGGGCCCGCTGAACACGCCCCCCGCGCCGCAGGGCAGGCCGGTGATCGTGCAGGCCGGGGGCTCGCCGCGCGGCGTGCAGGCCTCGGCGCGCATCGCCGACCATGTCTTCGGCGGCGACATGCCACTCGAGGTGCAGGTGAAGCAGCGCGCGGCACTGGATGCCGCGCTGCGCGCCGAGGGGCGCGATCCGGACAGCGTCGGCGTGCTCTGGCAGACGCCGATCGCTGTGCGCGAGACGGACCGGGAGGCGCGAGCTTACCGCGAGATGCTGCGCGGCTCCATGTCGCCGGAAGCTGTCGCTGTCTACCTCTCCTATATCGATGGCTACGATTTCTCCACGCTACCGGCACATTTCACCCTGGGCGCGTTACGGGAGCAGATCATCGCCACGCAAGCTTCGCCGAACGGCCTTGTCACCAAGCTGGCCTACAAGTTTGGTGCCGACACAACGATCAGCCGCGAGGACTTCTTGGAACAGGCGCTGCTGACGGTGACGCAGTATGAGAACACCGTCGCCGGCACGCCGAAGCACGTCGCGGATGTCCTGGAGGAGCGCTTCGAGGCGACCGGATGCCGCGGTGGCTTCATGATAGGCCAAGCCATCGCGGTCATCGCGGATCTGCAATCGATCGGTGATCTCCTGGTTCCTGAACTGCAGCGGCGCGGTCTGTTTCGAACTGAATATAGCGGCCGAACACTGCGCGAGACCCTGGCGGAGTCCTGACCTGGGACATGATCGATTCCTTCTCGGTCCGGTTCAAGACCAGAAGCAGCAGTGGGAGACGTCCAGAGACTTCTCGTCACGGTGACCGCGGGCTGATTCACTGACGCGGATCGGCGCGAGGGGTGGCGATGGTTCGGCAGCCTGGGTTCTTCGATGTGGAGGAGCGGCTGCGCAAATTGTCGGCCAAGGGCGATGACCTCGAGCGGATCGCCGCGCTGGTGGATTTCGCGATGTTCTGCGTGGAGCTGGAGCAGGCGGTGCCGCATTCGGACGGCGCGAAGGGCGGCCGGCCTGCCTTCGATCACGTGCTGATGTTCAAGATCGCGCTGCTGCAGGCGATGCACGGGCTGTCGGACGAGCGCCGCGAATACCTCAGCAAGGACCGGCTGTCGTTCATGCGCTTCCTCGGCCTCGGATTTGCCGACTCGGTGCCGGACGCCAACACGATGTGGGCGTTCCCGAGGCGCTGAAGCGTGCCGGCGCAGTGGATCGGCTGTTCGCGCAGTTCGATGCCAGGCTGCGCGCTGCCGGCTATCTGGCGCTGGTCGTGCGTACCATCGGCATCGTCAGGGCGCGGGTGAAGATCGGCCTCGCCAACCTCGCCTACAACATGAAGCGGTTGGTCTGGCTCAGCGACAAGGCCGCGCCGGCGTAGCGCCATGCAAGCAGGCCAGCCGCCACCGCCGCAGTAGCGGCCCCGTCCGCGCGATGCACATCACGGAGCGGTCTCCCACTGCCGCCGCGCCAGCCTCAACGATCCCCCGTCGGCTGAAGCGCGGGGTTTCTGGAGGTGTCTAACTGCTGAGGATCTACCGCGAGGAAGGGCTGAAGGTGCGCCGCCGCGGCGGCCGGAAACGGGCGCTGGGCACCAGGGCGCCGATGTTGTTGCCGCAGGGTCCGAACCAGCGCTGGTCGCTGGACTTCGTCTCTGACGCGGTTGGCTGTGGCCGACGGTTCCGCATCCTGCGCGTGGTGGACGACTTCACGCGCGAATGCCCGGCGCTGGTGGCCGGTACGTCGCTGTCGGGTGCCAGGGTGGCGCGCGAACTCGACGCGATCGCGGCGATGCGCGGCCAGCCCCTGGCGGTGGTCAGTGATAACGGTACGGAGCTGACATCGACCTCGATGCTGCGCTGGTCGCAGGAACGGCAGGTGGAATGGCACTACATCGCCCCGGGCAAGCCGACCCAGAACGCGTTCGTCGAGAGCTTCAACGGCCGTCTGCGGGATGAATGTCTCAACGAGACGCTCTTCACCTCGATGGCACAGGCCCGGGCGGTGCTTGCCGCCTGGCGGCAGGACTACAACACCGTCCGGCCGCATTCGAAACTGGGCGGGCTCACCCCCGCCGAAATCGCCAGCCAACGGGGTTGGGGGCATGCCTCCAACCCCGTTGCCATCACCTCAACCATCAGCCGTCAACGCAGAGGACTCTCCGTCTGACTGAAGCCATCCAAGTGAGCACGTCAATAGCCTCCGGTAAAACTCGTACTGCCAAAAAGGGCAGGAAAGACAGGGGTCGGCATGGCGCCGCAAATCTGGGACCACATGCGTCTCTCGCGCAGGCCGCGATAACGACATCGGCTTAAGGCCGCGGCATTCTAGGCTTTTCCGCGAAGGCCCTCTCCGAAGGAAAACTCCTTCAATATCAATTATTTAACATGGTCGCCCGATCGGGATTCGACCCTGGGAACAGCATCCACCTAACCCACGGAAATCGCGGCGAAAATGACGCGATAGCTTGCCAGGAGACGGGCCGGCGCATCGTCAACGCACCTTCATCCAGGCGCCGCGCTGCGTCGACCGCCTTGCAGACCCGCGGTTCGGAATCTCTTCACCGCTTGCGGTAGCCTCCGCCAGCATCGCGACGAAGCTTCGCTTTGCCCTGTGCCGCTCAAGGATTTCGGCGACGTAAGCACGATGCGCCTCCTTGTCGCCCGCTGTCGTCCGCAGGACTTCCATCCGCTTGATCAGGCGGCACGCTTCGCCGTAGCCGCCCTTGTTCGCGAGTGCGATCTGACGCTCCGCGACTGCCGCATAGGTCTGCAGAGCATCGTCGGGGCACGCACTTTCACTCGCCTGCGCAAGCCGCAGAAGCTGCGGGTCGGAGCAGCGGTGCCGGCGCGACGCTGTCCAGGCCTCCGGCAGACGTCGTTCCAGAATGAGAATCTCCAACAGCAGGTCAGCGAGCCCGACCGGCACGAAGGCATGGGCGCCGGACTTCGTCGCGGCGATCCTGTCCTCGAGCAGCGCAACGGCCCGATCCGCCGCTACCACCCGAGCCTCAGCCTCGCGAGACGCCGTCTCTGCGATGCAGCGGTAGAGTTCCATGGATGGCCGCCGCTCGAAGCCGCGCCACAGTGCCGTTTCCGCCTCCGGCGCACGGTCGACGACGCGATACCGTCCGGCAAGGAACAGCAGCAGCCGCTCGGCCGATGGGTCGTCGTCGAACAGCCAGGCGCCCTCCTCCGCCCAGCGCAACGCCTCGGCCGCACGGCCATGCTCCAGGCAGAACTCGGCCAGGCGAAGGTAGTCCTGGGCCCGCAGAAGATCGGTGGCGCGCAGCGCAATACGCGTCTCGATGTCGCCATCCCGCGCAGCGAAGCTGTCCAGGATGCCGAACAGCTGGTAGCGGGCGACCCCGTCCCGATCCATCACCATCACGCGGCCGACCATCCGCCGTCCGGGCCCCAGCCGGTCCCAGGCCGATTGCGCGAGACGCCGGTACTCGGCCAGCCCCTTCGGCCCGAGCACATCCGCATAGCTGAGACTGGCGCCACGGAAGGTGCCGAACTCGTCCTCTGTCTCACGTTCGAACAGGTCGCGCGCCAAGGCCACGGGGTCGGGGCGGACGGCATGGCAGGCGGCGAGGTGCAGCGCGGCGGCGCGTTCAAGGATCTCCGTGCCGCCGCCATCGGAATCATCCACCTGTTCCAGGGCGCGCGCGATGCGGGGAAAGGCATCGTCGAGCAGCCGGAGCAGCAGCACGGCGTGGCCGGCTCCGATCAGCAATTCCATCCGATCCAGGACCTGCAGCACGCCCTGGACCCAGCTTCCGGCGTGAGCATAGTCCACATAGCGCCCTGTGCGGAGCGCGCGGTGCAGGGCTTTCCGGCATCGCTCGGCCACATCCTCCGGATCGCCCGAGGCGGCGCTGGCGGCGAGGTCCAGCCTGCCGAGCAGCGCCGGGTCGCGTTCAGCCAGATGGAGGATCATCTCCACCAGCCGGTCCGCTCCTTGGCTGCGCAGGTGTTCCCTGATGGTGCCGAGGCGGTCGGGCATCTTTTCCCCCGACCCCGCTTCGGCGTTGACCGTGAGCGCGGCGGCGACCAGGTGCTTGCAGAACCCATTCTCGAAGGCCGGGCATGAACATCGCCCGGAGATGGCCGAGCCCTGCCCGCGAAGCTCAATCCGGTAGATCTCGGAACCCATGACCTGGCCGACGATGCGATCCCCATCGCGCGACAGCAGTTCAACCCGACCGGCACGGACATATTCCTCGCAGCGGGCAAAGACGCTGTCACCGGCGAGAGTGCGCAGCGCCTGCAGGTTGAAGCGCGGCGCCCGCGCCGCCCGAGGCTGTCGGTTCCCTGCATACACTGTCGCACTCCGACCTTGAGCGGTTTCACCGCAGGACCGTCTACATTGATCAACCATATGGACTGAAAGGCAAAGGCTCTTACGGGAAGCCCGCCCGCGTCGCGTCGACCTTAGAGCCCCGAAGCATCGAGCGCAGCATCGGATGGATCAGTCGCAATCGCCGCCTCGCGCGTGACTTCGCGCAACACTGCCGCATCGCCGGAGCGTTCGTCCGCTTGACCATGATCCGCATCATGCTCCGCCGTCTCGCAACAATGCTCTCAACATGAAGAAAGACGTCTCGGATGGGCTCTCAGCGCCAACGAAATCGCCAATGCCCTGCAGCGGTTCGTGTTGGCGCTTCGAGTCGGAAAGCCGTGGCGGGCGCCAGGGGCGGCTGGCGGACCATCTGTGCCGGATGGACTTCGTCATGCTGGACGAACTCGGCTACTTGCCGTTCGCGCAGTCCGGCGGGCAAGTGCTGTTCCAGACCATCCAGCGCCGCCGCTTGCTGCACCAGCAGCAGGCCGCATAACCTTCAACCAAGGTGAGCCAGACACACCAATCCTGAGCATCCTCCACCGTCTCAAATCATCCGACGACGGAGACGCGACGCCACGATCGTGCTGCCAACGAAGCATGGCGTGCGAGGTCAACTCCGTCTCGTTATCCCTGCAGATCATTGCCGGTCGGCCCCGCAGCGTCGCGATTTGGTCGAGTACACGCCGAACACGCAGCCCCGACAGCATGGTGTCGACGACCAGTGACGCGCTCTTACTCTGGTGCGAGCCACACATCGGCCAGATGCTGATACACCATATGGCTCGGAGACATGGTGTAGTTGCGTACGCGCCTGTTCGTCACGACGATGCGCTGCCACCAGAGGATCGGTGTCGAGAAGCTGAGATCGAATACCCGCTCCTCGAACACACGAATCAGTCGCTTGCGCTCCGTCTTGTCGACGGTGCGGGATTGTTCATCAAATAGTCGGTCAAGCTGGCGATCAGTGACGCCGCTACGCGAGCTGGGAGATCGGTCCGACGAAAGATACTTCGGCATGATGGTGCTCGGATCATCGTTGTAGGGCGCCTCGGCGTCCACGACCGCTTCGTAGGTCAGCGCGCTCTGGGTTTGGTACCATGCTGAGAGCTCGACCTGCTGGTGTTCGACCTGAACACCGATCTGCCGCCATTGGTCGATCAGGAAAACGCCTGTCGTGACGTAGGGCGCGATGCTACGGTTCGTCAGCGTGAAATGCAGGTTTGGCACGCCCGCTTCGCGCAGCAGTCGACGGGCCTCCGCGCGGCTGGCAGCGATGTCGGCGCCGAAGCCTGGCCATTGCTGCATCTCCTCCGGCGTTGCGGAGAACTCGCTTCCCGGACGCACCACGCCTCCGACTGGTCCAAGCGTCGAGATGCGGCTCAGCGCCTGCGAACCTCCCCAGCGGTCGATCGCCATGTTCAACGCGCGCCGCACCCGCACATCGTTGAAGGGCGGTTTGGTGGTGTTGAACGTGCAGAGCAGCAAAGCCAGCCAGGTTGACTGTTGCACCGACGCATCCTGGCCGAGTCCACGGACGATCCGGTCACGCTCCACCGGCGAGAAGCCGCGGAACTCCGCCAGGACCTGCCGGCCCGCCAGCGCGTTCACGACCGCTGCGGAGGACATGGTGATCGCGCGGAAGCCATCGAGATAGGGCTGGCCCTCGCGGAAGTAGCCGTCGAAGCGCTCTCCAACCCAATGTGAACCGGCGACGTGCTCGACGAAGCGGTAGGGCCCGGTGCCCACGATGTTGCGGGCCGGGAAGTTCGGGTCGGCCCGCAGACGGGCCGCGCTGTAGATGGAGTTCCAGGGCGAGGCGAAGAGATCCATCATGGAGGCATTCACCTCCTTCATGCGGAAGACGACGGTCAGCGGATCCGGCGTATCGATGGATGCGATGGATGCGAAGGTCGCGAGCTTGTGGGACACGATGCCATCCGGCGGTGCGCGCATCCGGTCCCAACTCGCCTTCACGTCCTCGGAGGTGAGGATCGTTCCGTCGTGGAAGCGCACATTCGGATGGAGGCGGAACGTGTAGGTCAGGTGATCCGGGGCAGCCTCCCAGCTCGCGGCGAGATCACCGACGATGTTCGGGTAGTTGCCGGTCTCGTAGCGCAGCAGCGTCGAGTAGTGCGGCGAGACGCGCTGCAGGACGGCGAAGGTCCCGGTCGCATGCAGGTCATAGGTCGGTGGCTCGGCAGCGATGGCGAAGGTCAGCACGCCACCACGGCGCGGCTGTTCTGCGGATTGGGCAAGAACCGGGCCGGCGGCAAGCCCGGCGGGAAGCGCAAGCAGGCTGCGACGTCCAAATCCGCTCCGATCCTTCGACATGGTCATCCTCCCTGGTGTCGCGTTTATGTGGGCCAGGCTGGTCAGGTCCTGAACTTCGGGTCGAGCCAGTCGCGAAGTGAGTCGCCCAGCAGATTGAAGGCGAAGACGGCGAGCGAGATGGCCACGCCGGGAAAGATGATCATCCAGGGCGCCTCCTGGTAGAAGCTCGCGCTGTCGCCGGCGAGCATCAGCCCCCAGGCTGCCTTTGGCTCCGAGACGCCGAGCCCGAGGAAAGACAGTGACGCTTCCAGCAGGATCGCCTGGGCGATGTAGGCCGTCAGCAGGATCATGTAGGGCGCGAGCACATTGGGCGCCATGTGGCGCAGGATGATGTGCATCGACGAATAGCCACCGGCGCGCGCCGCATCGATGTAGGGCATGGCCCGCACAGCGAGAGCGGCTGACCGTACCACCCGCGAGGCACGCGGGATGATCGGGATCGCGATCGCGAAGACCAAGTTGAAGTCCACGCCCGCCACGGATGCCTTGCCGAGTACCGCCACCACGACGAGCGCGAGCACGATGATCGGGAAGGACAGCACCATGTCCACGAAGCGCTGCAGGAGCAGATCGACCCAGCCGCCAAAGAACGCCGAGGTGAGGCCAAGCAGCCCGCCGAGGGTGCAGCCGATGAAGGAGGACAGGAAGCCGATCGTCAGCGCGGTCCGCGCCCCGTAGATGAGGCGCGTCATGATGTCTCGGCCGAAAGAGTCGGTGCCGAGCGGATGCTCCCAGGATGGCGGCGTCAGCATGGATGCGAAGTCGATCGCCTCGGGCTCGTAGGGGGACAATGCCTGCGGCATGACCGCGGCGACCGTCATGAGGATGATGACTACGAGACCGGCGGCGCCCATGGGCTGCGTGCGCAGGAAGGTCATCAGCGCACTGCGGCGCTTCAGCGGTCCGGCCGTTGCGGTGGTTGCTGACATGGCGGTTCTCAGCGGTACCGGACCCGTGGATCGAGCACGCTGTAGAGCAGGTCGATCACAAGATTGGTGGCGACGAAGACGAGCGCGAGCAACATGACCAGCGCCTGGATCAGGATGAAGTCCGAGCGCGACACGGCTTCAACAAAAAGCCGGCCGATGCCATTGAGGTTGAACACCTGTTCCGTGACGACGAGGCCGCCGATGAGGAAGGCGAACTCCAGGCCGATCACGGTGATCGCCGGCAGCATCGCGTTGCGCATCGCATGCCGTGCGACGACCAGGCGCTCGAAGACACCCTTGGCCCGTGCAGTCCGAATGTAGTCCTCACGCATCACCTCGATGATCGAGGATCGGATCATCCGCGCGACGACTGCGGAGTACCGGTAGCCCACTGCGAGCGCCGGCCAGATAAGTTGCGAGATGTTGGCCACAGGGTCCTGGAAGAAGGGCGTGTAGGTGATGGGCGGCGACCACCGGAAGACTGCCAGCAGGCCGAGGATGATCAGCATGCCGAACCAGAAGGACGGCACCGCCAGCCCTGCGATGGTGATGATGCGCACGGCATTGTCGATCCAGGTATCGCGATAAAGCGCGGATACCGTGCCAAGGGGTATCGCGATGACGACCGAGATGAGCGCCGCCATGAAGGCAACCTGCATGGTCAACCCGATGCGGCCGCCGATCTCCTCTGCTACCGGGCGCCCGGTCCACATCGAGGTGCCCAGGTCAAGTGTGACAAGGCCGGCCATCCAGTCGACGAATTGCCGGGGCAAGGGCTTGTCGAGGCCGAGCCGAGCACGCTCGCGATCGACGATCTCCTGCGTCACGTGGCCGCCGTCGGCCCGCAGTTTCAGCTCCACGACATCGCCGGGAATCACGCGCAGCATCAAGAAGGTAAGGAGCGCCACGCCCAGCAGCGTGGGGATCATCAGCAGGATACGGCGTGCGGTATAGTGAAGCATCTGGCGCGTCCCTCCTCAGACCTTGATGCAGGCGGCGAAGTGACCGGGGTGGACCTCGCGCAACGGCGGGACGACCTCACGACACTCTGGGCCGGCCATCAGGCATCGGGTGTGAAAGACGCAGCCGGCAGGCGGCGTGAGCGGCGAGGGAATCTCACCCCCGATCAGGCGGGGCGCACGCGCGCGTTCGATCTTCGGATCCGGCACCGGTGCCGCGTCCAGCAGTGCCTTGGTGTAGGGATGCAGCGGAGCACTGTAGAGCGTGTCGCGATCCGCCATCTCCATGACACGGCCGAGATACATGACGACGACGCGGTGCGAGAGATGCCGCACCACGGCCAGATCATGCGCGATGAACAGATAGGCCAGGCCCAGTCGCGCCTGCAGGTCCTGGAGCAGGTTGACGATCTGCCCCTGGATGGAGACATCCAGTGCCGAAACCGGTTCGTCGCAGACGATGAAGTCCGGCTCCATGGCAAGGGCGCGCGCGATGCCGACGCGCTGCCGCTGCCCACCGGAAAGCTGATGCGGGAAGCGTTCCGCCATGTCGCGGTGGAGGCCGACCTGATCGAGCAGTTCCGCGACACGATCGCGCGCTGCGCCGCGCCCGAGCTTCAGTCGCTTTCGCAGAGGCTCCGCGATGATGGATCCGACGCTCATGCGCGGATTGAGCGAGGAGAACGGATCCTGGAAGATGACCTGGATCCGCCGACGCAGATCGCGCAGCCGCGCCGGGCCCGCCCGCGTCAGGTCCTCACCATCGAAGGCGATGTCGCCGGAGGTGGCATCATCGAGCCTGAGCACCAGACGGCCGACCGTGCTCTTGCCGCAGCCGCTCTCGCCGACCAGGCCCAGCGTCTCGCCGCGCCGGACCGTGAAGCTGACATCCTGGACGGCGCGCACTGTTCCGGTGCCGCCGAAGAGTCCACCGAGGCTGATCGGGAAGTGCTTCACCAAGCTGCTCACTGCGAGCAATGGCGGCCCGTCGCTCGGCGATGGCACGGTCGTCCCCGACTGCACCGTCTCCGGGACAGGTTCGCCTGCGAAGTGGCAGGCGGCGTGATGGTCATCGCCAATGTCCTGCAGGCGAGGATCCTCCTCGCAGGCTTTGGCGCGAAGCCGGCAGCGTGGCGCGAAGCGGCATCCGCGCGGCGGGGCCAGTAGATTTGGCGGCAGGCCTTCGATGGTCTCGAGGCGACCGACGCGCGTCTCATCGAGGCGCGGTACCGAGCGCAGGAGCCCATGCGTATAGGGATGGCTTGGGGCAGCAAAGACTGCGTCTGCACGCCCCTGCTCGACGATCCGCCCGGCGTACATTACCGCGATGCGGTCGGCGTAGCGCGCAACGATGCCGAGGTTGTGCGTGATGATCACCAGGCTGATGCCGAGGCGCCGCGACAGATCCTTCATCAGTTCCAGGATCTGTGCCTGGATGGTCACGTCGAGGGCTGTCGTCGGTTCGTCGGCAATGATCAGGCGCGGATTGCAGGCCAGCGCGATAGCGATCATGACGCGCTGGCGCATGCCACCGGAGAATTGGTGCGGATACTGGCCGAGCCGCCGATCCGCATCGCTGATGCCGACCATCCCGAGAAGTTCAATCGAGCGCGCCCGGACCTGTTCCGTGGTCATGCCGAGGTGCATGCGGAGCGGCTCGGCCAGCTGGAGGCCGATGCTGAGCACCGGATTCAGACTTGTCATCGGCTCCTGGAACACCATGGCGATGTCGCGGCCGCGGATCTCGCGCATTCCTTCCTCGGATCGCGCGAGCAGGTCCTGGCCGTCGAACATCACGCGGCCCTGTACGATCCGGCCTATGGGGCGCTGCAGCAGACGCATGACGGCCAGGGCGGAGACGGACTTGCCGCATCCGCTCTCGCCCACCAGCGCCAGCGTCTCGCCAGCCGCCACAGACCATGAGACACCGTCCACGGCACGCAGCTGGCCACGCGGGGTCGTGAACTCGACCGCCAGGTTCTCGACTGAAAGCAGGGGCGTAGCCGCCGCCGACGCGCGATCAACGACAAGATCGCCATCAGAACGTGACGGCAGCAGCATCCGGACGCTTCCTTCTTCACTCTTGTTCGGTGCGGTGACGCTTGCATCATCGCCACCCCGCAGCAAGCGCCGCGGCATGGTGCACACGTCGCCTCCGCGCGGGTTGCATCGCCACGAAAAGTCCGGAGAAGGCGGAAGTCTCAGGAAATTTGCGGATCTTGCGCTACATCAACGGCGCAGGGCCGATAGGGAACGGCTTTGGGCGCATTGGCAGTTCCGATTGGTTCGCGCCATTCCGGCAGTCCTACTGTTCCATCGGGTCGCGATGGAGGTCCGTCGGTTGGGCAAGCGTACGAACATGACGCTGGTCGGCTTCCTGCAAGCGCAGAACTGCTCGAACCTTCCAGGGTCCTGGCGGCACCCCGAGGCGATCCCCGACTTCCTGACCGCGGACCACTATGTTCGGATTGCCCGCACGCTCGAGGAAGGCAAGTTTCACCTCGCCTTCTTCGACGATCGCCTGGCGATGCCGGACATCTACGGCGACGACTACAGGACGGCGGTGAAGTACGGCATCCGTTCGGTGAAGATGGACCTTATCCCGCTGCTCACGGCGATGGGCATGGCAACGCGGCATATTGGTCTCGGCGGCACCTATTCGACCACCTACTACGAGCCGTTTCATGTTGCGCGGACCTTCCAGACGCTCGACCTCATGGTCGGCGGGCGCGCGGCGTGGAACGTCGTCACCTCGTTGAACGATTCCGAGGCCTTGAACATGGGGGCTGCCGGGCACCTGCCGCACGACATGCGGTACGATCGCGCCGACGAGTTCATCGAATGCGTCCTGGGGCACTGGAATTCGTGGGAGGATGACGCTCTGGAGGTGGATCGGCGGCCCGGCGGAATCTTCGCCGACCCCGACAAGGTCCATCGGCTGAACTACGAGGGGAAGTATTTCCGATCGCGCGGACCCTTCACGGTCCCACGCTCGCCACAGGGCCACCCGCTCGTGATCCAGGCCGGGCAGAGTGGACGGGGAAAGACCTTCGCAGCGCGCTGGGGCGAGTTGATCTTCGCATCCTACAAGTCGCTGACGTCGGCGCAGGCGCAGTATCGCGAACTCAAATCCGCTATCGCCGCGGCAGGACGCAATCCCGACCACGTCCACATCGCGCCACCGATCTATGCCGTGGTCGGCGAGACGCGCAGCATCGCGAAGGAGAAGGAAGCCTTCCTGGCCTCGCTCGCCCAGCCCGAGGACGCGCTCTGCCTGCTCGGCGAGATCCTCAATTTCGACTTCGCGGGTCGCGACCTCGATGCCCCGATGACCGACGCGGACATGCGGGCCATGACCGGCCAACAGGCGCTGCGCGACCGTGTAGCGCAGGCCGCCGGGACACCGCATCCAACGACGCGCGACTTTATCGACCTCTCGAAGCGCGGGACGCTCTACGAGATGCCTGTCTTTTGCGGCACGGCGTCCGACGTCGCAGACGAGATGGAGGCCTGGTTCCAGGGTGAAGGGTGCGACGGCTTTGTCGTCGCCGCGACCCACCGGCCCGGGTCCTATGAGGACTTCACCCGCTACGTCGTACCCGAACTGCAGCGACGCGGCGTCTTCCACACGGAGTACCGCGGCACGACGCTGCGGGAGAACATGGGGCTGCCGCGCCCGGTCGCGCATGGCGTGCCCAAGCGAACGATCTAGACGGGGGAAGCAGCATGGCGCGCGAATACAGGATGGTCTCGACAAGCGGCATTCTGGGATACGGCTACCCGGCGGCTGCGCTGGATGCAGCCATGGAACGTGGCGTGGACATGATCGGCTGCGACGGCGGCAGCAGCGATCCGGGGCCGTATTACCTCGGCAGTGGCAAGCCCTTCGTGTCGCTGCGCGCCATGAAGCGTGACCTGCGGCTCATGCTGATCGCGGCGATCAAGCATAGGGTTCCGATGGTGGTCGGGACGGCCGGCGGCGCCGGCGGCGAGCCGCACCTTCAGCTGGTGGCGCAGATGGTGCGCGATCTCGCCAAGGAAGAAGGCCTCAGCTTCAAGATGGCGCTGATCCATTCGGAGCAGGACAAGGCCACCATGCTGCGTCACGTGCAGGATGGCCGTACCCGTCCGCTGGGCCGCATGGGACCACTCGATACCGGCACCGTCGAGCGCGCCGAGCGGATCGTGGGGCTATGTGGCCCCGAGCCCTACATGCGAGCCCTCGATGAGGGCGCGCAGATCATCCTCGGCGGCCGCAGCAGCGACCCCGCGCCCTTCGCCGCCAGCGCAATGAGTGCCCAGTTGCCGCCCGCGCAGGCCTGGTACGCCGGCAAGATGCTGGAATGCGGCGCGCTCCCGGCATGGCCGAAGGGGCCGGATTGCCTGCATGTGATCGTCCGTGAGGATGGCGTGGTCTGCGAACCAATGGGCGACCGCGCATGCACGCCCTTGTCCGTCGCGACGATGGGACTGCACGAGAATTCGAGTCCGATCCGCCATGTCGAACCTGGCGGCGTGCTCGATACCAGCGATTGCCGCTTCGACCAGATATCGCCCAAGGCCACGCGGATCTCCGGCATGCGCTGGGTTCCGGCGGAAGACTACTCGATCAAGGTCGAGGCCGCGGAGCGCGTCGGTCATCGTGCGATCAGCGTCTGCGGCACGCGGGATCCGGTTCTGATCGGCAAGGTCGACCACTTCCTTGGCCTGGTGCGGGATCTCGTGCGCAAGAAGGCGGCTGATCTCGATATCCAGCCCGATGACTACAGGCTGACGATCCACACCTATGGCCGGAATGGCGTGATGAGCAGCCGGGAGCCCGTTACCGACGCCACGCCGCACGAACTCGGCTTCATCATCGACGTGGTGGCCCGCGACCCTGACATCGCACAGGCTGCCATCGCGCTGTCGCGCACCAGCATGCTGCACAGCGACTTTCCCGGCCGCCTATGCAAGGAGGGCAACATGGCGATCCCATTCTCGCCGTCCGACCTCATGGCCGGAGAGGTTTTCCGATTCACGATGAACCATGTCGTTCTTCCCTCCGATCCCTGCACCCTGTTCCCGATCGAGCACGAGACGGTCTGACATGCCCCGCATCCGAGACATCGCGCGCGTCTGCAAAAGCAAGAACGCCGGCCCCTTCGACTTGACCATCGACGTCATGTTCGATGAGCTCGAGACGTTCCGGCGCGTACGGGATACCGGGGTGCTGTGCCCCGCCCTTTTCGCAAAGCTCTACGGCGTCGACGAGAAGGATGTTCTCTTCACGCCCTACGAGCCAGGACACGCCTTTAAGGCGACCATCCCGCGCCTCGTCACGGCGGGCGATATCGGTGACACCGATGTCTATGGTGCACAGCAACATGCGCCGTTACTGGACGTGGAGGTGCCGATTTAGCCGCGCTGGCCTCTTTTCCGCCCCATGACGCGCGACTAGCATGCCCGGACCTCGGCCTCAAATGCCGAGGGTCGGGAGGAATCGTGCGACGCATCTCGCTGGATCCGGCGGAACTCGAGACCTTTCTCGCCATTGCGGAGACCGGGAGCTTCACGAAGGCCGCGAGGATGCTCGCGCTCGCGCAACCGTCGATCAGCCAGCGTGTGCAAAAGCTCGAGGCGGAACTCGGCGCAAGGCTGTTCGACCGGACTGGCCGCGATGTCGTCCTGACCGATGCGGGCGAACGGCTGCGCATGCGGGCGCGGCCGATCGTCGATGAGATGCGTGCCCTCGTTTCTGAGTTTCAGGCCGTCAGGGAGGCGCGCCGCCGGGAGGTCAAGGTCGCGGCATCACCGATGGTCGCCGCGGTGGTGCTACCGCCCGTCGTGCGCCGCTTTGCGGAGATGGCGCCTGGGGTTGCAGTGCATATCCATGAGACCGTACTGTCCCAAGCGCTCGATCACCTGGCGGCAGGGCGGGCCGATTTCGCGGTCATGGTCATGGACAACCCGGATGCGCGTTTCCGCTTCGACCTGTTGCACGAAGACGAGTCGGTCGTCGTTGCCCAGCGCGGACATCCGCTGCTGAATGAACCAATGGTGCCGCTGGACGCAATCCTGCGCTACCCCATGCTGCTGCCAAGGGGACATGTGTCGTTGGTGGCGGCGGTGACGCGGGAGTTCCGCAAGCGCGGGCTCGATTTCCAGCCGATCCTCAGCGCGCGTACGGTGCAGACCATCCTTGGCATGGTCGCGGCCGGCGTCGGCATCGCCCTGGTGCCGACATCCGTGTTGCGCTGCATATCCCAAGCGGAAATCGGTACTACGCGTATCGTCGGAGCACCGTTCCCCAGGCGCTTCGGCGTCGTCCAGCTGCGGGGGCAGGCGCTGTCACCGGCGGCGCGCGCCTTCCACGCTCTTTTGCGGCAGGAATGGCCCCGGCCTGACGCGGCCTCTCAGGCCACGGCGGCCGAATAGCCGGTCGTCAGTGCCGCCGTGCGCGCGGTATGGGCAGGCCCATCGTCGCGCGCAGCGTGGTGCCGGGATATTCGGTCCGGAACAGGCCACGCCGCTGCAGTTCAGGGACCAGCAGCCGGGCGACATCCTCGTAGGTTCCGGGGATCTCGGTTGCCGAAATCACGAAGCCGTCGCAGGCGTCGGAGAACCATTCCTCCATCTGGTCGGCGACCTGCTTCGGCGTGCCGCTGATCAGAATGCTCTCGTGCAGCGTGCCGCGGCCGGATGCCTCGACGAAGTCGCGGACCGACGGGTTCTTCTTGCCGCTCTTTTGGATCACGCGATCGCGCAGGCTGTGCCAGGAGACTTCAGCCAGCTCTTCATCCGAGAACGGTTCGTCGTAGGGGCGGGTGGCGAAGTCCACGTTCAGCACCTCGCAGAGCAGCGCCAGACTGTCGATGGGCTTCGCCAGGGCCTCCGTCAGCGCGCGCTTGTCGTCCGCCATGGTAGTCGTCTCCCCCAGGATAATCTTGGCTGACGGGGCTATCCTGACGAGATCCGGATCCCGGCCTGCGGCCGCCGCCGCGGCCCTCAGCGCCGCGTACTGCTTCCGACCCACATCCCGAGAGTGATAGGAGGCGAAGACCACTTCCGCCCAGCGCCCGGCAAAAGCGATGCCGCGTCCACTCTGCCCGGCCTGGAGCAGGACCGGCTGCCCCTGGGGCGAGCGCGGTACCGGCAAGGGTCCGCGCGACCGGAAGTATTCCCCGCGGTGATCGAGGCGATGGACCTTCTGCGGATCCGCGAAGCGACCCGTTGCCTTGTCCACCACCAGCGCATCGTCTTCCCACGACGACCACAGGCGCGTCACCACGTCGACGAATTCGTCAGCGCGATCGTAGCGCGCATCATGCTCCATGTGTTCGTCGCGACCCATATTCTCGGCTTCCGAGCCGTTCAGCGACGTGACAACATTCCAGGCGACCCGCCCCTTCGTCATCAGGTCCAGCGTGCCGAACAGGCGAGCAACATGGAACGGCTCGTAGTAAGTCGTCGAGTAGGTGGAGCCGAGACCAAGCCGGGACGTCGCCGCCGCCATCGTCATCATGACGGTCGTAGGGTCCAGCTTCACGGCGCGGATGCCGTGTTCGACCGTCGCGCGGTGGTCGTCGCCGTAGATATCGGGCATCGCGAGCCTGTCGTCGAAGAACGCCATGTCGAACTTGGCGTCCTCCAGCGTGCGGGCGATGCGCTGGTAGTATTCCGGCGCCAGGAAGTCCGTTGCCGAAGCGGGATGCCGCCAGGAGCCGACATAATTCGTGCAGTTCTGCGCCTGCATGAAGGCAATCAAGCTCATCTGGCGCTTGGCTGTGGTCATGGTTTCCTCGTTCTGTGGCGAGCCGCTGGACGCACCCGGATCCGTTCAGCTTCGAACGTCATGGTCTTCAATATCGGACTCGTGACCGCCGACTGTCGTGGTCGGCACGCTAAGAGCGCCGCTGAGCGATTGCCAATCACTAGGAATGATGCATCGATTGCTGATTCCTATGGTGCTACTTGCATCGGATGGGGGCATCGCGCATGAGGCCTGTTCCTGTGCGAGGCGCCGCCTTTTGGCTCTGGAGCATACCGCCCGTCAGATGCGCGGAAACGCGCTCACTCCCGCGTGCCGCGTCTTCTGCGCGGTGCTGAAGGATGAGTGGCAGTCGCCCAACTGAGAGCCTGCCGCCTTCAGCCCGCGCGCTGCAGCAGGCCCTCCTGTGCCGCGCGCGACCAGCGGGCATCATCTGCCCGCGTGCGCGCCGCAAAGGCGACCGCGCCCTCGACATTGCCGTAGTTCCCCATGGCGATGATGCGCTGATGGATGGCCGGCTGGGCGATGGCGGCGTCCAGCGCAGCATTCATGCGGACCAGGATCTGCGCCGGCAGGTTGGCAGGCCCGTACAGGCCGACCCATCCCATGAAATCGAAGTCCGGCACGCCCGCCTCGCTGATCGACGGGACGTCGCGCAGCAGCGGCAGCCGTTCGCTCGTGCTGACACCGATGATGCGGATGCGGCCGCTGTTCATCTGCGACAAGGCCGACTCCGGGCTGCCCCAGCCAACATTCAGGTGGCCGGCGATCAGATCGGCCATCATCGGCCCGCCACCACGATACGGCACCTCCGTCATCTCGGTGCGTGTCTGACGGGCAAAGAGATGACCGACGTAGGAATTCAAGGCCGTCGATGTGCCGAAGCTCACGCGTCCCGGGTTGGCGCGCGCATAGGCAATCAGCTCGCGCAGATCGCTGAACGGCGCCGCGCTGCTGGCCACCAGGACCATCGGGTAGGCCGCCAGCAACGCTACAGGCGTGAAGTCGTCGACTGGATGGAACGGCATGTTCGGCATGACATAGCGGTTGGTCAGATGACCGCTGGTGACCGAGACGTAGAGATAGCCGTCGGCCGGCGCGCGCGCCACCTGGTCCGACCCGATGACGCCATTGGCCCCTGCCCGGTTCTCTACGACGATCGGCTGCCCGAGCGACGGACGCATGGCTTCCGCCAGGACGCGAGTGATGAGGTCGGTGCCGCCACCCGGCGAGTACGGCACGATGATCCGGACCGGCCGCTGCGGCCAGTCCTCCTGCGCGGAGGCAATGCGGGGCGCGACCAACCCGGCCATGCCGGCGCCAATCAGGACGCGGCGAAGGACTGCCATGACGTTTCCTTTCCCAGCTTTCTAATGCGCGACGCGCATGCCGAGCGCGTCGGCTTGGCGCCGTTCGAAGGCGCGGCAGGCATCGTTCCACTCGAAGCCGCGTATGCCGCCGCGTACGGAAGCGGGTTCCACGGACTTGTAACACTCGGCCCATTCCGGCGGCAGCGCGACGGAATCGGGTGTCGACAGCCACAATCGGAACAGCAGGCGCTTGCGCTCCGGCTCCTCATGATCCTCGAACTCGGTGCGGGAATGCAGCACGACATGGTTGTTGATGAGTTGCATGTCGCCCGGCTCCAACCACATCGAGAACATGACGTCCGGTCGGCGAATGATCTCCTCCACCAGGTTGAGCGCCTCCCATTGCTGCTCGCTCAGCGGCGCCACGCCATCGAGCCGCTGCGCCATGTTCACCCGGTTGCGGTTGAGACGCCCGAACAACCGCCCCTCGCGCATGCCGAACAGCGGGCAGAGCAGGTAAGGGGCCTCGTCCGGGGCCTGCTCGCCCTGGCGGCTATAGGCGTAGGGCTGGTAGAGCAGTTCGAGTAGATCCGGCCGCTCCGCCGCCATGCGGTCGTGCAGGGTCATGGAACTGGAGCACATGCTCATGCCGCCCGACCTGGCTGCGTTGTAGCAGGTGAGTGCCACGACATCCGAGCCATCGATGTGGAAGTCCAGACTGGCCTTTGTGTTATAGCCGCGCCCGCCGCCATGGCGGTACGTCTGCCCGGCGTCGCGTACGGCGGAGATGTATTGCGAGGCTTTGCCCTGCGGCCGGGCGACACCGTAGTGCAGGCCGATGCCCCAAGTCATCAGCTCGAACTCCGCCTCGCTCATGCCTTCGCGCGGAAGACCTTTGACGAGCGAGACGCCGCGGCCCTGCGCTTGCTCCGCGAATGCGGCGGCGAACACGTCCCGCGCGGAGCCGAGGTCGAAGTCGTCCTTGCCGTAGTCGAAGATATGCCTAGCCGGATCGTAGGCCGCCTGCACACTCCGTCGTAGGTGGGCCGCCTGATCCGCATCGATGCGATAGATCCAGCTCTGGTCGCGTGTGAGTTCCTCGACCGACCAATGGGCAGGCGTGAGAGCTGTCTTGTAGGGCATCTGGTTGCTTTCATGGTTGGCCGTAGATCGTGGCGCGCAGTGCAACGCAACACGCCGCCATCTCGCGTCGGATCAGAGGAGGTCCGTCATCAGCACCGCCGGCGACAGCGGGCTGGCGAAGCGCGCCCGCACGGTGCATGGCCCGCAGCCGGGGCTGCGCCGAAGGACCTGTTCCACACCCGGCGTCACCAGACTCCGGCGCAGCGCGAGCGCCCCCGATCTTGCAGGGCGGAGGCGGCAGGTATGCGTTCCACACACCGTCATGTTGCCTCCAACGCGAATTGGAGCACGGTGCTCTCGGTGATGATGCCGCCCCGATTGCCGACTTCGAGCGAGCCATAGCGCTGCGCAAATCTGGGCGGAAGCGAGCGAGCTCCGGCCGGCGCCAGCCAAAGGCGCAGCAGGTGCCGGCGGCGTTCCGGTTCGGGAAAATCCTCGAAGTCGGTGCGGCTGTGCAGGATCTGGTGATTGTGCAGGAACTGCATGTCGCCGGGCCGGAACTCGATGGTCAGGTTCAATCTGGGATCATTGGTGAGCGCATCGAGGTATCCCAGCGCCTCGATCTCGATGGGCGTCAGCCTGCGTGCCGCTTCGTGGTTGGCCTGCGCTGAACGGATATACTGGCCGGAGTATATCGTGGTCAGCTCGCCAGCATGCCAGTTGAACACAGGCACATCGAACCACGGCAGCATGCCCTTCGGGATCTCGCCGCGCCGGTCGGTCGGGAAGGCGTTGAAGAGTGCGGCGCGCAGATCCGGCCGGCGCTCGAGCATGACGTCATGCAGGGTGACGGAACTGACGATACGGCTTTCGCCGCCTGATTTGGAGGGCATCAGGCACAACAGCCCGACTATGTCGCAACTGTCGGTGTGGAACTCGAGCGCGCGGTCGGTCTGATAATAGCGCGTCGTCGGCTTGTTGATGTCGAGCCCAAGGTTGCGCACATGGCCAAGAAGGTGGCCCTTCGCGTTCTGCGAGCGGAAGCTGCCGAGATGTACGCCAACGCCGAGATAGGCGATTGCCGCCTCTTCCATGGTGACAGCGCCGACGTCAAAGCCGCGGAACTGGACGAAGCCACGGCCATGCAGGAGCTCCTGCAGGATAGCGTCCAGCCGCGGGCCCAGGCATGGCAGCTTGAAGCTCTCCCGGGTGATCTCGCCCATTTGACGACCGGAGGCCTTATGCATCCGCGTCGCGGTCGCGATCTCGTCCAACTCGGTGTCGGAAAAATGATGCAGCCATGTGGGGTCCGCCTGAAGCTCGGATCCGCGCCACGCGGCCGGACCCTTGATCGGGCCATCGGGCATCGGTAGCGCGCCAGCCACATGGGCATGCGACATCGTTTCCTCCGCTTCACCTTGATGCTTGCCCCTGACTCTGTGGACGTCGCGGCGAGGCGTCCATTTGTATCTGCCTATGTGTCGCGCCAGTTTGCTTATGGGTGTGGATAGGCGTGGAACAAGCCCCATTGAGGGGGTGATCGGCGTCCAAACGGGGCTCTGATTCACTCTCGGTGCAGATCGGCTAGATGCGGCAGGCAAGTCACGAGGAAATCTCAGCATGCCGCGACCGTCACGCCACGCAATGTCGCCGGTCGGGCTCACGGTCGACGCGGTCTCCATCGAGGGTGACCACGTGGTGGTCAGTACTCATCCGATGTCGCCGGACGCAGCATGCACCGGCTGCGGCCAGAGATCGGAGCGAATCGATAGTCGCTACGAACGACAGCTGCAGGATCTGCCGGCCCATGGCCGCTGCGTCCGGTTCCGGGTTCAGGTGCGGCGGTTTCGCTGCGGGAATGCCGCCTGCAAGCGCCAGATCTTCGGTGAATTGCTCGGCCCGGGCGTCGCGTTGAAGGCGGCCAGACGCACCGCGAGGCTCGATGGGATCCTCCACCATCTCGGCGTGGCGCTGGGTGGCCGCCCGGCTGCGAGGCTGGCACACTAGGTGATGCTGCCGGTCAGCCGGGATACGCTGCTGCGGGTCGTCAGGCGCCGCGCCCTCCCGCCACTGACCGGCGCCTTGCAGGTTGTTGGCATCGACGACTTCGCCTGGAAGCGGGGTCAGCGCTACGGCACGATCATCTGCGACCTGGAGCGGCGGCGGATCGTCGATCTGCTCCCTGACCGCGAGGCCGGGATCGTTGCTGCCTGGCTGGCCGAGCATTCCGAGATCCGCGTGGTGTCGCGCGATCGTGGCGGCAGCTTCGGTCGGGCAGCGACCGAGGGTGCGCCGCAAGCCATCCAGGTGGCCGACCGCTGGCACCTCATGGAGAATGCCAGTGCCGCCTTCCTCGAAGCGGTAAGCCGATCGATGCCACCGATCCGTCAGGCGCTCGGATCGACGGTCATCGATCCCGCGCTGCTCACCTGTGCTGAGCGCATTCAGTGTGATGGCTTCGTCCGGCGGCAGGATAGCCGCCAGACTATCAAGGCCCTGGCTGCCCAAGGTGTCTCGATCAAGGCCATTGCCCGGCAAACGGCCCGCAGCCGCAAACTGGTGCGCGGCGTTCCGCGCGGCGGTGATGGCGACATGTTCCGCGGCCGACAGAACACACTGGGCCCCCACCTTGCCAGGCTCGCGGCCGACTGGGACGCGGGCTGCCACAACGGTGCAGAGCTTTGGCGGCGTATGCGCGCTGATGGCTTCGGAGGCGGCCTGCGGGTTGTGACAGAATGGGCGACCAGACGGCGGCGTGGCGAGAAGGCCGGGCGCGTCATGAGCCGCACGGTGCCGCCAGCCCGCCAGGTCAGTCGAATGATGACGATCGACCGGGAGCAATTGTCGAAGGCCGATGCAATCACAGTGGCTGCAATCGAAACCGGCGTGCCGGCGCTTGGCGCGGCGCGCAATTTGTTCGAACGCTTCCAGCAGATGCTGCGGGCCCGTGACGTTGCGGCGCTTGCGCCTTGGCTGCATGACGCAGGGAGCAGCCTGCTTGCGTCTTTCGGTAAAGGTCTCAGCGCGGACCTCGCCGCCGTTCGGGCGGCACTCACTGAAGCATGGCCAACGGCCAGACTGAAGGCCAGATCACCAAGCTGAAGCTGCTCAAACGCCAGATGTACGGCCGCGCGCGGCTCGACCTGCTGCGCGCCCGTCTCGTCTCAGCCGCGTAACACGGATGGAGGATCAGCCCCGCTTCCGTGCCGATTGAAAGCCGGATGGCCCCAGGCCGACCCAGAACACATCGAACGCGCAATTCACGAGATGGCCAAAGGGTCCTTACGCATTCGCATTTTCCTGCGGCCACCATCAGCCAGGCTTGACTGGTGTGGCAACAAGGATGCGCGCGGTCGCCTCAACCGCCCGAGCTATCGCCGAGTCATCAATCCGGGCATGCACGACGAAACGGAGCGTCGCACGATCCAGCGGCAGGACAAGGATGCCGGCAACCTTCAGCGTCGCCGCGGCATCGGCGGCAGGGATGCCAGGCGGGGCGGTGACAAGTACGATGTTCGTGTCGGGTGCTTCGCCCGCCGAAGGTCCGAGCGCATGCGACAACCCGCAATGCAGGAGCTTGGCGCGCCGATGATCCTCCTTCAGTCGTGCGGAGCGGCCCTGCACCGCTTCCAATGCGCCGGCAGCGAGGAAGCCAACGGGACGCCAATTTGCGCCGAGCGTCGCGCGCACCGCGAGCGCCTCGCGGATGAAGGGGCGGCTGCCGAGCAGCAGCGATCCCGCTGGCGCGCCGAGCGCCTTGTTGAGGCTGAGCGAAAGGCTGTCAGCCCCTGCGGCCAGAACGGCGAGAGGCAGTCCGGTCGCGGGCTCGGCATTCCACAAGCGGGAGCCGTCAATGTGGAGCCTAACGCCGGTGTCGCGACAGGCAGCGGCAATTGCGGCGGTCCAGCCGTCCGGCGGAACCGTGCCACCCGCGCGCATATGAGTATTCTCGAGCCACACGAGCCGGGTCGGCTGCTCCTCTGGGCGTCGCGGCTGGGCGAGGGCCGCCTGTATGGCCGCGGGTGACAGGTGGCCTCGCACTCCCGGCAGGCGCCGCACTGTCACGCCAGAGAGGCCCGCCGTGCTCGACGCCTCATGCCCGGCGACGTGGCTGTCCGCGGCCGCGACCATGGCATCGCCCGGCCGGCACCAGAGACGCAGCGCAATCTGGTTCGCCAAGGTGCAGGTTGGCAGGAATAAGGCGTCCTCAAAGCCAGTCAGATCGGCGACGGTCCGCTCCAGGCGCGACTGGTGCGGATCGTTGCGCGCGCCCATTTCGGGATCCTGCGTTGCCGCGAGCAGCATTGCGTCGCGTGCCGCCGGCGGGATCCCTGCCATGAGGTCCGAGCGGAAATCCGCTGTGTGTTCAGGCCAAGGCTTTGCCGCGATACCACATTGGTCGTTGTGCGAGGCGTCGGGAACTAGCATTGAGATCGCCAATCGGTTGTTGAGAGGCACGGCATGGCGAATGGAGGGATCGTATATGATTATATGTCAAGATATACGATTATGCCACGCACTCTAATCGGCTTCCGGCGATGAGCGCTGCTGTGCCCTCGCCTCGACCCTCCCGGACGCGCCGCGCGAGCCCGGACGGCAAGCCGAAGGCGACCGCGGGCAGTCCGGGATTGGATCCGCTGCGGGCGCTCGCCGAGCGCATCGGGCGTGGCACTGAAACCGCCCCCGCCTTTGCTGCCGCTGTGTTGCGCGAGGCGATCGTCGTCGGGCTGCTACCCGGCGGCGAGGCAATCCGCATCGATCCCGTGGCGCGCTCTCTCGATGTCAGTCCCATCCCCGTGCGCGAAGCGCTTCGGGAATTGGAGGCCGGGCGCCTGGTCGGCTTCGAACGGAACCGCGGCTTCGTCGTGGCGCCGGAGAGCAGGCTGGAACTCCAGGACGCGTACGAAGCGAGAAGCGTGCTGGAACCGTTCGCCCTGCGCCTCGCGATACCCGACCTGACAAGCCGAGACACCCGTCGGGCGCGGGCGCTGCTCGAGGACATGGAGCACGGGGTCCCGCTCGAGCTTCTCTTCTCGTGGAACCTGCGGTTCCACATGACCCTCTATTCTCCCTGCGGCCGGCGACACCTCCTCGCCTTCATCGAGCAGGCGCACGCGATCTCGCATCGCTACGGCCACGCCTCGCTCACGGCGAAGGGCGCAGGGGTGCCGGACTACATCGTCGCCGAACACTGGGCGCTGCTGGAGGCCTGCGAACGTCGCGATACCGCTGCTGCCGTATCGATCCTGGAGGCGCATCTGGCGATCGCGACGGAGCGCGTCCTTGCGAACTACGAGAATCTCTTCCCGGTGAGACGGAAGGTAGGTTGAGGCAGCCTCGCACCGCCGTCTGGGTCGATCACGCCACCGCCACATAGCCTTCGCGACGCGGGTCCGCCCCCCCAATCATGACGCCGGTCGCCGGATCGCGTGAGAGGGCCTGCATGCCACCGACAAGCAGCGTCCAGTTCGGTGTTTCCTGGATTTCGTGGCCGCGCCTGGTCAACGCCGCCAGTGTCGCGGGGGCCATTCGGCTCTCCGGATGCACGATCCGCCCGTCGAAGAGGCGCGCGCGGGGCTCCTCGATGGCCTCCTGTAGACTCCGGCCGAAATCCACGTACTGCACCAGTGCCTGCGGCTGGGTCTGCAGGATGCCATAGCTGCCCGGCGTACCGAGCGCCAGCACCGGCACGCCGTCGACCGTGCTGATCGTCGGTGCCGTGGGAAAGGCCAGCCTGCTGCCGCCGATAAGCGCGTTGCGCCCGCGCAGATCCGTCTCAGCCCAATAGAGGAAGTCGTTCATGCAGATGCCGGTCCGGCCGATGACGACCGCGGAGCCAAACAGGTCGCCGAGGCTCTGCGTCAGGCACACCGCATTGCCTGCCGCATCCATCACGGAGAAGGAGGTTGTGTTCTCCTTGTTCAGGTCCGGCGCGCGCGGCAGCCATTGCTCTGTCATGCCGTCGATGGCGCCGGGCGCGGTGACCAGCGCCCGCAGGCGGTCAATATTGGCGCTGCCGAGCAGCCGGTCCAGCATCTCGGCATCCGGCTTGTTGTGGCGGATGCGTTCGCCGGCGGCGACGCGGATGGTCCGCCAAACCAAGTCGAGATGCTCGACCCCCTGCGGTTCCATGCGGCTGATGTCGAAACTCTCCAGCACGGACAGCGTCAGCAGCATCTGGAACGCCTCGCTCGGCGGCGGCAGCGTGTGCAGCGTGAGGTGGCGGTAGCGCAGGGACAGCGGATCGCTCCAGTCCGGCTGCACCGCGTCGAGATCCGCCATGGAGAGGCATCCGCCATGCGCAGCGAGATAACGCACCATCTCTTCCCCGAGCGGCCCTCGATAAAGATGGTCCGGCCCATTCGCGACGATCGCCGCGAATGTCCTCGCCAGGTTCGGCTGCCGCAGGCGCTGGTGCAGCGCGACGCGACCCGCGCCGCCGGTATAGGTCGAGTTCCAGTCGTCGAAGAAGGCGAAGTCGCGAAACTGCCCGGCGGCGCGATTGATGTGGTCGGTGTTCATCTCCGTGAGGGGAAAGCCCTCCTCCGCGAGGCGGATGGCTGGCGCAAAGACCTCCGCCAGTGAACGGCTGCCATGGGCGCGCAACAGCTCGCACCAGCCCGCGAGATTGCCGGGTACACCGGGCGTATGCGCGCCCTTGCGCATTTCCTCGCGATCGTGGAAGCGGCCGACGGGAAAGTGATTCGGCACATGCGTGACGAAATTCAGCGTTCGCACCCGCCGCTCGGCCGCCACATAGCAGGTCGCGACCCCCTGCCCGGCCAGGCCCGACATGCCGGGTTCGACGACGTTCAGCGCGGCGGCGGTGGCAACGGCGGCGTCGAAGGCATTGCCGCCGCGCGAGAGGATGCCGGCGCCGGCCTGTGCCGCGAGCGGATGGGCCGCCGCCACCATGCCGGTGAACGAGGCGACGGTGGGGCGCTTGCCGTCCATGACGTGTCCTTCGGTTTCAGCCGCGCCGGATGTTCCACGGCAAGGGGCTGCTGGTCGGGATGCGGCCGGTGAGGTCGCCGCGATAGGCGGTGGTCGGGAAATACTGCCCGAGCATGATGGTCGGCGGTGCCGCCCAGGTCTCGGCCTGCACGGCGTCGTAGATCGCCTGCTGCGCCTCGTCCGTGGCGGCGTTCAGCCAGTCGCCGATCATCGCCTCGATGCGAGGATTCTCGTACCAGCCGAAATAGCCGCCGGCGCCGAGGCCGCGGACATAGTCGTTGAAGGCCGGCGTCATCATGCTGGTGGCCGGCGCCCAGCTGTGGAAGACGTTCCAGCCGCCGGCCTCGACAGGCGATCGCGAGGCGCGTCGCTGCACCAGCGTGCCCCAATCCATGGTCTGCAGGTCGACAGTCATGCCCGCCTTCGCCAGCGCATCCGCCGTGATCTCGCCCAGCGGCGCGATCGAGGCGAAGTCGCTGGGATTCATGATCACCACGCGCTGGCCGGCATAGCCCGCCGCGGCAATGGCCTCCCGTGCCTTGGCCAGATCCGGCGGCGATTGCAGCAGCGGTGCGCCGACCTCGCGCGAGAAGGGCACGCCGCAGGGGAACATCGAGGCACAGCGCTGCCAGCGGATGTTCCCGCCGGTGACCGCCTGCATGTAGGCGTCCTGGTCGATCGCCCCCAGCACGGCGCGCCGCAGCGCGGGGTTGTCGAAGGGCGGCACCAGCGTGTTGAAGCGGAGGAAGGAGAGGATGCCGTACTGGTCCAGCGGCTCGACGCGCAGCTGCCGGTTGCGCGTCATCATCGGGTTCAGGTCGGGCATGGTCTGCTCCAGCCAGTCGACCTCGCCGCGCAGCAGTGCCGAGGTCGCGGTAGAGGCATCCGGGATGATCGTCCATTCGATGCGGTCGAAATGCGCCCGCTTGCCGCCGGCGAGCAGGCTCGCCGGTTCGTCGCGCGGTACATAGGCCTCGTGCCGCGCATAGACCGCGCGATTGCCGGATGACCATTCCGACCGGATGAAGCGGTAGGGGCCGGAGCCGATCATCTCGGTGACCTGCCGTGTCGGCTCGGTCTGCGCGAGCCGCTCCGGCATGATGAAGGGCGTGAAGATGGAACGCTTGCCGAGGGCTTCGAGAAGCCGCGGAAAGGGGGTCTTGAGGCGGATGCGGATGGTGCGGTCGTCCGGGGCTTCCCAGACCTCGGTCGCCCGCGCCAGCATCTGGCCGAAGCCGTCGCGCCGGCTCCAGCGCAGCAGGCTCGCCACGCAATCCCGCGCGCGGACAGGCTCGCCGTCATGGAAGACGAGCCCCGGCCGCAACCTGATGGTCCAGATGAGCCGGTCATCCGTCACCAGGTGGCTTTCGGCCATCTGCGGGCGGACCAGAAGCCTCTCATCCAGCGCGTAGAGCGTGTCGAAGATCGCATAGCCGTGGTTGTTGGTGACCGCGGCCGGCGTCCAGATCGGGTCGAGATTGGCGAGATCCGCCTGGGGCACCAGGCGCAGCGTGCGCGTGGCCGGCGACTGCGCCCAGGCGGGCCGCGCCAGCGCCGCGGCGACGGGGACGGCCAGGACGGTGCGACGCCTCGTGGAGATCATCTCATGCCTCTTGCGCTGCGGTGATGGAGGTTGATGTCGCGAGACGTAGGCGCTGCTGCCCGGTGGCTTTCAGCGGAACGGCGGCGAGTAGAGCAGGCCTCCGTCTCGCCACAGGCGGTTGGCGCCACGCTCCAGCCCGAGCGGCGTGAGGTTGCGATCGTAGCTTTCGGCGTAGTTGCCGACCTGCCGGATTATGTCGAAGGCCCAGGCTGGGCGCAGTCCGAGCATCGGCCCGAAATCGCCCGCGACGCCAAGCAGGCGCTGAACGGTCGGGTTGGCAGAGGCCCGCATCGCCTCGGCATTCTCCGAGGTGACGCCGTATTCTTCCGCCTCCTGCATCGCCCAGACCGTCCAGCGGACGATGTCCGCCCAGCGGTCGTCGCCATGCCGCACGACGGGAGAATAGGGTTCCTTGGAGATGATGTCGGGCAGGATGACGTGCTCGGCCGGGTTGGGGATGGAGGCCTGCAGCCGCGCGCCAAGCAGGCCTCGGTCACTGGTGAGGGCGTCGCAACGCCCGCTGAGGTAGGCGCGCACGAGGTCGGCGCCGGTCTCGATGATGACCGGGGTGAACTGCATGCGGTGCTGGCGGAAATAGTCGGCCAGGTTCAGCTCGGTTGCGCTGCCCGGGTTCACGCAGATCGTGGCGCCACCGAGGTCGCGCGCCGATCGCGCACCGGAGGAGCGGCGCACGAGGAAGCCCTGCCCGTCATAGTAGTTGATGGCAGTATAGTTCACCGCCAGCCCCGCATCGCGGGCGAAGGTCTAGGTCACTTCCATGGTGAGCACGTCGATCTCGCCGCTCTGAAGCGCCGGGAAGCGGGTGAGCCCGGTGACTGGCCGGTAGCTGACCTTATCGGCGTCGCCGAAGATCGCCGCTGCGAGCGCCCGGCAGATGTCCACATCGAGGCCGCGATAGACGCCCGCGCTGTCCGGTGCGGCGAAACCCGGAATGCCACTATTCACGCCGCAGTTCAGCACGCCGCGCGCCTGGACGACCGCCAGAGTGTTAGCCGACGGAGGTGAGGCTGGCGCGAGCGCCTGGGCACGGGAGAGCGTCGGAGTGGCCGTCGCGATGAGCAAGGCTAGGTACGATAGGAATACAGGTCGGCAAGCGCGCATGACGGAGGTCCTCCTCTGCTGGATCAGAAATCATATATGATTATCCGTCAACCTATATGATGTTCGTCAGCCCGCGACCACGACGCAGGACTTCATCGCCTGGGCAAAAGCGCAGCGCGACCCTGTCCCCTACGCCTCCTCCGACATCGGGGCGACGAGCCATCTCTCCGCGGAGCTGTTCATGTACATGGCGGACGTGACGATGCTGCACGTACCCTATCGCGGCGGCAGCGAGCCCGTGCAGCCGCGGCATCGCACCGATCGGGAGCACGCCGGCAGAGTTCAGCGCCTATACCGCGCGTGAGAATGCAAAGTGGCGGGAGGTCATCCGCAGCCGAAACATCCGGGCAAGCTGAAGGAGCGGAGGCCGCCGGGCGGCCGTCAAGGCGGACGCTGCCTGGTTGCGCCAACCCTGCGTACGGAGGCCCGATGCCTGCGGGACGCGGCGCCGGGCGGGGCGGCGTCGTCGCCCCCGGTCGCGCGCAGCCAGGCTGCGAGTTGCCGAATGATCGGCAACGGCTCCTGGTCCGCCCGGACGCACAGGTAGTAATCCTGCCCGTCGGTGACGCCCCGCGCCGACAATTGGACAAGCAGGCCGGCGCGCAGCTCCTCCTCGATCAGCACTGGTCGCGTCAGCGCGATGCCAAGGCCGGCGAGCATGGCGGTCCGGGTCAGCAGCCCGTCCTCGCAGACAATACCGCGCAGCGGTGCCGAAGGCGGTGCGCCCGCGCGGTCCAGCCAACTCGCCCATTGCTCCGTGCTGCCATCATGGATCAGCGGCGCGCGCCCGATGTCCCGATCGCTGCCGAACGGACCGTGGCGCGCGATGAATACGGGGTTGGCCACCGGAAACGCTTCGCCGGAGAACAGCCTTTCGCTGGTGTAGCCCGGCCAGTCGCCGACACCGAAGCGCAGCGACACATCGGCCGCATCGCTGGAGTAGTTGCGATACCGCGCATACTGAATCTGAATCTCGACATCCGGGTGGCGCGCCATGAAGCGCCCGACGCGCGGCAGCAGCCAACCATTCGCCACCAAGGGCAGGGCGCTGATCGTGACCCGCCGCGGCAGGCGATTCCGGCGGATCTGCTGCGTGGCGCGCTGCAGCAGGATGAAGGCCGGGCTTACCGCCTCGAAGTATCGTCGCCCTTCCTGCGTCAGCGCGAGGCGCCGCCCGCGCCGTTCGGTCAGACGGATGCCCAGCAACTCTTCGAGCCCGCGAAGCTGGTGGCTGACGGCGGAGGGCGTCACGCCCAGCTCGCGCGCCGCCTGCGCGATGTCACCCAACCGCGCGAAGGCTTCAAAGCAGCGCAGGGCGCCAACCGGCAGTCGCTCCATCTCATGAGATGAATTCATCTGTTGTTGCATAATTCATTCATGTGAGCCACCGCAATGGGTCACAGTGACTGTCGGAACTTCGAGCCAGGACGGACCGGCAGCATGGCGTTGCATTTCGACCCCGCGGAGCTTCGGGCGCGCATCGCGCGCGTCACTGATCGGCTACGCGCCGAGTGTCTCGACGGAATCCTGCTGTTCCGGCAGGAAAGCATGTACTGGCTGACCGGCTACGACACGGCCGGATATTCCCAGTTCCAGTGCCTCTGGCTGGGCGCCGATGGCGGGATGGTGCTGCTGACCCGCTCCTCCGATGTGCGGCAGGCGAAAATCACCTCGATCATCGAGGATGTCCGCCTGTGGGTTGATGCCGCCGGCGCCAATCCGGCCGCCACGCTGAGAGAGACGCTCGGCGAGCGGATCCGCCCCGGCGCGCGCATCGGCGTGGAGTTCGCCTCCGTGACGTTGAACGCGCAGCGCGGACGGATGCTGGAGGCAGCCTTCGCACCGGACGTCGAGCTGATCGACGCCTCCACCCTTATCGCCTCCTTCGCCGTGGTGAAATCGCCGGCGGAACTTACCTATGTGCGCGAAGCCGGGCGCATCGCGGACGAAGCCTGGCGCCAGGCACTTGCGGCTTGCACGCGCGGCAATTCGGAATCCGACATTCTCGCCGAGATCTATGCAACGGTGATCCGTTCAGGCGGCGACCCGGCGGCCGGCCGCTTCGTCTGCGGTGCCGGGGACAATGCGCTGCTCTGTCGCTACTTCACCGGCAAGGGGCGGATCGGTGCGACCGACCAGGTCAACATCGAATTTGCTGCCGCCTATCGCCACTACCACGTCGCGCTGATGCGCACGGCGCTGACCGGCGCTGCCAGCCCGGCACAGCGCCGCATGCATGAGGCGAACATCGAGGCCCTGGCCGCCTGCCGCGACCGCCTCCGCCCCGGCCACAGCTACGGCGATCTGTTCGAGGCTCATGCGAGCGTACTGGACCGCTACGGCTACAAGCATGCGCGGCTGAATGCCTGCGGCTACAGCCTCGGTGTTTCCTATCCACCCACCTGGATGGAATGGCCGATGATCTACGCGGGCAATCCGGTGGCACTGGAGGCCGGCATGGTGGTGTTCATGCACATGATCCTGCTCGACAGCGAGACCAACCTTGCCATGTGCCTGGGCGAGACCTTCGTCGTCACCGATGGCGCGCCGGAACGGCTCTCAGCCCTCGACCACGATCTGCCGTTGGTCGTGTGATGCTCCAGGGCGCTGGTCAGTCCGTCGAGATCCAGGGGCTGAGCAAGCGCTTCGGCGATGTCCTCGCCCTGGATCGCGTCTCCCTGACCGTGCAGCCTGGCGAGTTCATGGCGCTGCTCGGCCCGAGCGGATCGGGCAAGACCACCATCCTGATGGCGGTGGCTGGCTTCGAGCAGGCGGATTCCGGCGGCATCCGCATCGGCGGCCGAGCCATCGATCGGTTCCCGCCGCACAAGCGCGACATCGGCGTGGTATTCCAGCGCTACGCCTTGTTCCCGCATATGACCGTCGCGGAGAACCTTGCCTATTCCCTGCGTCGCCGCGGCGTTGCCGCGGCCGAGACGGCCCGCCGCGTCGAGGAGACCCTCGCACTGGTGAAAATGGAGGGCTATGGCGCGCGCGGCGTGGACCAGCTCTCCGGCGGCCAGCAGCAGCGCGTCGCCATCGCCCGCGCGCTCATCTTCCGCCCCGCCGTGCTGCTAATGGACGAGCCGATGAGTGCGCTCGACAAGAAGCTGCGCGAGCACATGCAGATGGAACTGCGCCTGCTTCATCGCGAGCTTGGCGCCACCATCATCCTGGTAACGCATGACCAGGAGGAGGCGTTGTCCATGGCCGATCGCGTCGCGCTGCTGCATGAAGGCCGCCTGCGCCAATTGGGCACGCCGGCGGAACTGTACCGTGCGCCGGCCGATGCCTTCGTGGCCGGTTTCATCGGGCGCAACAACTTCCTGCCGATCGCGGCTGGCCCGCCATGGCGCCTGCGCGGCTGCGGCACCGACCTTGCCACTGTGCTGGCCGAGGACAGCGCCACGCCACAGGCCGGCCATGTGCTGGCGATCCGACCGGAGCACATGACGCTGCTGCCGCCTGAAGGCTCCGGCGGCGAACCCTGCCGCGTGCTGGAAGCCGCCTTCGGCGGGGCACGGCAGATCGTGCTGGTCGAAGCGGCGGGCCACCGCATCACGGTCGAGGCCGCGGCCTCCGATCACCTCTGGCAGCCAGGGCAAGCCGCCAGCCTTCACTTCAACCCCAGGACCGGCCGGATCTTTCCGGCACCCGGCCCGCAATGACGAAAGGTAGGACGACGATGTCGAAGCATCTGAACCGCCGGCGTCTCCTCGCCGCTACGGTGCTTGGTGGCGCCACAGCCATGCTGTCGCGGCCCGGCCTCGCGCAGAACAGCCTGCGCGGGACCGGCAGCGTCATCGTGCATTTCGGCGGCGGCACCATGGGCGACGCGCAACGCATCGCCTATTCCGAGCCGTTCGAGCGCGAGACCGGCATCCGTGTCATCCATCAGGCCGGCGTCACGGCAGGCGTGCAGCGCGCCGCGATCCTTGCCGGCGCGCCGAAGCACGATGTCGCGAACATCTCCGGCGGCTCGATGGCCGCCTTCGAGCAGGACAACCTGCTGCTGCCCATCGACTACGGTTTCTGGAATGAGCGCGACCGCGCGGGCTACGACATCGTGCCGGCCGCGCGCCTCTATGTGCCGGCGATGCTCTATTCCATGGTGATCGCCTTCGACGCGCAGCGCTATGCGAGCCGTGCGCCGCAGAGCTGGGCCGACGTGTGGAACGCGCGCGACTTCCCGGGGCGGCGGACACTGGCGGCCGGCGCCAACGCTGCCGATGGCGCGAGCTACGAGATCGCCCTGCTGGCCGATGGCGTGAAGCCCGAGGATCTCTACCCGATCGATTGGGAGCGCGCGCTTCGCAGCCTGGACAAGATTCGTCCCGAGGTGACGAAGTGGTGGGCCAATGGCGCGGAATCCGTGCAGCTCCAGGTGGATCGCCAGGCGACCATCGGCAGCGCCTGGAATGGCCGCATCGACGGCGCCAACGACCAGGGTGCACGGATCGGCAAGAACTGGAACCAGGGCATCCTGCAATGGGCCGGCTGGGCGATCCCGCGCGGCGCCGCCAATGCCGAGAACGCGCAGAAATACATCGCCTTCATGAGCCGGCCCGAGCCGCAGGCGCGGTTCTCCGAAATCATCACCTACGGGCCGACCAACTCGCTGGCTTTCAACCACATCCCCGCCGATCGCGCCGCGCTGCTGCCCACCGCACCCGCCGTGAAGGACCTCCAGATCGTGCAGAACTATACCTTCTGGAACGCGGTGGATTCGACAGGACAAACCGGGCTCCGCCGCGCCATCGCTGAATGGGAGCGCTGGGTCGCCAGCCGGCGCTGAGGCAGCGCGCGTGACCGGCGCGACCCGCAGGGAGCGTGGACGGGCGGCGATGCTGCTCCCCGTGCTGCTGTTGCTGGCGCTCGGCTATCTCGGCCCGCTCGGCATGGTGGCTTGGACCAGCCTGCGGCGAGCCGGACAGACCAGCCTGGCTGCCTATGCCGAGATCCTCGCCCAGCCGGTCTTCCTCGACATCTTCGTCCGCACGCTAACCACGGCGGGCCTTGTCACGCTGCTCTGCGCCGCCATCGGCTATCCCTTCGCCTATCTCGTCGCAACGCGGACACGGGGCTGGGCGGGGCTGGTCATGGCGCTGGTAGCGGTGCCCTACCTCACTTCCATCCTGATCCGGTCCTATGCCTGGGTCGCCATCCTCGGTGGCGGCGGGCTGGTGAATCGCACCCTGATGGCGCTCGGCTTGATCGAGGACCCGCTGCGCCTCGTCTTCAACAGCTTCGGCAGCTATGTCGGCATGGTGCAGGTCCTGCTGCCAATGATGGTGCTGCCGCTCTACGCCGCGATGCGCCGCATCGATCCGACCCTGCTGCGGGCTGGTGCGAGCCTCGGCGGCGGGCCGGCTTCCGTCTTCGCGACAGTGTTCCTGCCGTTGTCGATGCCGGGACTCGCCGCCGGAGCGGCGCTGGTATTCCTTTCGGCGCTGGGCTTCTACATCACGCCGGCACTGCTGGGCGCGCCGGGCGACTACATGCTGGCCCAGGCCATCGAAGTACGCGTCACGACGCTGGCGGAATTCGACGTTGCCGCGGCGCTGTCCTGGATGCTGCTCGCGATCGTCGCTGTGCTGCTGTTGACCCTGCGTCGGTGGATCGTGCCGCTGGGCGAGGAACAGCCGGCGGCTCGGCCGAACCGCGTCCGCATCGGCACATCGGCGGCTGCCGTCTTGCGCCTGGTCCAATGGGCCGGCGACGGCCTCGCACCGCTGGCCGGGCCGTTGCTCTGGCTTCATGGCGCATTGGTGCTGACCTTCCTGTTGGCACCGATGGTCGTAGTCGTGCTGATCGCCTTCAGCAGCGCACCCTATCTGACCTTCCCGCCGCCAGGCTATTCCTGGCGTTGGTTCATGGCCTTCTTCCGCGATGCCAATTGGCTGCAGGCTGCCTGGTTCAGCCTATGGATCTCGACGGCGGCGGCCGTGGCGACACTGGCGATCAGCACGCCCTTCGCCTTCGCCCTGGCACGAGGCCGTTTCGCCGGGCGCCGTCTGCTCTGGCTGCTGGCTGTCTCGCCAATGATCCTGCCGCACATCGTCATCGGCCTGGGCCTGTTCTTCACCTTCGTCGCTTTGGGCTTGAATGGCCATCCGGTCAGCTTCTGGATCGCCTATGCCGTGACGGGGATGCCCTATGTCGTCATCGTGCTGGTCTCGGCGCTCGGGCGGTTCGACCGGGACATGGAGCGTGCCGCGTCGAGCCTTGGCGCCGCGCCGCTGACCGTGTTCCGCACCGTGACGCTGCCTCTTCTCGCGACATCCTTCGCGACAGCCTTCCTGTTTGCCTTCCTCAGCGGATTCGATGACCTGATCATCGGTCTGTTCCTGAGTTCGCCACGCGGCACGACCCTCGCGATCCGCATGTGGGAGGACATCAGGCTCGAGATCAGCCCGAAGACCGCGGTGGTCGGGGCGCTGCAACTGACCGTGCTGCTTCTGGTGCTCGGTGCGCGAGCGCTGTCCGGATGGGTCGGGCAGCTAGGCAGACAAGGGACTTCGAGCTGAGGTTGTCCAACCTGCTGCGTCCGGCCAAAGGCAACGACGCGAGGGTGACAAGACCTGCGCCGTCGAGCGTAAGTCTTTGATGGCAGCATCGCATCAGCGGTGACGAGGACCTTACCGAACGCTCTCAGCCACGCGTAAAGGAGGCGCCCTGCGAACACCGCAGTGCGTCAGTCCAAAATCGCTCCCCGGCCATCAAGACGCCTTCCGCCATTGCTCAACAGCTGACGTCTGGCGCCCCGGCGGCTACCCAATCGACATGCGCGGTGTCCGCGGCTGGGTATAGAGCGTTGCTTCCTCGGTTCCTGCCGGCCAGCCGCCCTTCGGCAACCCGACATTGCGCGACGAGGGATGCGCCGCGACGAAGGCCCGGTCGATCGTTACACCCAAGCCGGGCGAGGTGGGCAGCAACACATGCCCATCCTCGATGACCGGCCCCGCGTCGTTGATCACCTTGAGCCGTCCTTCCCAGTCCGGGTCCATGCGCTCCAGGATCAGTGCATTGGGGATCGACGCCATCAGATGAATCGCGGCGAATTCCGCCACCGGCCCCAGCGATCCGGAATGCGGTGCGATTGACGCGAAGCGCGCCTCCGCCAGCGCGGCCAGTTTGCGCAACCCCGTCAGGCCGCCGGCGCGGCCGGTATCGGGCTGCAGCACATCCACGAGATTCTCGAACAGCAGCGGCGCGCAGCCATGCAGCCCGCCATGCCGCTCGCCGGAGGCCAGCGGCACATCCACCGCGCGGCGCAGGGCGCGATAACCCTCGATGTTCTCCGGAGCGAGCGGTTCCTCCACGAAGAGCGGTCGCAGCGGCGCCAGCTCACGGCAGATCGCGATGGCATCAGGCAGGGTCAGCCAGGGCGGGCCATGCAGATCGATCATCAGGTCGATATCGGGGCCGACCGCATCACGGATCGCGCGCGCCTTCTCGACCGGATTGGCGACGCCGCCGGTCTTGATGGCGGTATAGCCCTTCGCCAGCGCGGCCAGTGCCTGTTCGGGCGTGGCCGCATGGGCGTAGCAGCGAATGCGGTCGCGCGACGCGCCGCCGAGCAGCTGCCACACTGGCACGCCCAGCGCCTTCCCCTTGATGTCCCACAGCGCCATGTCGATGGCCGCAATGGCACCCTGACCGACCACGCCGCTCATGCCATGGCCCATCATCGCAACCGACAGGCGCTGTGAGATGCGCTCGATGTCGAAGGCACTCTCGCCGACCAGCACGTATTCGAGGTCACGCACGGCGACCTCCACCGCGCGTGGCCATCCGCTGCCTTCGCCCAGGCCGACGATGCCCGCATCCGTCTCGATGGTGACGAAGAGCCAGTTGCGCGTGGCGGTGACGATGGAGTTCTTCACATCCGCGGTCCAGCCCGAGACGCCGAGCGGCCCCGCCTGCATCAGATGGGTGCGGATGGCGGTGATGCGTGGCGTGCTCATTGGGCGGTCATTCCTGTTTCACGGATCAAGGCGCCCCAGCGATCAAGCTCGGACAGGTAGAAGGCCTGGAAGTCTTCCGGCTTCGCGCTGGTCTTGGGGACGATGGCGATCCTGGTCAGCGCCTCCGTGACGGTCGGCGCGTTCACCGCCTGGTTTAGTGCGGCGTGCAGGCGGGCGACGATGGGTTCCGGCGTGCCGCTGCGCACCAGCAGCCCGTGCCAGGACTGGAAGATCACGTCCCGGCTGAGGCCGGCATCGACGATGGTCGGAACCTCCGGCATCGGCTCAAGCTTCGTGTCCTGCATCGTCAGGATGATGCGGATCTGACCGGCACGCGCGAGGTCGAAGTGATACGGCGCGACGGGCTCGAACATCGCCGCGGTGTCGCCGGCGATGAGCGCCTGCACCGCCGGGTTACCGCCGCGGAAGACGATGTGCTGGTACTTCAGCCCGGTGGCACGCGCGAGCAGCGCGACGCCAAGGTGGGAGGAAGTACCCACGCCGCCGGAACCGAAGGGCACTTCGTCGCGTGCCCCTGCTGCGATGACATCCCGCACTGTCAGGAAGCCGGATTTGTTGCTCGCCAGCAGGACCACCGGAAGAGCACTGATCTGGCCGACCATGCGGATGTCGTTCCGCGGGTCGTAACCGACATTCATCATGCCGGGGTTGGTCGCCAGATTGATGGCGGCGAAGCCGATCGTGTGACCATCCGCCGGCGCCCGCGCGACGGCCTGGGTGGCGAGGTTGCCGCCGGCGCCTGCACGGTTTTCGACCACCACGTTCTGTCCGAGCAACGGCGAAATCTCGCGCGCGATGAGGCGCGCCACGAAGTCGATGGATCCGCCGGGTGCGAAGCCGATGGGCATTGTAACCGGCCGCGTCGGCGACCAGCCTTCCTGGGCCCGCGCCACGGCGGGCGCGGTCAGCGCGGCGGCCAGCGCCGCGCGTCGTGTTGTTCGGATCATTGGTTCGTTTCCTCGTTCAACCGGGCGAGCAGGTCGCGCTTGGCCGCCATGGCATGGCCAAAAGCCGCGGCGGCAGCGGCTTCCGGGTCGCGGGACGCGATGGCGGCACGGATCTCGGCGTGCTGCGCCACGGCTTCTTCGGCGCGGCCGGTGCCGAAGCCCACACGCAACCGCACCGTGTTCACGAAGGCGCTGCGGGACCGGAACAGGGCGGCGGCCTGTGGGTTGTCGGCGGCGGTCACGGCCAATTCGTGGAAGGCATCGTTGGCGACAAGCGCCGCATCGACGTCACCGCGCGCCGTGGCGGAGGCATAGGCCTCCTCCTGACGGATCATCTCGGTGATCTGCGCTGCGGTGATACGCTCGGCGGCACGCCGCGCGAACAGCGCCTGCAGCGACCCGCGCAGGTCGTAGAGGTCCCCAACCAGACGCGCATCGAGCACCGGCACCACGGCGCCGCGATGCTGGCGCATCTCGACAAGCCCTTCGCCTTCCAGGCCGAGCAGGGCCTCCCGCACCGGGCTGATCGACACGCCGTGCTCGGCCGCCAGGCGTGACAGCGTCCGGTGCTCGCCGGCAACCCATTCGCCGGCGAGGATTTCGCGCCGAAGTCTTTCGCGCAGGCGGGCATAGGCGGGGGTGGACAGTGCGAGTGCGTCAGGGGCCATGCACAAATTTTGACATTCGATTTTATAAAATGCAAGATCGAGTAGCTATCAGGCCTTGTGCCTTAAGCGAGCGATCGGGAGCCGCGCACTCCGGTCGAAGACGTTGGCCAGAGGTGCCTTTTGAAGCTGTGCGATGCGACCGTCATGGAATATTCGGCCAGTCCCTCCAGTGCGCGGAGCGTGCGGCGGCGGCCTTGCGGGTGAAGTGCGCGCCTGCGTCAATACTGGCGACGCGCAGCCTTCAGACGGCGCGCGATGGAGCCGCCGCATGACCGAACCCGCACGTCGCCCCGATCCGCTGATCTGGGGACACGGCCCCCGCACCCTCGAGATCTTCCTGGAGCCGACCTGCCCCTACTCAGTGCGCAGCTTCAACAAGCTGGACGCGTTGCTGGCGACGGCGGGCGCGGACCTCATCTCGGTGAAGCTGCGCCTGCAGTCGCAGCCCTGGCACATGTATTCGGGCGTCATCGTGCGGGCGATCCTGGCGGCTTCCACGCTGGACGGCGGCAAGCAGGACGCGAAGCGCGTGATGCAGGCGGTCAGCGATCATCGGGAGGAGTTCGAATTCGAGAAGCACTGCCGCGGCCCGAACATGGATGTGACGCCAAGCCAGATCATAGCGCGCATCGAGCAGTACAGCGGCGTCAGGCTGGCGTCGGCCTTCGACAACCCGGAACTTCAGGCCGAGATCAAGTGGCACGCGAAGTATGCGCGGCAGAACGGCATCCACGTCTCCCCCACCTTCATGATCGACGGGCTGGTGCAGCCGGATATGAGCAGCGGCGATACCGTGGAGTCATGGGTGACGCGGATGCTGCGGTAGGCCCACCACTTTGTCCTGCGGCAGCAGTGCTGCAACCGCAGCCCGTGATGCCGCACCCAGCAGTTCAACACCACCACCAGCATGGGTCGGCTGACGCTGAACATGCTGCTGTCCTTCGCGCAGTTCGAGCGAGAGGTCACCGGTGAGCGCATCCGCGACAAGATCGCGGCCTCCAAGCGCAAGGGAATGTGGATGGGCGGGTCGGCTATGGCCGTCCGCCGACGCATACGCAGTTCAAGCCCGGGCAGAGCGGCAATCCGAAGGGGCGCCCTTCTGGGTCGGCTAACATCACCACGCTTATCGAGGAGACGCTAAACGAGAAGGTCCCGGTTACGGAGGGTGGCCGGCGACGCTCGATCACCAAGGCGAAGGCGATCGCTAAACAGCTTGTGAACAAGGCTGCACGCGGCGACCTTCAGGCTACCCGCCTTCTCCTGCCGCAGCAAAAGGCCGCCGCCGCCAACCCCCAGCAGGCGGAACCGAACACCTCGACCAACGCGTCGGCGACATCCGCACCGACGCCGTCGATCGACTACTCGAAGCTCACGACAGCGGAGATGGAGAAGCTGTATGAGGCGGCACTCATCATCGAAGGTCAGAGGAAGGAGCGCCCTCCCCCGCCTCTACCGCCGGGAGATCCGGAGGACACGCCAACCAAGCACGGCTGGGTGCTGCCGATTGCACACACGTATAGCCACGTTGATGTAGCGACTTCGCGGGACACTCGACTCCTCGATGCCAAGATCCGCACGCCTACGGCAAAGGCGATTTCCGGCTCCCTGTAGGGCGATCTCTCGATCGACAGCCCTCCCAATTCAGGTCAGAAACACTGTCGGAAAACTCTCCCCATCGCCGGACTGGTTTCCAGTTTTAGGGTCACGGCGATGGCCCACAAAATTTTCTCCTGAATCACTCGATGGGAACTGGTCACGCGTAGCTTCAATACGGTCGGCTGACCGTCGGCGGCTGCTTTGACACAGCGGATGCGGCTTCCCAACGGAAGGCCTTGCCCATCTGGCGAAAAGGTCCGGCGGCGTGTTGCTGGCGGATCAGGGGGCGCTGCGGCCGTCAATAGTGATGTCAGGCGGTGTGGCGCGCCTCATAAGTCGGATGGTCGCCCGGTCGGCCAGGATCTCACGCAGCCATGCCACTCCACCTTCGCCGATCATGCCCTACTGCGGTTCGAAATTCGCGCTGCGTAGGAGCGCGGCGTTTCGAATCAGATCCGCCTCGATGAATCGCTGTGCATCCGCGACACTCTGTACCACTGGCTCGAAGCCCATGCTGGCAAGCTGGCGCACCATATCCGGCTCGGCCATGGACTCGGTCAGGGCACGGTTCAATTGCTCGGCGATATCCGTCGGCAATCCGCGCGGCCCCCAGACTCCATACCAGGAATTGAACTCGAAATCGGGCAGCCCGAGTTCCCCCGTCGGCAAAATGTCCGGCGCCAGAGGCGACCGTTCCGTGGCGGCGATGGCCAGCGCGCGGAGCTGTCCGCTGCGCACCAGCGGCAGCACCGATGGGATCACGGCAAAGATCGCCGGCACGCTGCCGCCCACCACATCCGCCACCGCCGGCGCCGCGCCGCGGTACAGCACCAACTCCATCTGGGTCCCGAAGCGGCGGTTGAATTCGATGCTCGCCATAGTCGCGGGCGCGCCCATGGAACTGACGGCAAAAGTCCAGCGATCCGGCGCGGCGCGCACCGCCGCGACCATCTCCTCGATACTGCGCACCGGCAGGCGTGGATCGATGCTCAACAGCACCGGCGCCCGCGCCGTGCGCGCGATCAACACGAAATCCGCGACCGGATCGTAGGGCACGTTGCGCATCACCAAGCGTGACGTCGGATGCGTGGCATCGGAACCGAGCAGCGTGTAGCCATCGGGCGCCGCTTGCCGAACGAGATCGGCCCCGATGGTCCCGTTGGCGCCGGCGCGGTTGTCGACGACCACCGTGACGCCCAGCTTTTCCTGCAATTTCTGGGCGGCGAGTCTGGCCATCGCATCGGTCGCGCCACCGGGCGCATAGGGCACGACCACGCGAATGGGCCGGTTCGGCCAGGACCTGCCCTGCGCGAAGACCACGGATGCGCACAGGCCCGCGCCAGTGACACTGGCAGATAGAAGTGTCCGTCTCAGCATGGCCGCAACTCCTTCTTGGAAATCCAACAGACCGGTTGGCAACCCCGTGACGACGGACCTACCGTCACGCGCGACGCCGATGGAGATTTCGCCCAATGACGGGTCCGCTGGACATCCTGTCGCGCTGCGACACACCCACCATCTCCAACGCGCTGAACATGCTGCGGGGCAAGACCACCGAGGGGTATACGCGCGGCCGGCCGGTCGCGACCGAACCTGGTGCCGCGCCGGTCGCGGGCTATGCGATCACCATGCGGATCGTGACCTCCGAAGCCCCGCGCCTGTCGGAGGCAGCACTGCGCGACATCCGCTACGCGCATTACCGCGCCGTCGCCGCCGCACCCCGCCCCGCGATCGTCGTGGTGCAGGATATCGGCACCGAGCCTGGGGCCGGAGCGCTGTGGGGGGAGGTGAATGTTTCCGTCCATCGCGGCCTTGGCGTGTCCGGGGTGCTGACCGACGGCGCAGTGCGCGACCTGGATGCGCTGGGCACGGGGCTGCCGATTCTGGCGGGGCATGTCCGCGTCAGCAGCGCGCAGGCCCATATCGTGGAAATCGGTGTTCCGGTCACGGTCTTTGGTCTGGCTGTCGCACCTGGCGCGCTGCTGCACATGGATCGCCACGGCGCGCACACGATCCCGCCCGACCTGCTGCCGCATTTGCCGGCGGCGGTCGCGGCGCTGCTGGCGCGTGAGCGTGCGATCATCGACCTGACCCGCGACCCTGACTTCGATGCCGAAACGCTGATCCGCACCTGGGAGAAAATGTCGGCGGCCCACTGATGCCTAGTCCCCGTCCGGGATGCGCGGCGCGGCGCGGAACACTTCGACCGTCTGCTGATAGCGATCCGGGCGGCCGTGGATGCAGGCGTATTCCAGGGCGTCGCCGTTGCGCGCGAAATAGGTGCGTTCCAGCCGCAGCAACGCCGTGCCGACCGGAACCTGCAACCGGCGCGCCAGGTCCGCATCCGCCGCCTCGGCCGAGGAAACCTGCCGCGCGCGGTACCCCGTCACGCCGCAATACCGCTCCACCAGATGCAGCAACCGGTTGCTGCGAAGCTGCTCCGCCCAATCCTCCGGAAAACGATCGGCGAAGGCGCCGGCGATATAGATACGCGCATAGGCGTAAGGCCCGGCCTCGCTCGCGCGCAGCCAGCCGAAGCGGGCGAGCCGTGAACCTGGCGCCAGTTGCAGTTTGCCCGCGATCTCGGGATGGCTGTCGGCCGGCAGCAGATCCAGCGTCGGGTCTTCCATGCGGCCGCGGAAGCCGCGATCCACCATGTCTTCCAGCGACTGTGCGACCCAGTGCGGGCTTTCGGCTTCAGGGTCCAGCACGAAGGTGCCCTTGCCCGCCTGGCGCCGCACCAGGCCCCGGCTGACCAGTTGGTGCACCGCCGCGCGCACGGTGTGTCGGCTGACACCGAATTCCCGCAGCAACAGGTCCTCGGTCGGCAATTGCGCGCCCACGGGATAGCTGCCGCCGGCGATGCGCCGTTGGAGGGTCTGGAATATCCGGTAGTAGGCCGGCGTCGGATCGCGGGTGATGGCTCCGTTGCCCTGAAAATCGTTCATGCGCGCGCTCAATCCGAATGTTTCGCTCCCAGCGTCAAGCAGAAGAGGCGGGTGCGGACCTCTTGCTGTCCAATTGTACGTATGTTTGTATCTTCGTGGAAGGCCAAGACCACCACCACCGCTGTTTGAGGAGCCATCGCGTGCTGCAACAGGTGCCTACCACCGCCGCGACGACGCCCGAGCACTCGCCGGGCCCAACGCGCGAACTGGCGGCCTTCCTGGCCGGCCTGGTGCCGGAGGCGGTCCCGGTCGCGGCGATCGACGCGGCCAAGGTCATGGTGCTGGACCTCCTTGGCTGCATGCTGGGCGCGATGCGGACGCCGGAAGTGGCGATGGCCGCGGGCGTGATGGAAGCGCTGGGCGGCACGCCCGACTGCACCGCGATCGGCTTCCGCTTTCGCACATCCTGCCAGAACGCCGCCTATCTCAATGGCGTTTCTTCGCATGTGATCGAGTTGGACGACACGCACCGGGATTCCATCACCCACGTCGGCTCCCCGGTCATCCCGGCGGCGCTGGCGATGGCCGAACGGGGCGGGGCCAGCGGCCTGGATTTCCTGATGTCCGTCGTCGTGGGCTACGAGGCCTGCCTGCGCGTGGCCAATGCGGTGCAGCCGTCGCATTGGCGCCGCGGCTTCCTCAGTATGGGTACCTGCGGCACCTTCGGCGCCGCCGCAGCCACGGCGCATCTGCTGGGACTTGATGCGGACCGGCTGGCGGATGCGCTCGGCCTCGCCGGCATTCAGGCAGGCGGGCTGAACAGCAGCATCTATGGCGAGGGTGACATGGGCAAACGCCTCTGCCCTGGCCATGCCGCCGGCACCGGCATCGTATCCGCCCTGCTGGCCGAACGCGGCTTCACCGGCAGCCGCAACATCTTCGAACAGCGCAAGGGTTTCTGTGAATCCTTTGCCGATGAATACGACATCTCCCGCGTTACCGCTGACCTGGGAAAGGTGTGGGAAGTCGCTCGCACCAGCCTGAAACCCTATTCCTGCTGCCGCTACAACCACGCAGCGATCGATGGCCTGCTCGACATCATGCAGGCCGAATCCGTCGTGGCTGGGGACATCGCCGGCATCACAGTACGCACCTACGACATCGCCGTGACCAACCGGCCGCATCGCGTGCAGCCGCACACCTTGTTCGATGCCAAGATGAGCATCCCCTTCAGCCTGGCCGTCGCCGCGCGCAAGGGCGCCCTGGCCGAACATGACTTTACCGAAGACCTGCTGGCCGACACCAGTTTGCAGGCGTTCGCTGGCCAGGTGCGGATCGAGGCCGATGCCGTCATGTCCGCCGCCTTCCCGCGTGAATGGCCGGCCGAGGTGCAGGTGGCCCTGCGCGACGGCCGCGACTTCTCCCGCCTCGTGCCCTATCCCAAGGGGGAGCCGGAAGCGCCGATGACCCAGGCGGAAGTGGAAACCAAGTTCCGCGACCTGGCCCATGTCGCCATCACCCCGGAGGCGGCAAACCAAGTGATCGCGCTGGTCAACGGGCTGGACCGCGCGACCGACGTGGCGCCGCTGATGGCCGCGATCACCCAGGGCCTGCGCAACTAGCGAACGCGTTGTCGGAGACCACGAAGATGCTGAACCGTCGTCAGATCTATGGAACGCTCGGCCTCGGGAGCGCGCTGCTGGTGCAGGGCGCGCCGGCCATCGCCCAGGCTCCCGCGCCGATTCCGGTGGCACCGAACCCCACCGGCCCGTCCACGCTGGAACGCATCCTGGCGTCAAGGAGACTGCGCATCGCCGTGGTGGCGAACCAGGAGCCCTATTTCCGAAAAAACCTGCAAACCGGCCAATGGACCGGCTTCTGCCTCTCCATGGCGCGCGACATCGCGGAGCAGTTGGGCGTCGAACTGGAATTGCTGGAAAGCACGTGGGGCAATTCGGTGCTCGACCTGCAATCCAACAAGATCGACATGGCCTTCGGGTTGAACCCGACTGCGCGGCGCGCGCTGGTCATCGATTTCCCGAATGCGATGTTCTTCAACATTTCCTCGCTGGTGGCCAAGCGCGGCTTCTCGCCACGCACCTGGGCGGATCTCAACAAGCCCGAGGTGAAGATCGCCTTCGACCTCGGCACCTCGCGCGAAACCATCGTCCGCCGCTTCGCGCCGCGCGCGACGCATGTCGGCTACCGGACCTCACCCGAATGTGTGCTCTCGGTCGCCAGCGGGCGGTCGGATGTGTTTGCCTGTTCGGTCTTCCTCGGCCTCGCGGCGCGCAAGCAAAACCCGAATCTCGGCGAGTTCATCATGCCGACGCCAATGGTGCGCACCACCACCACCGCGGCCATCCAATACGATCGCGATGGCCGCTTCCGCCAGTTCATCAACGCCTGGGTCGACTTCAACCGTGGCACCGGCCAGGTGCGCGAATGGATCCTGGCCTCGCTCGGCGACATGGGTATCGAGCAGTCCGACCTGCCCGCAGACCTCGAATTCTGATGGCCTCCAGCGATATCGGGATCATCGGCTACGGCAGCTCCGCCTATGAAAAGGGCGCGCCTCGGGCCGAGCTCTCCTATTTCGTCGATGCCGCCCAGGCGGCGCTGAGCAGTGCCGGTCTTGGCTGGGATGTGGTGGACGGGCTGTCCACCAGTTCCACGACGATCCAGCCGGACAATGCGGTGACCACAGCCGAACAATTCGGCCTGTCCATCACCTGGGCCAGCGTGTCCAACGCCGGTGGTGCCGGCGCGGTGGTGAATGTGCTGGACGCGGTGCGCGCGGTGGAGGTAGGTCGCGCCACGCATGTGCTGTGCTTGGCCGGTGCCGCGCAGGACAGCACCTATTTCCGCGACCGTGTTTCGCGCTTCAACAACGCGGTCGGCGACTGGCTGGCGCCGCATGGTTTTGGCGGCATGAACGGCCTGTTCGGCATCGTCCAGCGCAAGCACATGGACACCTACGGCACCACGCGCGCGCAACTCGGCCGCATCGCGGTGGATCAGCGCAGCAATGCGCGGGACAACGACAACGCGCTGCTGCGCGGGCCGATGAGCATCCACGACTACCTGAACGCGCCCGTCATCGCCGACCCCCTTGGCCTGTTCGACTGCGTGATGCCCTGTTCCGGTGCCGAGGCGATCCTGGTCGGCCCCCTCGACCGCCTGCCCGCCGGCAAGCGCGTGCATTTGCGCGCCGGCCGCGAACGCCACAACCACCCGGTGGGTGAGGTCGCACCGCTGCGCGGCGGCTGGGAAACCTTCCGCGATGCGCTCTATGCCGAAGCCGGCACCGGCCCCGCGGAGATCGACTTGGTGGAAGCCTATGACGACTACCCCATCATGGTGGCGATCCAACTCGAAGACCTCGGCTTCTGCCCCAAGGGCGAGATCGGCCCCTTCCTCGCGGCGCATCGGATGACCTGGGATGGCGACTTCCCGCTCAATACCGGCGGCGGCCAACTCTCCTGCGGCCAGACCGGCGGTGGTGGCGGCATGATCGGCATCACCGAGGCGGTGCGGCAGCTGCGCCGCGAAGGTGGACCACGCCAGGTGCCCAAATCGCGGCGTGCACTGGTTTCGGGCTATGGCATGGTCGCCTACGGCCACGGCCTGTCCGCCACCGCGATGATCCTGGAGGGCGCGTGACAACCCTGGCCGCCGACCTGCCGCAGCCGCAGGAATCACCGATCAACGCGCCGATGCTGGCGGCTTGGCGAGATGAAGGCGCGCTCGCCCTGCAGCGCTGCGAGGTCTGCGACCGAACGGTGTTCTATCCACGCCCGATGTGCCCGCATTGCCATGCGATGCGGCTGGTCTGGACGCGCGTATCCGGCACCGGGCGCATCGTCTCCTACAGCCGCATCCATCGTGGACTCCCGCCGGTGTTCCGGGCAGATGCCCCCATCGTGCTGGCGGAAATCGCCCTGGCTGAGGGCAGCCTGATGATCGCCCGCGTCATCACCTCGGGTGAGGTGCATACGGGCATGCCGGTGCGTCTGGTGCCGCCGCGGGAAGCCGGGCGCTACCCCTTGCCAACCTTCGAACCCGCGTGATCCAGCCCTTCGCATTGCCGGCCTCGGCATGCCGCCCGGCCGAGGTGCTCGACGCCCTCGCAGTGCATCGCGCCGCCGTCGAAGCGGAAGCTCTGCCGCCGAACATCGGTGCCCTGTTCGATGCAGCCGTCGCGCGCTACGCCGACCGCCCGCTCTGGGTCCCGGTCGATGGCGGCGAAACGCTGACCTACACCGCCTTCGCCGCCGAGGTCGGCCGCTGCACCGCGGCGCTGCACGCGCTGGGCGTGCGGCGTGGCACGCATGTCGGGCTGATGCTGCCCAGCGTCCCGGCGCTGGCAATCACCTGGATGGCACTGGCGAAACTCGGCGCGGTGATGCTGCCGATCAACACGCGCTACACTGCGCGCGAACTCGACCACGTACTGCGGGAGGGTGAGGTCGCGCTGCTCGTCGTCGATCAGGCCCACCGGCCCCTATTGGAGGCGCGCGAAGATGGCAGCGTCCCACCGCTGCCGCGCGACCGCATCGTGTTGCATGCGGGTGCCGCGGACGGCCACGCCGGCGAATGGCACGCGTTGCTGGCGGCCGCAGGCCCGGTCCCGGCGCTGCCGGCGGTCGAGCCGGATGAGTTGATGACCTTGCAGTTCACCTCGGGCTCCTCCGGCGCGCCGAAGGGTTGCATGCTGACCCATCGCTACTGGGTCACGATCGGCCGCATACGCTCCGTCCAGGGCCCGCCGGTCGAGCGCATGCTGATCGACATGCCCTTCCACTACATGGGCGGACAGTGGCGCTTCCTGATGGCGCTTTATCTTGGGGCCACCGCCTTCGTCGCCGGGCAGCAGAGCCTAGCGCGGCTAATGGACCGACTAATAACGCACCGCATCCAGTTCTGCTCCGTCACCCCGGCTCTGGCCAAGCAGGATCCGGATCCACGCCGTGCACAACTGGCCCTGACCTGGGCTGGCACCATGGCTATGCCGCGCGAATTGCACGCGGCGCTTGAAGCACGGCTGAACGACGCCTCGGTCCGGGAGATGTACGGGCTGACCGAAACCGGCGCCGCGATTGCCATGCCCGTCGCCGTGGATTGGATGGGCGGCAGCGGCGCCTGCGGCCTGCCAGTGCCGTTCCGCAATTTGCGCATCGTCGATGCCGACGGACAGGACACGCCGGCCGGCGAAATCGGTGAGCTTTGGATTGCTGGCGCCGGCGTCATGAAGGGCTACTACCGCAACGACGCGGCGAACGCCGACGCCTTCCGCGGCAAATGGTTCCGCACGGGCGACCTGTTCCGGCGCGATGCCTACGGTTTTCACACCGTGCTCGGCCGCATCAAGGACGTGATCCGCCGTAGCGGCGAGAATGTCTCGGCGATCGAGGTCGAAAACGTGCTCTGTACAATGCCCGGCATCGTCGAGGCCGCGGCCATCCCGGTGCCCGATGCGCTGCGTGGTGAGGAGGTGAAAGTCTGCCTGACTTTGCGCGCCGGTCTCTCGCCCAGCGACCTGCCGCCTATTGAGATCCTGGTCTTCTGCCGCGACCGTCTGGCCCGCTTCAAGCTGCCGCGCTACATCGCCTACCTGCCTGAACTTCCGAAGACGCCATCGGGTAAGATCGCCAAGCAGCAACTGCGCCCGCCGGGTGCCGATCTGCGCCGCGACAGCTTTGACCTAGCCGAGGGCGTATGGCGGTGAGCGCATGATGGCGTATCAGTGGAATTTCGAGCTGCTCCTAAACTATTTGCCGCTGCTCGGCCACGGCATCATGGTGACGCTAGCCTTCACCCTGGGGACGATCGTGCTGGGGCTGATCATTGGCCTCGCGATCGGCATGGCGCGTCTGTCGCGGCTGCGGATCGTGAACGCACCGCTGATCCTGCTGACGGAAGTGTTCCGCTGCACACCGCCGCTAGTGCAATTGGTGTGGTTCTACTATGCGCTGCCGGTGCTGATCGACGTTCAGATTCCGGGCACACTGGCCGCGACCCTGGTGCTCTCCTTCTACGTGGGCGCGTTTTATTCGGAGATCTTCCGCGGCGGAATCATCTCCATCGAGAAGGGCCAGTGGGAGGCAGCGCGGGCGCTTGGCCTGCGGCCCTGGTCCATGATGCGTAAAGTCATTCTGCCGCAGGCGATCCGCCGCATGGTACCGCCCTTCATGAACCAGTCGGTAATCCAGCTGAAGACGACATCGCTGGTATCGACCATCGCGGTGCCGGATCTGCTCTACAACGGATCGTTGATCACGGCGGAAACCTATCGGCCGCTTGAGGTCTATACGGTCATCGCGCTGGTCTATTTTTGCCTTCTGTTTCCCGCCACCCGCGCGGTTCAGTGGTACGAAAGGCGACTTGCCGCGAAGCGCTGATGGTGCCCCAGGAAGAGGCTGACGGGGCACATTTCCTTGAGCTGCTCAAAGCTCAGAACGTTCACCTTACGCGCAGCGGATCCTTCCATGCCGCCGCTTTTCGGACAGGAAGGATGGGGGCCGGATCCCGGGCGATGAACCGGTCCCGAGGTACAGTCCAGTTGACGAGGTGCGTGCCAGTCACCAACACCTACGAGCAGGCCGGGGCAGGCAGTCTACTCGCCCCGCGGAGGGCCAAACTCGCCGTGTGCTTCACCGAGCGGCAGCGCCGAGTCGAGGAGGCCGGCGCTGCTGCTCTGTCTCACGGGTGCTGGCGCCGGACACCGCTCCAGGCTGGAGCGTCTCCGTGACAATCCGCGCCTTGTCATCGTCCGACCATTTCCGACGACGGTCGCGCCCCGTCAGAACCTAGACCCGGCGAAACCCACCACCCTTCGCGTTTTCCTTATTGCCGACCATTACATCAGCTCGAAGCCTTCCGATTCAAGCCGACCCAAGACATTCGCCGTACCCGCGGGGAGGTGAGCCTCGACGCCGCGCTACGAAAAATCAGAGCCGCCTCCGGCCTTCCTCGCTGTAGCCTGACGACCGAATGCGAAGGCCATGGCGCGGTGGCTGGGCATAACGCTGCGCAGAATCGAGGAGCGCTTCATGACTGATCCAAAGCCGCTTTCGCTCCACGTCCCGGAGCCGCCGGTGCGCCCCGGCGGCAAGCCCGATTTCAGCCAGATGACGATCCCGCAGGCCGGGGGGGTCCGACGCCCGCCGGTGGACGTTGCGGCGCACGACATCCTCGATCTCGCCTATTCCATCATCCGAGTGCTCGACCGCCGGGGCCAGGCGGTTGGTCCTTGGGCCGAAGGGCTGGACCACGATCGGCTAAAGGGCGGCCTGAGGGCCATGATGAAGACCCGCGCCTATGACGCCCGGATGACGATGGCGCAGCGTCAGGGCAAGACATCCTTTTACATGCAGTGCACTGGCGAGGAGGCCATCGCCTGCGCGTTCCAGACGGCACTCGAGAAGGGTGACATGAACTTCCCGACCTATCGTCAGCAGGGATTGCTCATCGCGCAGGGCTGGCCGCTGGTGGATCTGATGTGCCAGGTCTTCTCCAACGAGAACGACCGTTTGAAGGGCAGGCAGTTGCCGGTCCTCTATTCGGTGCGCGACGCCGGGTTCTTCTCCGTCTCCGGCAATCTTGGCACGCAGTATGTGCAGGCCGTGGGCTGGGCGATGGCCTCGGCCATCAGTGGTGACACGCGTGTCGCTGCGGCCTGGATCGGCGACGGGTCAACCGCTGAAAGCGACTTCCATGCAGCGCTGGTCTTCGCCTCCGTCTACCGGCCACCCGTGATCCTGAACGTGGTCAACAACCAGTGGGCCATCTCGACGCATCAGGCGATTGCCGGCGGTGAGAACGTAACTTTTGCCGCACGGGCGCATGGCTATGGCATTCCCTCGCTGCGGGTCGATGGCAATGACTATCTCGCAGTACATGCAGCGACCGCCTGGGCGGTGGAGCGGGCTCGGAGCAACCTGGGCCCCACTCTCATCGAATGGGTGACGTATCGCGTCGGAGGCCACTCGACTTCGGACGATCCCTCCAAGTACCGGCCGAAGGAGGAGTCGGACGCCTGGCCGCTCGGTGATCCCATCGAGCGGCTGAAGAACCACCTCATTGTGCTGGGCGTGTGGAGCGAGGAACGGCAGGCGCAACTTCGGGCCGAGATCGACGAGGAGGTGCTGGCAGCGGCACGCGAGGCCGAAAGCCATGGCACATTGCATGACGGCCCGAAGCCAAGCACGGCTACCATCTTCGAGGGCGTCTACAAGGAGATGCCCCGCCACCTGCGGGAGCAGCGCCAAGAAATGGGAATCTGAGCCATGCCGCGCAGGACCATGGTGGAGGCCATCCGGGACGCGCTGGACATCATGATGGCGCGCGACGACCGGGTCGTCGTCCTCGGCGAAGATGTCGGCTATTTCGGCGGCGTGTTCCGCTGCACCGAGGGGCTGCAGCGCAAGTACGGCAAGTCCCGTTGCTTCGACACGCCGATCTCCGAATCCGGCATTATCGGCGCTGCCGTCGGCATGGGGGCCTATGGCCTTCGCCCCGTGGCCGAGATCCAGTTCGCCGACTACATGTATCCCGCCTACGACCAGATCGTCTCGGAAGCGGCGCGGCTGCGCTACCGCTCGGCCGGCGAGTTCACCGCACCCCTGGTCGTGCGCATGCCCTGTGGCGGCGGCATCTTCGGCGGCCAGACCCACAGCCAGAGCCCGGAAGCCCTGTTCACGCATGTCTGCGGCCTGAAGACCGTCATTCCGTCGAACCCCTATGACGCCAAGGGGCTGCTGATCTCGGCCATCGAGGACGACGACCCCGTCATCTTCCTGGAGCCGAAGCGCGTGTACAACGGTCCCTTCAACGGCCATCACGACCAGCCGGTCGTGCCGTGGTCGCAGCACCCGCTCGGCGAAACGCCAGACGGGCATTACACCGTGCCGCTCGGCAAAGCCGCAGTGCGGCGCGAGGGCGCCGCGGTGACTGTCATCGCCTATGGCACCATGGTGCATGTGGCGGAAGCGGCGGCGGCGGAGACCGGCATCGATGCCGAGATCATCGACCTGCGCACGCTGCTGCCGCTGGATGTCGAAGCGATCGAGCAATCAGTCCGCAAGACCGGGCGCTGCGTCATCCTGCACGAAGCGACGCGCACCTCTGGGTTCGGCGCCGAACTTACGGCGCAGGTGCAGGATCGCTGCTTCTACCACCTCGAAGCGCCGATCATGCGGGTGACCGGCTGGGATACGCCTTATCCGCATGCGCAGGAATGGGACTACTTCCCCGGCCCGGCTCGCGTTGGCCGCGCGCTGCAGGCGGTGCTGGAGAGCTGACATGGGCACCCGCATTGTCAAGCTGCCCGACATCGGCGAAGGCGTTGCCGAGGCTGAACTGATCGGCTGGCACGTCAAGGTCGGCGACATCGTCCGGGAGGATCAGCCGCTCGCCGAGGTGATGACCGACAAGGCAACCGTGGAAATTCCCTCACCCGTCGCTGGCACCGTCATCGCATTGGGTGGTGAAGTCGGCAGCATGCTGGCGGTCGGCGCTGAACTCATCAGGCTCGACGTGCAAGGCGAGTCTGACGACACCGCGCCCGCGTTGGCGACAAGACCAGCGCCACCGCTCGCCGCGGTGGCACAGCCGGCCACACTACCGGCGCCGCGACCGATGGCCCCTGCCGCACGACTGGTCGGTCCGCCACGCGCCCCGGGTGAGAAGCCGATCGCCTCTCCGGCCGTGCGCAAGCGGGCACGGGACGCGGGCGTCGATCTCCGCCAGTTGCGCGGCAGCGGTCCAGCCGGTCGCATCCTTCATGAGGATGTCGACGACTACCTGCGCGACGGCGGGCCCGCGACGGCGTTGGGAGGGCGCGTCGCCAACACCCATGTCGAAGAGTTCAGGGTCGTCGGTTTGCGCCGCCGCATCGCGGAGAGGATGGCCGAGGCGACGCGCCGGATCGCCCACTTCTCCTATGTCGAGGAGGTCGACCTGACGGCGCTGGAGGAACTGCGCAGCACGCTCAATGCGGGTGTCGCCGGACGCAGCCGGGTGAAGCTGACGCTCCTGCCCTTCCTGATGCAGGCGATCGTCAAGGCGGTGGCCGATTTCCCGCAGATGAATGCACTGTACGACGACGAGGCGGAGGTCATCCGGCGGCATGGCGGCGTGCATATCGGCATCGCCACCCAGACCCCGTCCGGCCTGATGGTTCCGGTGGTGCGCCATGCCGAAGTGCGCGACCTGTGGGACTGCGCGGCCGAGGTGAAGCGCCTGGCGGAGGCTGCGCGGGGAGGCCTGGCGACGCGCGAAGAGCTAAGCGGATCGACCATCACCATCACTAGTCTCGGTGCGTTGGGCGGCATCGTCAGCACGCCGGTGATCAACCGGCCGGAGGTGGCCATCATCGGTGTCAACAAGTTGGCGGTGCGCCCGGTCTGGCGGGACGGCGGGGTCGTGCCGCGCATGATGATGAACCTCTCCTCCTCCTTCGACCATCGTGTCATCGACGGCTACGACGCAGCTGCTTTCATCCAACAGATCAAGGCGCTGCTCGAGACACCCGCGATGATCTTCATGGAGGCCTGACATGGGTGACATGACGGCCAAGCTTCTCGTCGTCGGCGGTGGGCCCGGCGGGTATACCGCAGCGATTCGTGCCGGTCAGCTTGGCTGCGATACCGTGCTGGTGGAGCGGAGCCGACTTGGCGGCACCTGCCTCAACATCGGCTGCATTCCGTCGAAGGCGCTTATCCACGTGGCGGATACCTTCGGGCACGCGATGGAGCATGCCCGCGCCTCCCCCTTCGGTCTGGAGGTCGGCCGCCCGACGCTGGACTTCGCCCGCGCCGTCGAATGGAAGGACGGCATCGTCAGCCGGCTGAACGCGGGCGTCGCCGCGCTGCTGAAGAAGAACCGCATCAGGACCGTACACGGTCCGGCCACGATGCTCGACGGCAAGACCTGCCGCGTGGAGACAGACATCGGGCCGCAGACCATCCGCGCCGAGCATGTGCTGCTGGCGACCGGTTCCGAGCCGGTGGAGCTGCCGTTTCTCCCCTTCGGCGGCCGTGTGATCTCCTCGACCGAGGCGCTGTCGCTGCCGCAGGTGCCGGCACGCTTGGTCGTGGTGGGTGCCGGCTATATCGGGCTGGAACTCGGCATGGCCTTCGGCACGCTCGGCGCCGAAGTCACCGTGGTGGAGGCGGCCGATCGCGTCCTTCCGCGCTACGACACCGAGCTGACGCGTCCTGTTGTCCGCCGGATGGAGGCCCTGGGCATCACGGTGCTGACCGATGCCGAAGCGCGCGGCCTGGCGGCAGATGGTGAGGCGCTGCTGGTAAGGGCCGCGGATGGTGCGGAACGGACGATCCTGTCCGATGCGATTCTAGTCGCCGTGGGTCGCCGGCCTTGCACGCAGAGCTTCGGGCTGGAACGGCTGGACCTGGCGATGAATGGTCCGTTCATCCACATCGACGAGCGCTGCGCCACGTCCATGCGCAATGTCTGGGCCGTTGGCGATGTCACGGGCGAGCCGATGCTGGCGCATCGCGCCATGGCGCAGGGCGAGATGGTGGCCGAGATCATCGCCGGCGAACGCCGCGTCTTCGACAAGGTGGCCATTCCCGACATCTGCTTCACCACCCCCGAAATCGTCACGGTCGGAATCTCACCAGCGGAGGCGCACCAGGCAGGCTGGGAGATCAGGCTTGGCCATTTCCCCTTTTCCGCAAATGGTCGGGCGATGACGAAGAATGCCGAGGACGGCTTCGTCCGCGTCGTCGCCAGGGCTGACAACAATCTGGTGCTGGGCCTCCAGGCCGTCGGTCATGGTGTCTCCGAACTCGCCGCCGCTTTCGGCTTGGCGTTGGAGATGGGTGCGCGGTTGGAGGACATTGCAGGCACCATCTACGCGCACCCCACCCAGGGCGAGGCGATACAGGAGGCGGCACGCAAGGCGCTCGGCCATGCCCTGCATATGTGAGCGTCGCTCCGCATCCTGCGACCCGCACGGTCCGTGGCAGCGCGGCACAAACGAGAACACGAACGGGCTGCTGCGGCCGTACTTCCCGAAAGGAACGGGCCTGGGCGCGCGCAGCGCTGATGATCTCGCTGCGGTGGCTGCGGCGATCAATGGAAGGCCGCGGAGAACGCTTCACTGGAGAACGCCGGCGGAGACCCTTGATGAAGTGCCTCTCTTGGCGGAAACAGGTGTTGCAATGACCAGTTGAACCTGGGTCGTTTCCCCCAACTCCCTATTCCGCCCGCGCATCGGCGGCGCGAACCACCGGACCCCAGCGGTCGAGTTCGCTGCGGATCAGCGCGACCAACTGCTTCGGTGTGCTGATGGCGGGCTTCAGGCCGGCGGCGGCGAGGCGCGCGCATCTCCGGACCGTTCAGCGCCGCCAATACGTCGCGCTGCAACCGCGGCAGCAGGGCGGCGTCCATCCCGATCGGTGACCTGCCCCCCTGAAGGGAATCCAGCTTTGGTCAGAGAGTTGGCCTCCTTGGAAGGAGGCAGGGATGCCGAAGAAGCGTCATACGTGTGGATAGGCGTGGAACAAGGACCCCGCTGTGGAGTGCGCCCCTTGGGGTGGACAGATTGAGCGATTGAAATTGACGGGCCTTGCTGGGCTTCCGAAGGATGGAAGCTATGACGAAGCATCG
>NZ_JBDOQQ010000023.1:0-67793 GCF_039839775.1 Roseomonas sp. CAU 1739
CCACACCAGCGGCGTGAGGGGGCTTCTACCCACCTCCCCAACGCATGTCAAACGGGTTTCACACAACTCAGTGCAATGCATCAAACGCATATCTCAACCACTTGATCTCCCGAAAGACTCGAAATGCCGACAGTCGTGGGAGGGGTTCAATTGTCGTTGCGGTTCCGGCGACCGCGTCACGCTGCACGGACACGTCGGATGTTGCGGTCCGCGGCCAGCGACACGCCCGCGCCACGTCCCCCAAGAACGGCGCGATCATTGCGATTGTCAGCCTAAAGATGCCGTGCTGCAGCGCGTGATGCGAACGTATCGATCACATCGTTGGAGGGCGGAGCTGCCGCTCGCCTCGCCTTTCGGCGTCACTACCAAGCAAGCGTCATCACCCCACGGCCGGCCAGCCGGTGCTAGGTCCAGCCCTTGCCGTTCCTCGCGGTGCTCCCGGTCGAAGGTGTCGACCTGTAGACTTCGTTCCGCCGTTCCGTGGGCACGTGGTCAGACGTTGAGCACACTGGACGGCGATCACGAGTATGCTCGCCCACTCGATCCGTCGCATCCCGCACCCGTGCCGCGCGGCCGTATTGGCCGCCTTGGCAATGATCGACCGCGGCACCGCGCGCCAACGGGGCACGCGGTTGATGACCGGAGCCATTCCAGATCATTCTGGCGTTGAATGGAGTGACGATGGACCCGAGATCATCTGCTGCATCGGAACCGGCTCCCCCGATCCACGGATCGCTTCCAGAACCCGCCCTACATCTTCCGTACGAGCCCGGCGCATTTCGCATGGCGCTCGGGCTGACCTCCGTTCCCGAACCCTCGTGGATCGAGCTCGATGCGCATTACCCCGCACACCTGGCAGAACGGGCGAAGCTGCTCGCGCATCGCAGGACAGAAGTGCTCGCCGCCATCTCCGGCTCCGAGGCCATGCAGGCTGAGCTCCTGGAGACCCTCGCGGACCATCTTTGCCGCCACCATCCCGCATGGTTTTCGCGCCGTGGCAGCGCTTTGGACAATCACCTGCTCAACGAAACCATGGTGCTGGACGAGGATCCGCTTGGTTGTACCGGCCGCCTGGTTCAGGAGGACTTTTGTCTTTTGCGGGAGGAGGAGCCGAACAGGTTGGTGCTCATCGCGGCGATCCTCTGCTTTCCCAGTCGCTGGCGCCTTTCCAGTAAGATGGGCAGTCCGCTGGGGGCCATTCACACACCCGTACCGATGTACAGGAATAAGCTGGAACGTCCGGTGGACCGGTTCCTTGGTGCCCTCAAGGCGGGCCGCATCGCCCAGCGGCTGAACTGGTCGATCATGGACGACGCCACGCTTTTCCAGCCGACCGGACATGGCGTGAATGATTTCGAATGCGCCGTGACGGCGGAGAATGCCGGCGAAACGCTGGTGATGCGCGTCGAGCGGCAGACCTTTCGGCGCCTGCCTCGAACCGGCGGAATCGCCTTCGGTATCCGGGTTCATGTCACGGCACTTGCCTCGATCGTGGCCGTCCCCGGCGAGGCTGCCCGCCTGCTCGCCGCCGTGCGAGCCCTGCCACCCGAAATGGAACGCTACAAGAGCATGCTTCCGTTCCGGGACGCCTTGTTCACCTATCTCGGTCGTATCGCGTGATGTCGGATGAATGGACGGCCATGCCGGCGCACCGCTTCAAGACATTGTTCTCTCCCCTGCGCATCGGCAAGTTTGACATCCGCAACCGCATTCTCTCGACCGGGCACCAGACCTTCCTCGCGCAGGATGGCCTGCCCGGCGAGGACCTGATCGCCTATCACGAGGCAAGGGCACGTGGTGGGGTCGGCCTGATCATCGTGGAATCCGCACGCTTCCATGCTTCGGCACTGACCGACTACCCGGAACTGATCGTCACCGATGATCGCGCCATCCCCGCCTATCGCGCGCTTGCGCAGGCGGTGCACCGCCATGGCGCGCACGTCTTCGGACAATTGTCCCATGCCGGTCGTGTCTCCAGGCGGATCAGGGGCGGATTGCGGGACGTCGCCTTCGCGCCGTCAGCCGTGCCGGACAACCGCTTCCACACCATGCCACGCGCCATGCCGGTCGCGATGGTGGAAGAACTGGTGGAGAGTTGCGCCGCCGCTGCCGGCCGCATGGCAGAAGCCGGGCTTGATGGCGTAGAACTGTTGGCCAGCCATGGTCTTCTCTTCGCTCAGTTCCTTAACCCGCGAAGTAATCAGCGCGATGACCGCTACGGCGGATCGTTTGAGAACCGGCTGCGCTTCGTTGCCGAAAGCCTCGCCGCCGTGCGCCGTGCAATAGGCGACCGCCTGCTTGGCATGCGCATCTCGGCCGAGGAGATGGAGCCGGACGGGCTCGATACGGAGGAAGTGACGGCGGCCTGCAAGGCGCTCGCATCAATGGGTGCGCTCGACTACCTCAATGTCACCGTTGGTTCGATGGCAGGTCATGGCGGCTCGGTGCATGTGGTGCCGCCAATGGAGATCCCAACGGCGTATGTGACGCCGCAGGCCGAGTTGCTTCGGGCCGCGACCGGGCTACCGACCTTCGTCGCCGGCCGCATCAACCAGCCGCAGATCGCCGAGGCCATATTGCGCGACGGCCAGGCCGACATGTGCGGCATGACGCGGGCCCTGATCGCGGACCCTGACCTCCCGAAGAAGGCGCACGCCGGAAAACTCGACGACATCCGCGCCTGCATCGCCTGCAACCAGGCCTGCATCGGCCATTTTCATGCGGGCTACAGCATCTCCTGCATCCAGAACCCCCTGACGGGCCGTGAGGCGAGGTTGACGCCCATGGGCCCTTCGGCGCCAAGCCGCACCATCCTCGTCGCCGGCGGTGGGCCGGCGGGAATGAAGGCTGCCGTCACTGCCGCCCAACGTGGGCACCGGGTGATCCTTTGCGAGGCGGCATCACGTCTCGGTGGTCAGGCGCGGCTGGCACAGCTGTTGCCGGAACGCGTCGAGTTTGGCGGACTCATCACCAATCTCGAGCATGAACTGGTCAAAGCCGGTGTCGCGTTGCAGCTTGGCACGCGCGTGGATCGCACCCTGGTGGAACAGCTCGGGCCGGATGCGGTCATCATTGCGACCGGTGCGCAGCCCTATGAACCGGAAATCGAAGGGCGGGAAAGCGGCCATGTCATTGGCGCCTGGCCTGTGCTGCAAGGCCAAGCCAATGCAGGGGCCCGCGTATTGATCGCTGACTGGCGGGCGGATTGGGTGGGCATGGGGCTGGCCGAGCGGCTGGCGCTGGACTGCCATCACGTGACCCTGGTGGTGAATGCCGCGCATGCCGGCTTCAACCTGCAGCTCTATCTGCGCAGCCATTGGGTCGGCCGCTTGAACCGGCTGGGTGTCGAGATCGTGCCGGATGCTCGCCTGTACGGCGTGGACGGCACCACGGCGATCCTGCTGCACGCAACCTCGGGAGAACCTCTCTTGCGTGAGGCGGTCGATACCGTCGTGCTTGCCACGGGTCATGTCGCGGAAACCGGGCTGGAGCGGGAATTGGAAGGTCTGGATTGCCCCGTCCACTTGGCCGGCGACTGCCTGTCGCCACGGAGCGCGGAGGAAGCGATCTACGAAGGGTTCATGGTCGGCCGGCTGGTGTGAGCCGACGCTGATGGTGCGGCGTACCATGTACACGCTGCGCGCTGGCAGCGGGCAGGGCATCGCTCCCGTAAGGTAGAGCGAGGTGATACTGCCGCGGTTAAGCCGCCTGGCCCGGCCGGGAAGCGCCCATCCTGCGCAGCACGCCCCTATCCATTGTGCGACATGGCCCGCGCCGCATCCACCACCATCGGCATATAGGCCTGCTCTGCCGCCTCCGGCGTCATGCGTGAACGTAGCGTCGCGATGTTGATGGCGCCGATGGGCCGGCCCGTGGCATCGACAATGGCGGCAGCCACGGAAAGATCGCCGTGATGCAGTTCCTCGAAGGCCGTGGCGTAGCCACGCGCCGCCGTGGCGACCAGCTTGTGCCGAAGGTCCTCCATGCGCCATATCGTATTGGGCGTGATCGGGCGGCGATCCCAGCGTTCCAGCAACGCCAGGGACTCGTCGAGCGGAAGCCGCGCCAGCATCGCGATGCCCGGCGCGCTGCAATAGGCCGGCGTTCGCGCGCCGATCACGATATCCGCATTGATGACGTGCCGCCCGGCCATGCGGGACACGAAGACCACCTCGCCGCCATCCAGGACGGTGAGGTTCACCGTCTCCTCGGTCGTGTTGCTGATGTGAAGAAGGTATGGCCTGGCGCGTTCCACCAGGACATTGGTGCGGACAAACCGATACCCAATATCGAGCGTCTTGACCGTCAGTTCGAACCGCTTGGTTGCCGGATCCTTACGCAAATAGCCCAGCGCGGTCAGCGTATGGGTGAAACGCTGGACGGCACTTTTGTCGAGCTCCGCTGCGACGGCGAGCTGGGTCAGGCTGAGCGACGGCCTCGACGCGTCGAATGCGCACAGGACACGGAACGCCTTCTCCACGGATTGCACGCGCATAGGATCATGGTCGGCGGGGCTCTCCGGGAGAGCCGGGGCGGCTTCGATGGCTGGCATTGGCACCGCTTGATCGGTCTGCATGGCTTGGCACCCCAAATCGCAACCTTTCCCGCGCCTGCGCAAGAGGCAGACGAGGCCCAGAACCTGCGCATTTCGCCATCACTTATCGCATAACGATATTTTTTAGCGATCGGCGATAGTTTCACATTGAATCCTACGGTCGCTCGCCGCAGCATCCCCAACACGGCAAGGCCGGCTGGCTGGACGATGCGGAGCAAGTCATGCGACGTCGGATGATCCTGGGCCTCCCGATCCACTTCCTGGGCTATCACCAGGGCTGCTGGCGCCTGCCCGACGTCCCGGCAGATGGAATGCTGCATTTCCAGCATTTCACCGAGTGCGCGCGCATCGCGGAGCGCGGCAAGTTCGATTTCCTGTTCCTCGCGGATTCCGCCGCGGTAAGGAACCTCGACGACCCGTCCATCCCGCGCGATCGCGAACATGAACACCTGCGCGTCGAACCGCTCGCGCTGCTCGCTGCGCTGGCCATGGTCACGGAACGCATCGGCCTCGTCGCGACGGCGTCAACGACCTACAATGAACCCTACATGTTGGCGCGAGGCTTCGCCTCACTGGATCACATTGCAGCTGGTCGGATCGGCTGGAACCTGGTGACAGGCTTCAGTCGCGATGAAGCACGCAACTACGGATACGACGCGGTCATCGGCTCCGATATGCGTCATGAACGCGCCCGTGAGTTCGTCGATGTGGTGAATGGCCTGTACGACAGCTGGGACGACGACGCCTTTCCGCGCGACCGGACGACGGGTCTGTATTTCGACCGATCAAGGATGCATTTCCTGGAACACCGGGGAAAGCACTTCAAGGTGCGCGGGCCACTCGACGTCCAGGTGCCGCCGCAGCGGCATCTGCCGATCATCACGGCCGGCTACTCCGACCAGGCCAACGAATTCACCGCCCAGTTGGCGGACGCGGTTTACTCCGCCGCGCCGGATATCGGGAGTGGTCGCACCTATTATGCCGATGTGAAGGGTCGCATGGCGAAGTATGGCAGGTCACCGGAAGCCGTCAGAGTACTCGCCGGCATCATGCCATTCGTCGGGCGAACGCGGCAGGAAGCGCAGGACAAGTTCGAGCGACTGCAATCGCTCATCTCGCCCGAGGTTGGGCTCGGCATGTTGCGTCTGCATAATTTCCCGGATCTTCGCGGGCATGATGTCGATGAGCCGATGCCCGAAGTCGAGTTGACGCGCGGCCGCTATGACATGTTCTCCGACGCGCTGCTTGAACGCGTGCGGCGGGACAATCTGACCATCCGCCAGACTTATGAGGCGATCGCGGCGGGCTTCTGGCAGTTCGGCAAGGTCGGCACCGCCGCAGACATCGCCGATGCCATGGAGGAATGGTTCACCACGGGTGCGGCTGATGGCTTCAATGTGCAGTGCCCCTATCTGCCGGGCGGTGCAGCGGATTTTGTTGGTCTCGTCGTGCCCGAGTTGCAGCGTCGCGGCCTGTTCCGCACGGAGTACGAGGAAACGACGCTGCGCGAGCGGCTCGGCATGGCACCGGCAGTCAGCCGGTACGCAACGCCGGCGCAGCGGGGGGAGATGCGCGCATGACCAACCCTCGAATGATGAAGCTCGGCCTGTCGATCGCCTCGGCAGGCTATCACTATTCCGCCTGGTGCCATCCTGATGTGGATGTGCTGAGCGCCACCTCCATCCAACATCATGTAAAGGCCGCGCAGATCGCCGAGCGCGGCAAAATGGATTTCGTCTTCCTGGCCGACTGGTCCTCCATCCTCAATGTCGACGACCTGCGCATAGCGCGCGATCGCGAACAGGCGCAGGTCAAGGTCGATCCGACGCTCGCCATGGCGGCGGTTGCGGTGGTGACTAAGCATGTCGGGCTGATGCCGACAGCAAGCACGACCTATTGGCATCCGTTCAACTTCGCGCGCCGCATGGCCGCGATCGACCACCTGAGCGGCGGGCGTGTCGGCTGGAATATGGTCACCAGCCATGGGTTGGACGAAGCGCGCAACTTCGGCCTCGACAGGCCGATCGATTCCGATTCGCGGCACGACCGCGCGCGCGAATTCATCGAAGTCATGCGTGGCTTGTGGGACTCGTGGGACGACGACGCCTTCATCCGCGACAAGGCGTCCGGGCGCTTCTTCCAGCCCGGCAAGGTGCATACGCTCAACCATGAGGGACGGCATTTCAAGGTGCGCGGGCCGCTCGACATGGCGCGACCGCCGCAGGGCTTCCTGCCGATCATCACGGCCGGTACCTCGGACAACTCCCAGGATCTCGCGGCCGAGATCGCCGACATGTGCTATGGCGGCCAGCCGAACATCGACGCCGCGCGCGCCTACTACACCTCGGTCAAAGGACGCCTGCCGAAATATGGGCGCGAGCCGGACGACCTGCTGATGATGCCGGGTATCCAATGCTATGTCGGTCGTACCCAGTCGGAAGCGGAGGACAAGTTCGCGCTGATGCAGAAGGTGATGCCGAAGGAAGTCGGCATCGGCCAGCTGATCGTGAACCATTTCCCCGATCTCAGTGCCTACGGGCTGGACGATCCGCTGCCGGACATGACGATGCGCAGCGAATTCATGGGCAGCGAGAAGCTCGGTGGCCGCGAACCGGAATTGACGCTGGCGCTGATGCGGCGCGCGCGGGACGAGAAGCTGACACTGCGCCAACTGTTCGACGTCGCCCTGTGCGGCTTCTGGAGCCTGGGCATCATTGGCACGCCGACGACGATCGCCGACATGATGGAGGAGTGGTTCACCACGGGTGCCGCGGACGGCTTCAATGTACAGCCGCCCTACCTGCCTGGTGGCGGTGAGGATTTCGTCGACCTCGTGATTCCGGAATTGCAGCGGCGCCGTCTCTTCCGGACGGAATACGAAGGCACCACCCTGCGAGAGAACCTTGGCCTGCCGCGTCCGGCAAGCCGGTACGCCACACCTGTTGCGGAGGCCGCGGAATGAGCCGGCGCAAGCGCAGGATGAGCCTGGGGCTCTCCATAGCCAATCTCGGCTACCACTATGCCGCCTGGCGGCACCCGGACGTGCCGGCCGACGGAAACATGGATTTCCGCCACTTCGTGCACTGCGCGCGGCTCGCCGAGCGCGGCAAGCTGGATGGCATATTCCTGGCCGATTCCTCCGCGGTGCGCGACCTGGATCGCCCGGCCATCGCACGGGAGATGGAACACCAGATCGTCAAGCATGAACCGACCGCGCTGCTCACCGCACTGGCCGCGGTGACGCGGCATATCGGCCTCGTGCCCACGGCATCGGCGACCTACAACGAGCCCTTCAATCTGACACGGCAGCTCGTCACCCTAGACCGCATCAGTCATGGTCGCGCGGGCTGGAACATGGTTACCGGCTTCAGCATCGATGAGGCGCGGAATTTCGGTCTCGACAAGCTGGCCGATTCCGATACGCGGCATGAGCGGGCTGCGGAGTTCGTCACCGTGCTGCGAGGGCTGGAGGATGGCGGATCGCTGGACCATGAGGGCCGGCATTTCAGCGTGCGAGGCTCGCTTGGCCTGCCGCCGGCCGCGCACCGCATGCCCATATTCACCGCGGGTGAGTCGGACAATGCGCAGGAGCTTGCCGCATGCTGCGCCGATGTCGTCTACGGCGGCCAGCCAGCTATCGAGGATGCGCGCGCCTACTATGCTTCCGTGAAGGGGCGCATGGCCAAGTACGGCCGCGAACCCGACGACCTGAAGCTGATGCCCGGCATCATGGCCTTTGTCGGCCGTACGAGACAAGAAGCCCAGGACAAGTTCGATCGCATGCAGGCGCTGATCGAGCCGCGGCTCGGTCTTGGCCTGCTGACGGTGAACGCCTTCCCCGACTACACCGGCTACGATCTGGAAGGGCCGATACCCGACTTGCCGATGCCGGGCGGGCGCAAGAGCGAGTTCGTGGTCGGCGCGCTCGCCAAGGCGAAGCGGGAGAACCTCACCATCCGTCAGCTCTATGAGCTGGTCTCGGGCGGCTTCTGGCATCTCGGCATGGTCGGTACGCCGGCGATGATCGCCGACCTGATGGAGGAGTGGTTCACCACCGGCGCCGCCGACGGCTTCAACATCCAGCCGCCCTGCATTCCCGTCGATGCCGAGGACTTCATCGAGCTTGTGGTCCCTGAACTGCAACGGCGCGGCCTGTTCCGCACCGATTATGAGGGCGAGACGCTGAGCGACCATCTTGGCCTGCGGCAGCGGCAAGCCATGGCGGCCGTCGCATGATGCCGCCACTGGGCGTCGCCCTGACAGGCCGGGACCCGGTCACCAGCTTTGAGCAGATCGTCGCCGCCGCGCATGCGGCCGAGGCCGGGGGCTTCGACTTCCTCTGCCTGCCCGAGCGTGCGGGTCTTGATCCCATCGCGCTCTCTGCGGGCCTTGCCGCGGTCACCGAGCATGTCGGTCTCATTCCCGCCTGCTCGGCACCATTCCATCAACCCTACAATCTGGCGCGGCGGCTCGGTTCGATCGACCATATCAGTCGCGGCCGCCTTGGGTGGCTGCTGCAGCCCACTCCCTCGACGCAGGAAGCCGAGCACTTCGGCAATCTGCCGCTCGCGATGCCCGAGGTCGCCGCCGCGCGTGCCGCCGAACTCGCCCAGGTCGTCGCGGGCCTTTGGGATTCCTGGGACGACGACGCCTTCACGCGCGACAAGGCAAGTGGCCTGTATTTCGACCGGTCGCGCTTCCATTGGCTCGATCACCAGGGCACGCACTACAAGGTGCGGGGTCCGCTGGACACCGCACGGCCCCCGCAGGGGCGACCGCCGCTGATGGTGAATGGTGGCAATCCGATAGCCGACGCATTCGCGGCCGCGGCGGCGGAGGTGCTGCACATCGTGCCGCGTCACCTCAATGAGGCCCGCAGCATGCGCGCCGCCCTGACGCGCAGCCTGGCGGACCATGGGCGGCCACCCGGCGCGCTGCGCATCCTGGCCGGCATCACGCCCGCCTCGTCCATCGTCGAGCCCGGGCCGCTGCAGCTGGCCGAGACACCTTCGATGATCGCAGCGCTCATGGCCGAATGGTGCAGCAGTGGGGCGGTCGACGGGTTCGTGATTCATCTGCCTGACACAGCGGAGGCGATCGGCACGTTTGCCGCGCAGGTCATGCCAGCCCTGCGCCAGCGCCAGCTTCGACCTGACGGTCCCCGCGGCATGCTGCGTGATCGGCTCGGTCTCGCTCCCGCTCCGAGCCGCCATGCGCATCGCGCAGCCTGAGAGGGCGCTTCGTGCCGCATGCGCAGCTGAGACCGTCGCTGCCGAGCGACGACGCGCCCGCGAATCAGGCAGGCTGATGCGCACAGATGCGCTCCTGTCCTTGATCCTGAGCAAGGTCCGGCTGGTTGAGCGTTTTTTCACGATTGATTTTGCAGTTTCGAGTCGCAGCAGCCTCGCTGATACCTAATATCGACATACGCGCCGCCTGCTCGGCGCGGCTACGGGAGAGAGCGTCCTTCACGAGGCTCAGGCGGTCAGTCGCCACGCCGTGGCAGCGTCTGAGCGTCATTGCAGTCCTCCAGCCGGAGAAGCCGCCATGCGCCGTTCCGAGACCGACGACCTGATGATTCCCGGCATGACCCGCCGAACCTTGCTCGGCACGGCGGCCGCCTTCGGAATGGCGGGCGGTGCTGCAACGCCACGACCAGCCCGCGCCCAATCCACACCGCCGCGAAAGGGTGGGACGCTACGATTCTGCCGGCCCGATCCGCCGGACACTCTCGACCCGCAGATGACGAATTCGTTCTCTGGCATGGAATACAGCCAGATGATCTACGACAATCTGGTCTCGCTCGACGCGGATACGCAGCCGGTTCCGATGCTCGCCTTGTCCTGGGTGCCGGAACGGGATGGCATGGAATGGGTCGTCACGCTGCGCGAGGGCGTGAAGTTCCACAACGGCCGCGACTTCACGGCCGCCGACGTGGTCGCGACCGTTGAACGATCGATGGATCCTGCCCGCTCAGGCGTGGGCTCCGGCGCTTTCGGTCCGGTCACGGCCATCACCGCCGAGGGTCCCCACAAGGTTCGCTTCGCGCTGCGCGTGCCCTTCGGCGAGTTCCCCGTGCAGTTGGCATTCCGCCAGGCACGCATCCTGCCCGCCGCGGGCATCGACGATCTGCGCAATACGCCGAATGGCACGGGCCCATTCATCTTCAAGGATTTCCAGCCGGGCAGCAGCCTCACCGTCGAGCGCAATCCGAATTACTGGAACCCGGACGTGCTCCACCTCGACGGCGTGCGCATGGTCTTCATCCGCGAGGCGGTGGCGATGCAGGCCGCACTGCGCGGCGGCCAAGTGGACCTTCTGACCCAGATCCCCGTCGAGATGTACCTCGCCATGCGCAGCGCGCGGGGCTTCAAGGCCTATTCCGAAGTCACCGGCGACTACCACGCGGTGAATATCATGGGGAACATGGCTCCCTTCGATAATCTGAAGGTGCGTCAGGCGTTCCGCCATATCCTTGATCGTCCCGCGACCGTCGCTTCGGCGCTGTTCGGACAGGGCGTACAGGGCAACGATCAACCGCTGCCGCCGGGCAACATCTATGTGCCGCCAATGGCCCAGAATGGACAGGACCTCGCCAGGGCCCGCCAACTCATTCAGGAATCAGGCGTCCCGCCGATCAGCCTCGACTTCTTCACCAGTTCGGATCGCCAACCAGCGCCGAAGATGGTGCTCGCCTTCTCCCAGGCGGCAGCACAGATCGGCGTGACGCTGCGCGTGCGCGACGTCCCCTACACCGAATATGCCGCGAATGTGTCGCGGAAGATGCCCCTGTATACATCCTACTGGTCGGGGTCCGCGACGCTGTTCGATGCCCTGCATCGCATCTATCACAGCAAGTCTTTGTACAATTATAGCGGCATCGAATCCTCGCCCGGCCTGGACGCCAAGCTCGATGCGATGATCGCGGAGGTGGATCTTGAGCGGCGCAAGGCCGTCACCGCGGACGTACTGCGCGCGCTGAACGCCGATGCTGACAGGCTGATACCCTATTTCCGCAACTACCTCGGCATGTCGACGGACAAAGTACAGGGGTTCATTCCGCCGCGTTTCGGCACAGTTGAAATGCGAGGCATGTGGCTGAGCGCGTGAGGATGCGATGACAATCATCGCCTTCGTTCTGCGGCGCTGCCTCCTGCTGGCTGTCGTGCTCACTGCGGTTTCCCTGCTCACTTTCGGCATCGTCAACGTTTTGCCGGGAGACGTGGCGACAGCGGTGCTCGGCGACATGGCAACGCCACAGATGGTCGAAGCAGTCCGTGAGCGCATGGGCCTCGGCCAACCGTTGCCCGAGCGTTACCTGGCCTGGATGGGCGGCGTTTTGCATGGCGATTTCGGTCGATCCCTGCAGCATGGCCAGGCGATCGCGCCGATGCTGCTCGGGCGGCTCGGCAACTCGGCCATCCTCGGCGCCATTACCCTTGCGATCGCGGCACCGCTGTCGATTCTGCTGGGCGTGCTCGCGGCGCTGAAGCCCGGCAGCATCCTGGACCGCTGCATCAGCGGCTTCGCCGTCGCGTCCCACGCGATGCCCGAATACGTGATTGGATTGCTGGCTATCCTCTGCTTCAGCATATGGCTGCCGCTGTTGCCTGGATCGAGCCTGATGGATCCAAATGAGAACCCGCTGTCGCGGCCCGAGGCCTTGATCCTGCCGGTGGGGGTGTTGGTGATAGGCATGCTTGCCATCATCAGCCAGGTTACCCGGGCCGGCATGATCCAGGCGCTCACCAGCCCCTATGTCCGGACCGCCACATTGAAGGGCCTGCCCCGCTGGGTTGTCGTGGTGAAGCATGCCCTGCCGAATGTCCTGCCGCCGACCGTCACCGAGATCGGCATGTATTTCGGCTACGTCATCGGCGGGCTGGTGGTCGTGGAGACCCTGTTCTCCTACGCCGGCATCGGCCAGATGATGACCAATGCCGTCAGCTACCGCGACATTCCCACCATCCAGGCCGGCGTTCTGGTTGTGGCCGCGGCCTATGGCATCGGCAACCTCTGCGCCGACGTCACCGCATTGATGCTCAATCCGCGACTGAGGGGTTGAACGAACAGTGGCAATCGCCCTTTCCGTGCCTGGTGCCCCACGCCGACTTAGCATCGGCGACCTCGCTTGCATTGGCTTCCTGCTGCTGCTCGCCGTGCTGATCACCTTCGGCGCCCAGGTCGTTCCGCGCGATCCGCTGGCTTTCGACCCGATGCATACGCTGCAGGAACCAAGCCTGGCCTTTCCCTTCGGGACCGACGAGTTCGGCCGCGACGTGTTCAGTCGCGTCATCGCCGGCACGCAGCCGACACTGCTGGTCGCCATCGCTGCCGCCGCGCTTGGGGTGCTGTTCGGCACCATCACGGGCCTGGTGGCGGGGTATCTCGGCGGTGGTGTCGACGAAACGATCATGCGCGTGATGGATACCCTGATGTCCTTCCCGGGTCTGATCCTCGCCATGTTGGTGGTGGTGATGCTCGGACCGGCGCCGGTGAACGTCATCGCCGCGATCGCGCTTGTGTTCTGGCCACGATCGGCGCGGCTTGTCCGTTCCGTCGTGCTGGATCTGGCGACACGGGAATTCATCGACTCCGCACGCTCGCGCGGCGAGTCGCGGTTGTTCATCCTGGCGCGTGAGCTGCTGCCGAATGTCCTGATGATCATCGTTGTCGATTTCTCGTTGCGCGTAACCTCCGCCATCCTGCTCTCCGCCTCGCTGGCCTATCTCGGCATCGGGGTGACCCCACCGACGCCCGCATGGGGGCTGATGGTGCGCGATGGTCAACAGTTCATTGAACTCGCCTGGTGGCTCCCCGTCTTCCCATCGCTGGCGATCGCGGCCGTCGCTGTCGGGACAGTCCTGGTGGGCGAGCGCCTGAGACGCAGCATCGCCATGCCCGGAGGCGATCGCGCACGATGAATGCCGAGCCGCAGACCATCGTCGAGGAGATCTCGCCGAGCCTGTCCAGCGACCCGACACTGGAGGTGATCGGTCTGTCGATCACGTACGGCGAGGGGTCGGGCGGGCTGAAGGCAGTGCGCGACGTCTCTCTCCGCATCGCGCCAGGGGAAGCGTATGGCCTGATTGGCGAATCCGGTTCCGGCAAAAGCAGCCTGGCCTATGCAGTGCTGCGCCATGTGCCCGCCGGACGCGTCACCGGCCGCATCATGCTGCGTGGACAGGACGTCATGGCGATGTCTCCGCGCGCGCTCGCCGCCACGCGCGGACGTGTCGTATCCATGGTGTATCAGGACCCGATGAGTGCACTCAATCCTTCCATCAAGGTCGGGGAACAGATCGCCGAGGTCATCCGTCGCCATCGAAAGACAGATCGCCGCACAGCCTGGGCACGCACCATCACGCTGCTTGACCAGGTGAAGCTGCCCCACCCGGCCGACATCGCGCACCGCTATCCACACCAATTGTCAGGCGGACAGCAGCAGCGCGTGGTCATAGCCATGGGCCTGGCCTGCGATCCCGACCTGTTGGTGATGGACGAACCCACCACCGGTCTCGACGTGACGACCGAGGCTGTGATCCTCGACCTCGTCAATGACCTCCGCAGCGCGCTCGGCGTGGCAGTGTTGTTCATCAGCCACAACATGGGCGTCGTCGCCCAGGTATGCGACCGCGTCGGCGTGCTCTACGCCGGGCAGCTCCTGGAGGAAGGAAGCACCGCACAGGTGCTGCGCGCCCCGCGCCACCCCTACACCATCGGCCTGATGAACGCGCTGCCGACGATCAATCATGCTCAGGCCCGTCTGGCCGATATTCCCGGCCGGTTGCCGGATCTACGCAAGGTCCCTGACAGCTGCATCTTCGCCACACGCTGCGCGTCGGTGCAGGAAGGCTGCCATACCGCGATACCGCCCTTGGAGACAGTCGGTCCGGGTCATCGGGCACGCTGCCTCGAACACGACCGCCTTGCTCGCATCTCATCGTCAAACTTGCCAGCCCCGAAAGGCGACGCGGACGCCGAACTGGAACAGCCTCCGCTTCTGCAGATTGTCGGCATAGAACGTACCTTTGGCCGCCCCTCCCTATTGAAGCTCCCCTTCCTGCGTCGCCCGATGACAGTGCGTGCGGTCGACAACGTGACCTTGGAGGTGCCGCGCGGCCGCACCCTTGCCGTCGTGGGCGAAAGCGGCTCCGGCAAATCGACCTTGGCACGCTGCGTTGCCGGACTATTGCAGCCGGATGCCGGCGACATCCGACTCGAGCAGGTCGTGATCGATCCGGCCGTGCAGAACCGTACGCGGTCCGAACAGCGAGCCATCCAGTTCATCTTCCAGAACCCCGATGCCGCGCTGAACCCGCATTGGACAGTCGAGGGAATCGTCGGTCGACCATTGCAGCTCTATGGAATCGCGCGCGGCACCGACGTGCGCCGGCGCATCGTCGAACTTCTCGACCAGGTGAAGCTTGGCGCCCGCTATCTCGACCGCTACCCGCACCAGCTGTCAGGGGGCGAGAAGCAGCGCGTCTCTATCGCGCGTGCCTTCGCGGCAGAGCCTCGGCTTGTCGTCTGCGACGAACCAACGTCGGCGCTCGATATCTCGGTGCAGGCGGCGATCCTGAATCAGCTGCGTGACCTGCAGGAGCAGCATCATACCTCCTATCTCTTCATCTCGCACGACCTCGGCGTCGTGCGGCACATCGCCCATCGCGTCGCCATCATGCGCCACGGCCGGATCGTCGAGGCCGGCACGCCGGCTGATGTCTTCGGCGCGCCGCAGCATCCCTATACGCAGGCGTTGATCGCGGCGATCCCCACGCTGGAGCGCAAGCCGCGCGGCCTGGTTCGCGCCTGACGCTGCGCGACGATCGATCGACGAGGACGACACCATGACAACCAAACGCCACATGAAGCTCGGCATGTCCATGCGTGGGCTCGGCTATCACGCCGCGGCCTGGCGGCACCCCGATGTGCCCGCCGATGGAACGCTGCGCTTCGACCACTATGTCCGCAATGCGCAATGCGCCGAGCGCGGGCTGTTTGACATGATCTTCTTCGCTGACGGCATCGGCATCCGTGAGAAGGACGAGCCGCGTGGCTCGCTCGCGCGGTCGGGCTATGAACTGGTCGAGATGGAACCGATGACGCTACTGCCGGCACTCGCCGCAGTGACCAAGCATATCGGTCTCGTCACCACCGCTTCCACCACCTACAATGAGCCGTTCCATATCGCCCGCAAATTCGCGACACTCGACCTGATCAGCGGCGGCCGGGCCGGCTGGAACATCGTCACCTCCTGGTCCGATGCCGAGGCGCGCAATTTCAACCGCGCCAAGCACCTTGACTACGACACGCGATATGAACGCGCCGCGGAGTTCGTCGAGGTGGTGACCGGGCTATGGGACAGTTGGGAGCCCGACGCCCTGATCTATGATCGGGCGAGCAGCCTGTTCTATGACGAAGCGAAGATGCATGTGCTTGATCATCGCGGAAAGCACTTCCAGGTCCGCGGCCCGCTCAACGTGGCCGGCATGCCGCAGGGAAGGCCAATCCTGGTGCAGGCCGGGGCTTCGGAACAGGGGCGGGATATCGCCGCACGCAATGCCGATGTGATCTATGCCGCACAGGACAACATCGCCGCTGCGCGCGCCTACTATTCCGATGTGAAGGGACGACTCGCGCGACACGGGCGCGACTGGGACGACCTGAAGATCATGCCGGCGCTGCGTCCAATTGTTGCTCGCACGCGCGCCGAGGCCCAGGCGAAGTTTGACGAATTGCAGGCCATGGTTGATCCGCTCGTGGCCCTTGCACGCGTCTACAATGAGTTGGGCGACCTCAGCGGCTACCCGATCGACGGTCCGGTTCCCGAACCGCAGGGCGAGGCGCAGGTCCGCAGCGGCGTTGCGCGCATCATGGCGCGGGTGCGCTCCAACAACTGGACGATCAGGGAACTCTGCCTCTCACTCGTTGGCGCCGGCGGCTTCTGTCTGATCGGAACCGCCGCGGATATTGCCGATGTAATGGAGGAATGGATCGATACCGGCGCGGCCGATGGTTTCAACATCACGCCGACACACCTGCCGCCGGGCTGCGAGGATTTCATCGAATTCGTCACGCCCGAGTTGCAACGCCGCGGTCGCTTCCGCAACTCCTATGAAGGCACCACGTTGCGCGAGAATTTGGGACTGAAGCCGCATGTCAATCGGCACGCGGCGGCGCGGGCAGAGCGCAGCGCCGCAGAGTGAACGATGGACGCCGCGCGGCCGTCATCGCAATGATTCGCGCGGTGACCCCCACAGACCAGCCGGTTGTGCAGGTTCATAATCGATGCGCGCGCCACGCAAAAGCGTGATCGCCATAGGTGGAATCACCGGAGGCGTGAAACGCACGATCAAACAAAGGCATCGAGCAGGAGGCGCGAGCGAAAGCGAACGGATCCTGCTCTATGCGCCTGTCGCGTCATCCCACTTGTCGAGTGCGCGGGCCGCAGCGCGCACGGCGTCCAGAATGCCCTGGTAGCCTGTGCAGCGGCACAGGTTGGAGGAGAGCGCATGGCGCAAGGCATCCTCGGTCAGCCGCGCATCACGTTCCAACATCCATGTGGCAAGCATCAGGAAGCCAGGGGTGCAGAAGCCGCATTGCAGGGCATGATGCTCCTGGAAAGCCTGCTGCAGAAGGCTCAGCTTACCGTCTGCCGCGGCAAGGCCCTCGATTGTGCGGATCGTCGAACCATCGGCCTGCACGCCGAACATTAGGCAGGACCGTATCGGCACGCCATCGACCAGCACGGTGCAGGCGCCGCAGACGCCGTGCTCGCAGCCGACATGCGTGCCGGTGAAGCCGCAGGACTCGCGCAGAGTGTCGGCAAGGGTATGTCGCGCCTCGATATCCACGCACTGCGCAGCGCCATTGACGGTGAAGCAGACCGTATGGCGGCTCATGCCGTCTCTCCATCCGTGTGGGGCGACTTGGCGTTACGTATCAGCGCGCGGATGCGCGCCGGCGTCGCGGGGATTTCAGTGATCTCGGCGCCAAAGGGCGTGAGCGCGTCAGTGATGGCATTGGCGATCGCCGCCGGGGCGCCAATCGCCCCGCCCTCTCCGAGCCCCTTCGCTCCGGTCAGGGTGGCGACGCTGAGCGACTCGCGATGATGAATCTCAATCGGCGGAATCTCCGCCACGGTCGGCAAGGCGTAGTCCGCCAAGGTACCGGTCAGGATATTGCCGTCCTCTGCATAGACGACTTGCTCGAACAACGCATTCGCAATTCCCTGCGCGACGCCGCCGCGAACCTGGCCTTCGGCGATAAGCGGATTGATGATTCGTCCAGCGTCCTCGACCACAAGATAGCGCTCGATACGCACATGCCCTGTCTCGGGATCGACTTCGACGATGGCGGCGTGGCAGGCATTGGAGAAAGTCCCATCGGGATCATAGCTTGCGGTCTCCGCCAAATTGAAGCCATCGAACAGATCGCTGCGTTGGTGCACCTGCCGCGCCAGCGCCGCGATGGCGATCGATGAGCCATTCGCCGCAACGGCCTCACCATTGCACAGCGTGATCTCTTGTGCAGTCGCCTGCAGTACCTTCGCGGCCGCTGCGCGCAGTCGTGCGGCCAGTTGATCCGCCGCGCGTTGGGACGCACCGCCACTGATCACCGTCGAACGGCTGGCAAATGTGCCCCAGCCATAAGGTGTGCGGTCGGTGTCACCATGGATGACGCGCACACGATCGGGCGTGACGCCTAACCGATCGGCGACAATCTGCGCCAGCGTCGTGCGCAGCCCCTGGCCGTGGGGGGAAGCGCCTATCCGCAGTTCCACCTCGCCGCTCGGTGTCATGTCGATGTCCACCACCTCATAGCCTGGAACAATGCCCATGCCGCGTGCCGCGAAAGCCGGCGTGCCATAGCCTGTCCGCTCATTGAGGACGGCGAGGCCCAGGCCAAGGTACCGGCCCTGCTCCCTCGCCATCTGCTGGCGTGTGCGGAACGCGGGCACGTCGATCAGCGAGACGACGTCATCGAGCGTCTCGACATAGGACGCTTCGTCCAGCGTCAGGCCGGTCACGGTGCGGTATGGAAAGCTATCCACCAGATTGCGACGTCGGATCGCCGCAGGCTCGAGCCCCAAACGCGCCGCAGCACGGTCCATCAATCGCTCGATGCCGAAGGTGATGACCGGACGCGAAACGCCGCGATACGGCGCCATCGGACAGGTATGCGTCAACACGCCACGAGCCCGCGCGCCGTAGGCCGGCACCTTGTATGGCCCAGGGTATTCGGCGAAGGCCATCAGGGGCTCAACCCCACATGTCACGGGATAGGAGGAGAAGGCACCGACATTGGCAAGGATGTCCGCATCGAGGCCCAGCAGTGTGCCGTCCTCCGCGAAGGCGCCGCGCAGCACATGCGCCTGGTCACGCGAATGGGCCGAAGCAGTCAGGTTCTCGTTGCGATCCTCGATCCAGGCAAAATCCGAACGGTGCCGGCGCGCCAACCAGACCAGCACCGCATACTCCGGGAACAACGCCATCTTCTGTCCGAAACCGCCACCGACATCGGGGGCAATCACCTGAAGATCGGCCTCGGGCATACTCAGCAACTCTGCGATGCCAGTGCGCAGCATGTGCGGCATCTGCACGGAGGCTGTCAGCCGCACGCGACCCGTCGCCCGGTCGTACTGTGCGCATCCGGCCCGCGCCTCCATCGGCGTGGCGTTCTGGCGGTGCGACCGGAATGCCACTTCGACGACCTGCGGCGCCGCGGCGAACGCAGCGGCACATTCCGGCGAGGTAAGCACGCCCTCCACCGCGACGTTGCCGGGCGCTACGGCGTGCACCAGCGGAGCGTCGAGCCGCAGCGCGGATGCGAGATCCACCACCGGTGTCGCGGCTTCGAATTCCACCACGATCGCCTCGACCAGATCCTCAGCGAGCGCTGCATTGTCGGCCGCAATGGCAGCAATCGGCTGCCCAACGAAATGCACATGGTCGATCGGCAGCACCGGCTGTTCGACCGGGCGATAGGCGAAGCGATGCAGCATTGGCTTGATCGTGCCGACATCCGCCATTTCCGCCGCGCTCACGAATACGGCGCCTGGTGGCATTTCCGGCGGCGGGTGCAGCGCAGTGATCTGTCCGCTGGCGATTGGGCTGCGCAGGAAGCGCACGGCCCGCGCACCGGCGGCAATATCCGCCGTGAAGCGGCCCTCGCCGCGCAGCAGTGCGGGGTCTTCAAGGCGGCGAAGGCTGCGGCCGACCCAATTCATGCGGTGAAGGCCTTCTCCAATGCACGGCGAACCATGGCACCAACGAGGTCGCGGCGATAAGCGGCGGTCGCGTGGAGATCCTCCTGCGGATGGCAGGCCTCGCTCGCTCGCCGCGCCGCAAGGCGCGCCGCCGAGGCGCTCGGCGCCAAGCCGATCAGCTCAGCAGCAGCCTCCGCTGCCAGAACGGGCGTAGCGCCAATGCCGCCTAGGGCGATCCGTGCCTTCTGGATGAGGCCATCCTCGAGCCGAACTACGACCACAGCCATGGCCAGCGCGAAATCCCCGACGCGACGGCTGAATTCTGCAAACCCGCAGCGCCATGCGTCGTCAAGCAAGGGCAATCGCGCCTCGACCAGGATCTCGCCCGGTTGCATCGCGGTGGTGAAGACGCCCTGGAACCAGTCTTTGGCCGCCACCTCGCGCCCCCCGGACGGGCCCGCCAGCGCCATGCTGCCACCGAGTGCCAGTACCGTCGCGCACCATTCCGACGCCGGATCCGCATGCGCGAGACTGCCGCAGAAAGTTCCTCGAATGCGGATCGGGGCATGGGCAATGCTGTTCGCCACGGCAGGCAGCAATCGTCCCAGGGGGCCAGCGACGCGCGGCGTCTCGAACCAGGCGTGGCGAGCCAGCGCACCGATACGCAACACGCCATCCTCGCCGGCGGCGTAGGCGAGCGCGGAAATCCGGTTGATGTCCACAAGGACGCCAGGGCGAGCCATGCGAAAGGCCATCGTTGGCACCAGGCTCTGCCCGCCGGCGAGAATGCGGGCCTCCTCGGCGTGCACGGCAAGCAGGGCGAGCGCATGGTCGAGCGTCGCAGGAGCATGATAGTCGAATGCGGCAGGCTTCATCGCAGGTCCCAGTCGATGGCGCTCGGCTTGTCATTTCGACTAGATGCGATGGGCGTGCCATGCAAGCGTCGTGGCATGCTGGGGATGAAACCGGATGCGCCTCCGCGTTCTGCCGGCATACGCAAACGCCCCACGCTGTCGCCTCTGCCTCCGTGCCCATTGCATCGCGCAGCACCAGCAGGGCGGCGCGCCAATTCGAGACATCGAGTTCCCACGGCGCCTCATCGGCTTTCGTGTCATCGGTTAGACCTCCGCGAGGCGGGCCGGGCTCTTGACGTGCTGGCCTTCAGCGGAATTGTCATCGGTTGCGCTCTGCGTTGCGGCTGCCAACCACCACCTTGGCTGCGTTCCACCGGCGCCGCCGGGCGTGGCCCGACACGTCAGTCCATGTCTCGCGTCGCGTCGGCGGATGGAATCGGCGTCCGGCGCTGCGCCGCCATGCGAACGGATGCGTTCGCCGCACCGAAGCCAACGTAGCCACCACTGCGCTCCACGATTTCCAGGAAAGCACGGTCTTGGAATTGGCGCGTGTAGGCGTGGCGAAACACGCCGCCATCGTTGTCGCGATCATAGAGCACATGTCGCGCCTTCAGCGCTTCAAGTTCAGCATCGTCGAGGCCGAAACGGGCGCCAAGATCCTCGTAGTAGTTCGCGGGGATGTCGAGCAGCGGAGCATGCCGGCCGGCGGCGTCATCCAGGGCGGCAAACGCGTCTGTGGCGGCGAATGCAATATGGTGCACGCCCGCGCCCGCCAGGGCCGAGACGAAGCGCCCCGTGCCTGTACGCGTGCTCTCCGAGACATTCAGCGGCAAGCGCACGCTGCCATTGGGTGCGACAAAGGCGCGCGAGCGGACGAGACCATACGGATCCGGGATCTCCCACGGCGCATCCGGCTGCAGGCCAAACAGTGCGCGATAGAACAGCACGAAGCTGTCCATCATGCCCGGCGCGACAGCCTGCGCGACATGGTCCACGCCGAGCAACGCCGCCGGCTCCACCACATCCGGGGCGAGCCGGAAATCATCAGCCCAGATGGGACTTTCTCCCGATGCCGGCGCGCTTACCAGATAGACCAGCGTGCCATCGGGGGCGCGGATCGCGGGAATCCGGTGCTCCCCCTCACCGGTCCGCTCACGCCACACCGGGTATTGCAGCGCCTCCGCGCGCGCCACGACCCGCATTGGATCATCCACGCGTAAGGCGGTCGCACAGACTGACGGCCCAAGTTGCTCGAAACGCTCGGCAGCGGCGCTGTCCGGCTCTGCATTCAGGACAATGTGCGCGCCGCCGTTGCGCCAGAGCTCGACATCCTTGCTGCGATGCGTGCCCGCGTGGTGGAATCCGAGGCCGGCGAGGAATTGCCCGAGGTTCGCCCGGGTCGGCCGGTCGACGGCGAATTCGAGAAACTCGATGCCGGAGAGTTGCGGCGCCGCCGGCAGCAACACACGACCGACTTGCTCTTCCAGCCAATCCAGGCTGCGCAGGCCGTCACGCGCGATGCGCCGGGAAGGCGCCGAACGGAACTCGTCGTTGAATATCTCAAGTGAGAGCGTACCATTCCACCCTGACGCCAGCAGGTCGCGAAGGAAGGCGGTGACGGGCAATTCACCCTGCCCCGGAAACAGCCGATGGTGCCGGCTCCAGGACAACACGTCCATCGACAGCCGCGGGGCATCGGCGAGCTGGAGAAAGAAGATCTTGTCGGGGGGCACGGCCTGGGCAATGCCCGACAGGTCGTCACCAAGCGCCAGGCTGTGAAAGCTGTCGAGGCAGAGGCCAAGGGCGGGGTGATCCGCCTGCCGGACGATCTCCCAGGCCTGGCGCCAACGACTGACGTGCTTCCCCCAGGCCAGGGCTTCGTAGCAGACCCGCAGATCCCGCCTCGCTGCCCGTTCGGCCATCTCCCGCAGGTCGGCGGCCGCGCGCGCAGGCTCGCCAAGCGCCGCAGCCTGCACATTGGAACAGACCAACACCAGGTCGGTGCCGAGTGCCTGCATGGTGTCGAACTTGCGCTCGGCGCGATCCAGGTTGCGGACCCGCTGGGGCTCCGGCATGCCTTCGAAGTCTCGGAAAGGCTGGAACAGGGTGATCGCCAGCCCAAGATCCTCGCACATCCGCCTGATGTCGCCAGGCGCCCCGTCGAATGTCAGCAGATCATTCTCGAAGATCTCGACGCCATCGAAGCCCGCCGCGGCGGCGGCCTCAAGCTTGTCGGGCAGCGAGCCGGAAAGGCAGACGGTCGCAATGGATTTTGGCATGCGCTTCGTCCCTGGCACGGGCCCCTCCGTCAGGTGTCGAGGATGATGGTCTCAGTGTCGCCCCACGGTGTGCGGTCCAAGATACTGGCGGCGCGGTCGCCCTGCTCGCCGCGCATCGGCATCCGGGCCGCGTGCTGAATCGCATGGACAACGATGTTCGGTGACCGGTTCCCGCAGCGGGTGTGATGTGGTGTCGAACGGCAATTGTCGGCCGCAGCTTGACGATGCCAGCCATGGACCGTGCGTTGATGCCAGGTCTGGTCCAACGGCACGCGATGTCCTCCGCGGTGATTTCGGCGCGCCAGCAGGCCGGGGCACGGGTCGCGGCCCGAGCGGAACCGTTCGGCGTTGACCTTTATGTACCAATTAGTACAAACACGGGTCAAGCGGTACTGTTGCGGATCAAACGCCCGCGCGACGCCGTTCGCCTTCAGCCATGTCCTTCCGACCTCGGCGCACCGGCGCTTCCATCCGATCGTGACCTGATCCAAGAAGGAAAGCCATGAACACCTGGGACCAAAGACCCGCCGTTCTCGCCGGCCTGATTGGTCGCGGCATCCAGGCGTCCCGCACCCCGGCGATGCATGAACGCGAGGGAGCGCAGCAAGGGCTGCGCCTGATCTACCGGCTCATCGACCTCGACGTTCTGGGCCTTGGACCCGAGGCACTTGAGGAACTGCTGACCGCGGCCGAACGCATGGGTTTCGCCGGCCTGAACATCACCTACCCCTGCAAGCAGACGGTGATCCCGCTGCTACACGACCTGTCCGACGATGCGCGCGCATTGGGCGCCGTGAACACGGTGGTGCTCCGGGGCGGGCGGCGCGTCGGCCACAACACCGATTGCTCGGGCTTTGCCGAGGCATTCCACCGCGGCCTGCCCGACGCGCCGCGCGCACGGGTCGTGCAGCTCGGTGCCGGCGGGGCGGGGACGGCCGTGGCCCACGCGCTGCTATCGGAAGGCGTGGGGCATCTGGCGATCGCGGATACCGACATGCAGCGCGCCGACGCCGTGGCCAAGGCCCTGAACGAACGCTTCGGCTCCGGTCGCGCGATTGCCTGTTCGGACCTGCCCGCGGCCGTCGCCGCGTCGGACGGTCTGGTGAACTGCACGCCTGTCGGCATGGAGAAGTTCCCCGGCACCCCCTTGCCGGTTGCGCTGCTGCGACCGGAGCTCTGGGTCGCCGAGATCGTCTACTTTCCTTTGGAGACGTCGCTCCTTCGTGCCGCACGCGACCTTGGTTGCCGGACGCTCGATGGCGGCGGCATGGCGGTGTTCCAGGCTGTCGGCGCATTCCGTCTGTTCACCGGCTGCGACCCGGATGCCGGGCGGATGCTTGGGCACTTCCTCGAGATGTCGTCAGGCTGTGCCTGACTGTCAGGCTTGAGCGTAGCGCAGCACGGCGTCCACGATCATGCGCCGATGCGCGGCGACGACAGGAGGCGCGGACATGTCACGCCCGTAGATGGCCTGCAGCGTGTGTCGATTGGAAACGCGATAGAAGCAGAATGAGCTGATCAACATGTGCAGGTCGAGAGCATCAAGCCCCGGCCTGAAAGCGCCTTCCGCCTCGCCGCGCGCGATCAGCCCGCGCAGGGTGTCGATGATCGCCGCATTGCGCTCGGGGATAGTGGGCGATGCGGCGACGACCCGCGCCTCGTGAATATTCTCGACGCTCACCACGCGAACGAATTCGGGATGCTGCGCATGGTGGTCGAAGGTGACTTCTACCAGGCACCGCAGGGCCTCGGCGGCTGGCAAGGTATCGACGTGCAGGGCCTGCTCGGCGTCCCGCATCCGGCCATACATGTGTTCCAGGACCGCGGCATAGAGCTGCTCCTTGCCGCCGAAATAGTAGTAGATCATCCGCTTGGTCGTGCGCATGCGCGCGGCGATGTCGTCCACGCGCCCCCCGGAGAAGCCCTTCTCACTGAACTCGGCGATCGCGGCGTCGAGCACTTCGCGGCGTGTTTCCTCGGGCGCGCGACGCTGCCGCGGGGCGGGCGCGCCTTCTGTCCTTGTCTTGCTGTCCGCCATGATGGAACCAGGCTCTCTCGTCGGTCACGGCGCATTCTGCCATGGGTGGCGGGCCCTGTGATCCCGCCCTGCGGCGCTGGTCAAATGGCACCGCTGGCGAGCGCATGGTCGACGCCCCCCAGGATATGCGCGGCGAGGATTTCACGGGCCCGCGCCGCGTCGCGGCGGACGGCACTATCCATCAGCGCCTGGTGCTCCTCGATCGCGATCTCGCCGCGAAAGCCAAGGGCAAGGTTCTGATACCGCAGATAGCGATCGAAGATCGTCGCATGCGTTGCCATCAAGGTGCGCGAACCGCATGCCGAGATCAGCGTGCGATGAAACTCGGAATCGGCACGGCGCCAGGGATCGAGAGCGCCGGCGTCCGCCCTGCGCAACCTACGCTGCATCTGCGAGAGCTTGTGATGCGCGGCAACGACGCGCCCTTCCCATTCCACATCGCCGGCACGGAAAGCGTGCTCCAGCGCGTGGCCTTCCAACAGAAGCCGCAGCTGGGCCAGGTCACGCAGTTCCTGGGCCGAGAAGGACGAAACCTCGAAACCACGCTGGCCCTCCGCAACCACCAGCCGCTCGGCGACCAGACGGCTCAGGCTCTCCCGCAGCGTGCCGACGGCGACGCCGTAGCTGTCGCGCAGACCCTCGAGCCTGAGCTTGCGGCCGGGAGCCAGGGTACCGCGCAGGATGTCGGCGCGGATCAGGCGCCAGGCACGCTCGCTGGCAGCCTCGCCGGGCTCCAGCACGACCGGCAAGGGACTGGCGATCATCGGCCGGATGTCACCGCGCGTGACCCGGAAGGCTGCGCGGGACCGCGCGACGTGCTTCTTCGGGCCGCGAACGGCGTCAGCGCGCCGCCATGGACAACATGATCAACGCAGCCTTGTACATGGGCCTGCAGGATGGTGCGCGCCCGGGCCACGTCGCGCGACAGCGCGCAGTCGAGCAGCGCGGCGTGCTGTTCGGCCGCGATGGCGCCGCGGAACACCACCGCGACCATCTGGTAGCGCAGGAAACGGTCATAGGCTGCGGTATATGTCTCCAGCAATGCGGCCGACCCGCACGCTGCGATCAGCGCATGGTGGAATTCCCGATCATAATGCTTCCACAACGTGGAATCGGCTGTCTCGCCGGCCAGCAACCGGCGCTCGAGCACGGCGAGCTTGTGATGCGCCGCCACGACCTGACCCTCCCAGTCGAGGTCGCCGGCCGCAAATGAGTCCGTGATCGCCTGGCATTCCAGCAGCAGGCGCAGTTCGGCAATCTCACGGAAGTCATCGGCCGAGGCGGGCGCGACGGCGAAACCGCGCTGCCCCTCGGCAATCACCAGCATTTCCGCCGCGAGCCGGTTCAGGGCCTCTCGCAGCGTGCCCACGCCGACGCCATAGATCTCCCGCAGCCCATCCAGGCCAAGCTTCCGGCCGGGTGCGAGCCGCCCGAGGATGACATCGGCGCGGATGCGACGATAGGCCGCCTCGCCCGCCGTCTCCTCCGCGCCAGGCCTTTCGCCATCCGCCCGGGTCATGGCGGCGCCTCCCTTGGACCAGATCTCTCCGCTCAAGTATCGGCGACGAGGCGGGCAGCAGGCAATATCCGGTATTCTCACAATCCTCCGATATTGCGGCGAATCTCTATTGATCGGCTCGACGCTCGCCCCTAGCGTCGCACGCAGCCGCCTCGGCGCGGCCAAGAGAATGTCCAGGGAAGGGATAGCGCCCATGCAAATGCACATCGGACGTCGCTCCGTGATGACGGTTGCGGCCGCTGCCCTGGCAGTGCCCAACCATTCCTCTCATGCGCAGGCCCGTCGCCGCCTCCGCTTTACCGCCGTGTTCTCCGACCAGGACATACGCGCGGATGCGATGCGCGGCTTCCAGCAGGATTTGGCGCCGGAATTCGATGTTGAACTTCACCTGAATGCCACGCTGTTCCGCCAGGGCACGGAGTTGGTTGCGATCCAGCGCGGCAATGTCGAGATGGCGAACCTCGCGCCACAGGACCTGTCGCGGCAGATCCCGGCCTGGTCCGTGATGGCCTCGGCCTACCTGTTCCGTGACGCCGACCACATGCGCAAGGTCTTCAACGGCGAGATCGGCGCCGAGTTCAACCGCATGGCGCGGGACCAGTTGAACGTCCATGTGCTGGGTCCGCTGTATTTCGGTACGCGCCACGTGAACCTTCGGCCGCGCAAGCGCATCACGACGCCGGCCGACATGGCAGGGCTGAAGTTGCGCATGCCGCCGGGCGAGACCTGGCAGTTCCTCGGCGAGGCGCTGGGCGCCAACCCGACGCCGGTGGCCTTCGCCGAGCTCTACACCGCGCTGCAATCCGGCACTGTCGATGGACAGGACAACCCGCTGCCGGCCAGCCGCACCATGCGCTTCTACGAGGTGACGACACAGTTCGTGCTGACCAGCCATCTGGTCGCCTATGACCTGCTTTCGGTCTCCGCGCGCTTCTGGGATGCTTTGACGCCGGCGCAGCGCGAAGCCATCCAGACGGCGGTGAACAAGGCAATCGACATGAGCACCCAGCGCCATCTCGCGCAGGAACAGGAGATGGTGACCTTTTTCCGTTCCCAGGGCCTCGAGGTCTATGAACCGGACGTCGCGGCGTTCCGCGCCGAGGCGCAGCGCCGCTACCTGGCGTCGACACAGTCGCAGGGCTGGCCGCCCGGTATCCTCGACCGTATCGCCGCGGTGCGCTGACCCGCATGTCCACGGCGTGTCGCCTGTTCGGCTGGGCCAGGCGGCGCGCCGAGGAAGTGCTCTCCGCGATGCTGGTGGCGATGTTCATCGCCTTCATGCTGCAGATCGTCACGCGTTATGTGCTGAACGCGCCGCTGAGCTGGACGGCGGAGTTCTCCACGCTGGCCTGGGTGTGGGGCATCCTTTGGGGTGCGGGGCTGGTGCTGCGCGATGATGAGGAAATCCGCTTCGATGTCCTGTACGGCTCCATGCCCGGAGGCGTAAAACGCGTGTGCGACGCGATCACCGGCATCGCGGTCGTGGTGGTCTTCACCTGGTCGCTGCCGGCGATGGTGGACTACGTGACCTTCATGAAGGTGGAGCGCAGCGCTTATCTCGGCATCCGCTTCGACCTGCTCTACTCCGTCTATCTGATCTTCGCCGTCGCCATGATCATCCGTCACGCCGTCATCGCCTGGCGCGCCGTAACGGGGCGCGGCATCGCGAGGGGCGCCACGTGAACCTGCACGACCCCTTCACCTTGGCGATGATCGCGCTGCTGGGCCTGTCGCTGATGGGCTTGCCGATCGGGCTGACCATGATCATGGCCAGCATCATCTATCTCGGCCTGTCCGGGCAGGACATGTCGACGGCGGCAGAGCAGGTGCTGAACGGGCTGAACGGCAGCTACGTGCTGCTGGCGGTACCGCTGTTCATCTTCTCCGCCGGGCTGATGAATGCCGGCAGCCTGACGGACCGGCTTCTGCGCTTCTGCAACCTTCTCGTCGGCCGCTTCCGTGGCGGCTTGGGTCACGTCAATGTCGTGCAGAGCGTGATCTTCGCCGGCATGTCCGGATCTGCCATCGCCGATGCCGCGGGCAGCGGCAAGGTGCAGATCGACATGATGACGAAGAACGGCGCCTATCCGGCCAGCTATGCCGCCGCGCTGACGGCGGTCACCGCGGTGATCGGGCCGATCATCCCGCCGTCGATCCCGATGGTTCTCTACGCGCTGGTCGCCGATGCCTCGATCGGCTTCCTGTTCCTCGGCGGCGTGGTCCCTGGCATCCTGATGGCGTTGGTGCAGATGGGCATCAACTCCTGGATGGCGCATCGCCACGACTTCCCGATCTCGGAACGCGTACCGCTGCGCGAATTCCCTCGCCTGACGCTGGAAGCAGTGCCGGCCCTGCTGATGCCGGTAATCCTGCTGGGCGGCATCTATGGCGGTGTGATGACGCCGACCGAGGCCGCCGCCGTCGCCGCCTTCTATGCCTGGCTGATCGCAGCGGTGTTCTACCGAAGCCTGACGTTGCGGCAGACCTATGCGGCAGTAGTGGAGAGCGCGCGGTCGACAGCCGCCATCGGCATGCTGATCGCTGGCGCGCTGGCCTTCAATTACGTCATCACCAGCGAGAACGTGCCGAACACCGTACGAGGCATCCTCGCGGGCTGGGAGATGTCGCGTGGGGAATTCCTGCTCGTCGTCAATCTGATCCTGTTGGTGCTCGGATGCCTGCTGGAAGGCAGCACCATCCTTCTGGTGGTGGTGCCAGTGTTGGTGCCGACGGCACAAGCGCTCGGCATCGACATGGTGCATTTCGGCGTCGTCGTGGTGGTGAACATCATGATCGGACTGATCACGCCACCCTACGGACTGCTGCTGTTCATCGTTGCAAAGATCTCCGACACGCCGCTCTCGGCGGTGGTACGCGATTGCATCCCTTTCATCATCGCCATGATCGCCGCGTTGATGCTGATCACCTATGTACCGGAACTGGTGCTCTGGCTGCCGCGGCAGATGGGATACCAGGGCTGAACCGAAGCATGAGGAAGTCCGCAGTGCCCCGCAGCATCCACATCCTCAACGGTCCGAACCTGAACCGGCTCGGCAAGCGCGAACCCGAGATCTACGGCCGCACAACATTGGCCGAGGTCGAGGCAATGTGCCGGGCAGAAGCCGGTGATGATCAGATCGTCTTCCGCCAGACCAACCACGAAGGCCAACTCGTGGACTGGATCCATGAGGCGATCGACACCGAAGCCGCGGGCATCATCATCAATCCGGCCGGGCTGACATTCCGCTCGATACCGGTGCTTGACGCGCTCAAGATGGTCAAGGCACCGATCATCGAACTCCACATCTCTAACATTCACCGTCGAGAGGCGATCTACCATCAATCACTCGTCTCGACCGCCGCCACCGCCGTGATTGCCGGGTTGGGTGCGCGTGGCTATGCAACGGCGACGCGGGCATTGCGCGAGATGCTCGATGCGTGACTGAAGGATAAGTCGCGAACGTGGCGCGCGGCACGCTGTTCAGCTGAGAAGCGCCAAATGGCAAAGGTTCGACTTCGACCTCGACTACCGGTAGTCCTTGCGGCCCTCGGCGAGCGTTGAGCGATGGAAGGCGTCTAGAACCAACCGGCCTGATGCATCGCGGCAGAAACGAAGGCTCGAGCATGTCTCGGCCGGCACCGGATGATCCATCCGCCCAATACATAGAACGACATGTGTGGCGCCGAAGCCGAGCGGGCCCTCCGCGCCGCCCTTCCTCGATCAGCCAGCTTGCATGGGGCGCCAAGCGCGTCCTCGTCGATCGCGGCTCATTGCGCAGCGGACGCGACCGGGGGTCGCACTATACATCCGTCCAATCGCCGCCACGTCCGGCCGAAAGAATTGCCGCCTCGACAAAGCGCAAGCCCTCCAGACCTGCGCGCGCATCCGGCATGCCCTCGCTCAGCGGATCCGCATCAAGGCCAAGTCGTCGCGCGGCGGCCCGTTCGGCAAAGTCGCAATAGAGGTTGGCAAACGCCTCATGCAGCCCTTCCGGATGTCCCGTACGCCGAAGGCGTGTGGCCCGTGTTGCCGCCGCGGAGAGCGCAACGTGGCCTCGCGTCAACGTCATTGGAAATCCATGGACCGGCGCAAGGCGTAGTTCGTTGTGGGACACGTGCCGCCATTCGATGTGGCCTTCGGCGCCGAAGACGCGCAACAGGATGTGGTTCTCTGCGCCCGCCGCGCCTTGGCACAGGACCATCGACCCGCGTGCGCCGCCGGCCAGGTGGAAGCGCGCCTGCGCGTAATCCTGCACGCGCCGCCCCGGCATCAAGGTACCCACCTCGGCACTGATCGTAGCGATTGATTCACCTGTGACATAGCAGGCCAGGTGGTGTGCATGAGTACCAATATCCCCAAGCACCAGCGACGGCCCGCTGCGCGCGGGATCGAGCCGCCACCGCCGCGCCGCGTCAGGTGCCTGCTCAACCGGCAGCGCAAGTCCCGCTCCGAAATACTCGACCTGCAGCATGCGCAGCGCACCGATGCGGCCCGAATGAACGAGCGAACGAGCCTCCCGCAGCATTGGATAACCAGCATAGGCATGCGCGACACAGACGGTGACACCTGCCGCGGCAGCGGCGCGCAGGACGCTTTCCGCCTCGACGACGCTGTTCGCCATCGGCTTGTCCACCATCACATCGAGACCGGATGCGATGGCCGCCAGGGCCTGGACGTGATGAAGATCGTTCGGCGTGACGATAGCGACAGCCTCAATGCCATCGGGCCTAGTTGATTCCCGCGTGAACATCTCCTGCGGCGTGGCGTAGGCGCGCGTGCGGTCGATGCCGTATTCCGCCGCCGCATCGCGGCCGCGTTCGGCATCACGCGACAGGGCGCCGGCCACGACCTCGAAGCAGCGATCCATTGTCGCCGCACGGCGATGGACCTGGCCGATCATCGATGGTGCCGCGCCACCGATGAAGCCAAGACGCAAAGGCCGCCTGAACGCCTCGAATGCCGTCACGATCAGAATCCCAGTATGCGTCGCGCCGTCACGGTATCCATTGGATTCCGAAGCGCCGCATCGAAGGGGATCTCGGTCACGTGGATCATGTGCCTCGCAATGAATGGCGCCCCCTCCGCAGCACCGTCCTCCTTGCGCTTGTAGCAGCACTCCCATTCCAGCGTGGCCCAGCCGTCGTACCCGGCGTGGGCAAGGCGCGAGAAAACGCCCTTGAAGTCGACCTGACCGTCGCCAGGGGATCGGAATCGCGCAGGCCTGTCACGCCAATCCTGGAAGCCGCCATAGACGCCGCTGCGATCGCTTCGGATGAATTCCGCATCCTTGACATGGAAGGCACCGATGCGGTCGCCATAGCGGGCGATGAAGCCGAGATAGTCCATGTGTTGCAGCAGCATGTGGCTCGGGTCGTAGAGGATGCGCGCCCGACGATGCCCATCGACCAGATCCAAAAAACGCTCGAAGGTGGCACCGTCATGCAGGTCTTCACCGGGATGCAGCTCGAAGCAGACATCCACGCCCGCATGCTCGGCGTGATCAAGGATCGGATGCCACCGCCGTGCAAGTTCGCCGAAGGCCGCCTCGAAGAGGCCGGGCGGCGCCGGTGGCCATGGGTAGATATAAGGCCAGACAAAGGCACCGGAGAATACACCCAGCCGCGACAGCCCCAATCGCGCCGTCGCCTCGATCGCCAAATGAAGCTGCCGCTCCGCCCAGGCAGAGCGAGCGGCGGGATTTCCGCGAACCTCCGGGGCGGCAAAGACATCGTTTATCTCGGCGAAGGCCGGGTTCACCGCCATGAGCTGGCCGGCACGGTGAGCGGCAAGCTCGCTGGGTTCGACGCCGAGCGTCGTCAACCGCGCGCGGTAATCGCGGCAGTAGCCATCCTCGACCGCGGCACGCGCCAGATCGATCAGGCGCGGATCATGAACCGGGATCTGCACGCCACTGTAGCCAAAGCCGGCAAGCCAGCCGACAACGCCCTCCAGGCTGTCAAAGGGTGGTGTGCCACCCATGAACTGGCTCAGCATCACCCCAGGGCCACGGATCGGCATGATGGCTAGTCCGGGACCGGCGCGGCGTGCTCGAGCAACCCTTCCGACTTTAGATCCGACCAAAGTGCCGCGGGGACCGTATGCCGAAGATGCGCGATGTTCTGAGCCACCTCGCCGCGCGACAATGCGCCCGGGATAACCGAGCACACGACCGGATGTGCCAACGGAAACTGCAGCGCGGCAACGGGCAGCGGAACGTCGTGCCGCCGGCAGACGGCTTCGATGCTCCGCGCCTTCGCCACCACCCCCGGCGGCGCGGCGGCATAGTCGTAGGACGCACCGTCCTTCACATGGCCAGCGAGGATACCCGAATTGTAGGGGCCACCGATGATCACACTCATGCCGCGGGTTGCGCAGTATGGCATGAACTCCGACAGCGCGCCCTGTTCCAGCAGCGTGTAGCGACCGGCCAGCAGCATGCAGTCGAAATCGCCCGCTCTGGCGAAGCGCAGGCACATGTCGGCCTCGTTCAACCCGCAACCGATGGCCCCTATCACGCCGGCCGCACGCAGTTCGTGCAGGGCACGGTAGCCACCTTCCATCGCAGTACGGAAGCGATCCTCCAACACTGCACGATCCCCGATACTCCAGAAATCGATGTCGTGGATCAGGAGCACATCAATGCGCGAGATGCCAAGACGCAGGCACGACTGCTCCAGTGACCGCATCACACCATCATAGGAATAGTCGAAGACCGGCAGGAAGCCTGGCAAGCCATTGTCTCGCATGCCGCCGGGCCTTTCCTCGCCGGGCCGCTGCGCATGCATCACGCGACCGATCTTGGTCGACAGGACGTAGTCCTGGCGGGGTCGCTGCCGCAACGCGTGCCCGACTCGCAATTCGCTGCGGCCATAGCCATAGAAAGGCGAGGTGTCGAAGAAGCGCACGCCACCATCCCATGCCGCGTCGAGCAGCGCCTGCGCCTCCTCCTCGGCGATGCTGGCCCGGAAGCCGCCGATGGGCGCCCCGCCGAAGCCGAGCGCCGTCACCTCCGTCGCCGTGCGGCCCAGACGCCGTTTTTGCAGGGGGTCCATCATCATCCTTTCACCGCGCCGCCCGTCAGACCATGCACCAGATATTTCCGGACCAGCAGCGAGAAGACCAGCACGGGCAGCATGACCATGGTGCCGCCGGCGGCGATGCGGCCCCATTCCCACCCTTCGTAGTTCATGAAGTTCACCACCGCGACGGGCGCGGTCATTGCCTCGGTCCGCGTCAGGATCAGGGCGAAGAAGAAGTCGTTCCATGCAAACAGGAAGCACAGGATCGCCGTGGCCGCGAGGCCGGGGGCCGACAGCGGCAGAACGATGCGCAGGAACGCCTGCCCCATGGTCGCGCCATCGATCCACGCGGCTTCCTCCAGCGAGCGGGGCAGCTGGTCGAAGAAAGGCCGCATCATCCAGATCGCCAGCGACAGGTTGAACGTCAGATAAATCAACACCAGGCCGCTCCAGGTATCGATCAACTCCAGATGCCGGTAGGCAAGGAAGTAAGGGATGGTGAACGCAATAGGCGGCGCCATACGAGACGCCAGGATCCACAGGCTGACCGTGCTCACCGCCCGAGCCTGCCAGCGCGACAGCGCGTAGGCCGCGGGTACGCCGATCAGCATCGGCAGCACTGTCGCCGCCGCACTCACCACCAGGCTGTTGACGTAGGATTGCCGAAACCCCGTTTTCCACAGGGATGCGTAGTTCTCGAAGGTCGGTGCGAAGATCAGCGGCGGTGGAAAGGTAAAGATCTGCGCATTGGTCTTGAACGACATCTGCAGCAGCCACAGGAACGGCGCCAGCGCCATCCCCGCCAGCACCACGGCGACAATACTCAGGATGCGCCTCTCGCGCACCAGCGGCCTACTCACGATGCCCCCAGCCAATCAGGCGAATGATCATCCAGCTCAAGCCGATGCTGGCTGCCAGCATCACGGTGGTGATTGCGCTGGAATAGCCGAGCAGCGAGAAATTGAATGCCTGTTGGAATGAATAGTAGTTCGTCACCTCGGTGACGCTGCCGGGGCCACCATCGGTGAGTATGAAGATGAGCGGAAAAGCCTTGATGCTGTCGATCAGCCGGAACAGGCAGGCGACCAGCAGCACGCCACGCAGGAATGGCAGCGTGACATGCCACGTCATCTGCCACGGCGTGGCGCCGTCCACCTTTGCTGCGTCGATCAACTCCTGCGGCATCATCTGCAGCGCAGCGAGCGTCATCAGCATCGTGAAGGGAAACCACTGCCAGGTGTCGGCAACGATGATCGCCGTCAGCGCCCAATCCGGATCGGTGATAAGCGCGGGGAGCGTGATGCCGAACATGGACAACCCCCAATGCGCCGGGCTGATGTCAGGCGTATAGATGACCTTCCAGATGATCGCGACCACGATCGGGGGCAACACCATCGGTATCAGAAAGACGGTGCGTAGCGCCTCGAGGAAGCGGGTGCGGCTGTTCAGCAGCAACGCCAGGCCGAAGCCGATCAGCAGTTGCAGCAGTACGGTCCAGAACGAGAGCTTCGCCTGCACCCAGACGGAGTTCATCAACCGTCCGTCCATCAGCATCTGCCGGTAGTTCTCGAATGGGCGGGAGAAATCGCCGACCGTCTCTGGCCGCGTGAGGTCAAGTGGCGTCAGGCTGCTCACCAAAAGGAAGATGGCCGGCGCGAGGGTGATGACGGCGAGTACCGTAAGCGAAGGCACGAGGCACAGCCGGAAGAACCGCGACTTGCCGCGTTCCAGCCCTTCCCGCGCGCGCGGCCCGTTGCGCGCCGCCGCATCACCGGTGAGCGCGATCGACACGCGTTCAGCCCGGATCCACCTGCGCGCCAGCGCGTTGCAGTACCTGGATCGCATCCTGCTGCGTCTGCCGCATCGACGCCTCCGCGCTCTGCTGGCGCGTGGCGATCCGGTCGATGCCTCGATTGATGGTGTCGCCCACCTGCGGGAAGACCGGAACCGTGCGGTACTTCATGTAGCCACTGCGCCCGCCCAACTCGAGCACCTGCAGATAGAGTGAGGCCACATCCTGTCCGTTCAGCGTCAAGGCCTGACGGAATGCCTCCCCGGTGATGACGCTGCGCCGACAGACGCTGGGATAGCCGTATTGCTGGACGATGCGGTTCAGCATGTCCTTCGAGAGCGCCCATTGGATGAAGGCCCAGGCAAGCTCCTTGCGGCGCGAACCGGCGGGAATGCCAAGGCAGTGGCTGTTGGAGCCTGGGAAGTTCCCCGCGGGACCCGCCGGCATCAGGGAGATGCGCATGGTATCACGCACCGTGCTCTCCGCATGCTTGGCGAGCGGCACCATCCAGGTGATGGCATTGCTGCGGAACATGGCGCGCCCGGCCATCTGTGCCCGCATCGCCTGATCGTCGGTGAAGGACAGCATGCCCGGCGCGCCGTACTTCGACATCAATTCAGCATACCATTGTGCCGCGCGGATTGCCTCGGGTGTTGCCAGTGTCGGCGTCAGATTGGCCGGCGGATCGCGGAAGATGCGTCCGCCCATGCCCATCAGATAGGGCACCCAGTTCCAATGATGCAGCCGATCATTGACGTAGCCCGACACGCCACCGCGGCCATGCACCGCCTCGCAGGCGGCAGTCATCTCGTCAAAAGTTGTCGGCATGCCAAGTCCGGCGCGCAGCAGCAGATCGTGCCGGCTCGCCGAGAGCAGTGAGGCACCGGCCTCCCAGGCGAAGCCGAACACCTGGCCCTGGGAGTTGGTCACCGGCGACTGCGCACCGGAGACGAAGTCCGCCGCGTCCCAGTCAGGCGCGGTATTGTTGCTGTCATTGACGAAGTCGCTCAAGTTGGTCAGCCAGCCGGCCCCCATCCATCGACCGGAGTAGATGAAGGTGACGTTGCAGACATCAAGCGATGACCCACGCGTCGACAGTTCGAGATCGGTGCGCTGGTTGTAGACGGGGAAGGCCTGGGTGTTGAAATTGACGCGGGCACCGCTGCGTTCCTCGAATTCCGGGAAGTAGCCCTTCAGATACTCGAAGAACGTGCTCTGGAACGCTGCGCCGTTCAGCGTCTGGCCGGCGAAGGGCCTCGCCTGACCAAGGACCGGTGGGGCGGCGACGGCCCCGGCCACAAGGGCGCCGCCCCCGGCAAGCAGGCGGCGACGAGCAATGCGCGCAAGCGTCATGGCGTCCTCCCACGGCGGTCGCCGCCTGGGCGCCGTCCTTGTCCGGCGGGAAGGCTATGGGCGGCGTTCCGGGCGCGTCAAGCAACCAGCGTGAGAATGTGCGGCGCATGAGGCCGAAGCTTTGACCGGTTGGTCCCGGCGCCGGATGGGTGGCCAGAAATAGAGCCAGCGGCACAACATGCTCCGCCTGCTTGAGCCATTCGATAGGGCTGATCACGACCGCCCCCGCGCGTTGCGGCACCTGCGCCGTCGCGGTCTGCACCGGGCCGGGCACGAGTTCGTACACCGCGATGCCGTCTGCGCGAAGTTCATCGGCAAGGTTGCGTACCACCTTCCACGCCGCCGCCTTCGAGCAGGAATACCCGGCATCTCCGTGCAGGCTGCCATGCCCCGTGTCCGATCCAACCATGACCACGCGCCCGCCGGCGCGGATTGCAGCGGCCGCTGCCTCGACGTCCGGCGCCGATGCCACGACCCGCTCCGGTCGCAGGGGCGACCTTGCCCTCAGGCGCACCCTTGCCCATGGCGGTGATTCCTCCCAAGATTCAACGCAGACCATAAGCATCCCACGTGGATGCAAGGGAGGGACGTGTGGCAACGGTCACGTTGCGCAGGCTCCGCAAGGCCTTCGGAACAGTGGAGGTCGTCCATGGCGTAGACCTGGCCATCGCCGAGGGCGAGTTCATCGTCCTGGTCGGGCCATCAGGCTGCGGCAAGAGCACCATCCTGCGGATGGTCGCGGGACTGGAAGACGCGACAGGTGGTGACATCCTGATCGACGGCGCCATTGTGAACGAGCGCGACCCAAAGGATCGCGACATTGCCATGGTGTTCCAGGACTACGCGCTCTATCCGCATATGAGCGTTGCCGAGAACATGGGCTTTTCGCTGGCGTATCGCGGGGTGAAGAAGCCGGAGGTGCTCCGGCGCGTCGCCGAAGCCGCGGCTGTTCTCGACATCGCGCATCTGTTGCAGCGGCGTCCACGCGAACTCTCCGGCGGTCAGCGCCAGCGCGTCGCGATGGGTCGCGCCATCGTGCGCGATCCCAAGGTCTTCCTTTTCGACGAGCCGCTGTCGAACCTCGACGCCAAGCTCCGCGTGCAGATGCGCACCGAGATCAAGAAGCTCCGCGACAGGCTGCGCGCCACGACCATCTATGTCACCCATGACCAGGTGGAGGCGATGACGCTCGCCGATCGGATCGTCGTGCTGCGCAGCGGCCGTATCGAGCAGTTGGGTACCCCCGAGGAAATCTATGATCGTCCCGCCAGCGCCTTTGTCGCCGGCTTCATGGGAGCGCCGGCGATGAACCTGCTGCCGGTGCGCATCGCGGATGGCGGCGTGGTGCTGCCCGATGACACGCGCTTGCCGCTTTCCCACCATCCTACTGGCGTCGCGGAGGCTACGCTCGGCCTGCGGCCCGAACGACTGGCCTGGCTGATGCCGGATGTAGCGTCCACCGGCGCCGAACTGGCGGGCCGCGCCATGGTGGTGGAACCCTTGGGGGCAGAAACCCTCGTGACGCTCGATATCGGCGGACATGAGGTCCATGCACGGGTGCCGCCGCGCAGCGTGCGCATGGCGGGCGAGCATGTGCGCCTCGCCGTTGACCCTTCCGACCTGCATCTCTTCGCGCGCGAGGGAGGGCAACGGCTTTGAATGGCGACCCACTTCTCATCCAGCCGGAAACATTGGGCCACGGCACCGGCGTTGCCGTCACGGTTGTCGCTGACGCGGCTTCACTGACGCAGGTCTTTGCCGACATGCTGCTGTCCGAATACCGGGAGGCACGCGCGGCCGGGCGCGACCAGGTTCTGTTCATCGTGCCGGTTGGCCCGGTCGGGCAATACGATCTGCTGGCTGCGCGCTGCAATGCGGAGCGCCTGCCGCTTTCCAACCTGACACTGATCGGTATGGACGAATACCTGGCGCCAGGCGGCGACTGGATTGCCGCGGAGGATCCCCGATCGTTCCGCGGCCATATGCGCCGTCACCTGCTCGACGCGATCGACCCGGTATTGGCGCCGCGCGTGATCTTCCCGCATCCGAACCGGCCGCAGGAGATTGCGGCAATGATCACAGCGTGCGGAGGCGTGGATGTATCCTTCGGTGGGGTCGGCATCGCCGGCCATGTCGCTTTCAACGAACCCCCGGAGCCCGGCGAAGTGTTGGATGTGGACGCCTTCGCCGACCAGCCGACCCGCATCGTGCTGCTGTCGCGGGAAACCCGAACGATCAACGCCGTCACGGTGGCGCGCGGCGCCATCGACCTCATACCTGAAAGCGCGGTGACAGTCGGCATGCGCGAGATCCTCGGCGCGCATCGCCTGCGACTGTTCCTCAATCGGCCCTGGCAATGCGGTATCGTACGCAAGTTGCTGCATGGACCGGTCACGCCGGCGGTACCGGCTTCCTATGCGCAGCGCCATCCCGATGCCGCGCTGGTTATCACGCGTGACGTCACGCAATCCCCCATGCCGGTGCTCGCATGACCGCGCCAATGCGTGTGGGCTTGATAGGCTACGGCGCCTGGGGCCGCCATCATGCGCGGGCACTGGCAGTTGCGCCATCCGCCGCTCTGGTCGCAATCGCGGCACGGGGGGATGCGAACGCCGCGGCGGCGGCCATCGATTGGCCCGGCATCGCTGTCCATCGCAATTGGCGCGACGTCGTCGCCGACCCATCGCTCGAAGCAATCGTCATAGCCGTTCCGAACGCGCTGCATGCGGAGGTCGCCCTCACCGCTCTCGCCGCCGGCAAGCATGTTCTGCAGGAAAAGCCGATGGCGTTGACTCTGGCGGATTGCGACCGGCTCATCGCCGCCGCTCGCAGCGCTGGTCGGGTGCTGACCATTGGCCACGAATTGCGCGTCAGCCGGCAATGGGCACCTGTGCGCGATCTGATAGCGCAGGGCGCCATCGGCACCTTGCGCCACGCCGCCTTCTCGCTGTTCCGATTTCCCTACCGACAAGGTTCATCCGCCTGGCGCTATGATCCCACCGCGGTGGGGTCATGGATCCTTGAGGAGCCTGTGCATCTGTTCGACCTGCTGCTGTGGTACGGCAAGGAACTCGGCCCGCCGCGAACGCTGCGCGCGGTGGCGGAGGGTGATCCCGCCATGCCGAACGCCCTGTCTGTCATGCTGCACTTCGATGGCGGCGCATTCGCCACGCTGAACACCGTGGTCGGCGGCTTCGAACATCATGTCGCGCTGCACGCCATGGGCACAGGCGGTGCCATCCGTGCACTGTGGTCGGCCGCGATGGATCGTAGTGGGGAAGCGTCGGCCAGCCTGCATCTCATGCGCGGCCGCGCCGCACCCGGGCAGGTTGCCGAAAGCATCACCTTCGAGCGTTCGGGCGAGATCTTCGAGCTTGAGACCCAGGCCGAGCAGGCCATTCGCGGCTTCCGCGACGGCCGCGCGCTGGTGCCGGCGGAGCAAGCCCGCGCTGCCATCGCCTGCTGCCTGCTCGCCGAACGATCAGCGCGCGAGAACGGGCGTGAGATTTTTTGGACCGAGGCCGATCCATCGGACTAGGCTTCGCCGCGATACGGGAGGGAACATGCAATGCTCAACAGGCGCATCATCCTGCAAGCCGCCGCCGGCCTGGCGCTGGCAGCCCCATCGGTCGCCCAGGCGCGGCGCCGGATCAGCTTCCTGACCTGGAACATCATTGACCAGGAACCGCTGATCCGTGGCTGGATCGCGAGCTTCGAACGCGCCAATTCGGGTGCAGAGGTCGAATGGCTCGACAAGAAGGGGCCTGAATTGCCGCCCTTCTACCAGACCCAACTCGCCGCGGGCACACCGCCCGACATCATCAACACCCAAGGAGCGCTCTGGCTGGAGTATGCCGCCGGTGGCGCGCTGCTCGACATGACCCCGCTGATCGCCCAGGATGAATCGATGCGCGGCCGCTTCAATGCGGAGTACCTGGCAAACTGGACCTATGAAGGGCGCAACTTCATGCTGCCCTTCTACATCACCAAGACGCTGCTGTTCTTCAACAAGCCGATGCTCCAGCGGGCCGGCCTGTCCGGCCCGCCACAAAGCTTCGACCAGATCCTGGAATTCGCAGGCAAGATGGGCCAGGGCGAATCCAGCGGCTTCCTGACGTTGAACTTCGACTGGCTCTACTGGCCGCTATTCGCCATGAACGGCATCGAGCTGCTGACGCCGGACCTCCGCCGCCCCGCCTTCAACACACCCAAGGCCATCGAGGTGGTGGAGAAGCTGGCACGCGCCTCCGACACCGGCGCCATCAACAAGATTTCCTGGACCGGACGCTGGGTGGAACCGAACGGCGCCTTCGCGGCCGGCAATGTCGGCATGCTGCATGCGCATTCCCCGGCGTATTTCTTCATCAAGGGCCAGGGCAGCTGGATCAACCCGGACAGCCTCGGCGTGGCGCAGATGCCGGGCGGCTATTCGACGCCGAACAGCCATGGCCTCGGCATCTCGAAGGGGTCGCGCAACCCGGAGCTGGCCTGGGCCTTCCTCAAGCACATCACGGCCAATGAGCAGGCCAGTCAGTTCGCCACGCAACGCCGCATCCTGACCGGCAATACGGCAGTGGACCAAGCGCTGCTGGCATCCCTGCGTACCGAGGACCCGCAGGTCTACGCGGTGCTGGCCACGCAGCTCGAACATACCGACAAGATGGTCGGCAAATGGCCACTGGCGAACGACGCGCGGGTGAAGGACGCCTTCTGGGCGGAACTGCAAAGCGCGCTGCTTGGCCGCAAGCCGGCGCGCCAGGCGCTGGCGGATGCGGAACGGCGCGTGGCGCGCGAACTTGGCCGCGCCTGACGTCGTGAAGGATTGGTGGGGCAGGCGGCGGACACGGCAGGCGATGCTGATCGTCTGCTTCCTGCTGCCGTCCCTGGCGATCTTCTTCCTGTATCGCATCCTGCCGCTGGGCTGGAACGTCGTTCTGTCTTTCCAGTCCTGGTCGCCGATGCGTGCCTCCCGCTGGGTGGGGCTCGAGCATTATGAGGAGATGCTGTTCTACGACGACGTGTTCTGGCAAGCGTTGCTGAACACGCTGATCTGGATCGGGGCCGCGCCACTGGCGATCGGACTCGCACTCGGCATCGCGTTGCTGGTCAACAGCGATCTCAAAGGGGCGAGCGTCTACCGGACGATCGTCTTCCTGTCCTATCCGCTGATGACGGTGGCGGTCGGCATCGTCTGGCGCTGGATGTATGATGAGCGCGGCGGCTTCATCAACTGGGCGCTGCGCTCGGCCGGCGTCATCGACCGCCCGCTCGGCTTCCTGCAATCCTTCGACATGGCGCTGCCGGCGGTCATTGTCACCGACATATGGCAGATCCTCGGCTTCTACATGATCGTGCTGTTGGCCGGCCTGCAGCAGATCCCGCCGCATCTGTATGAGGCGGCGCGGGTAGACGGCGTACCGGCCTGGGCAAGGTTCACGCGGATCACCCTGCCGATGCTGCGTCCGGCGCTTTTCCTGTGCGCCGTAATCGGGCTGCTGAATTCCATGACAGCCTTCGATCTGGTCTATGTCATGACCGGCGGCGGGCCCGGCAGCGCGACGGAGCTGCTGATCACCTACATCTACCGCATGGGCTTCGGGCAGACGAAGTTCGACTACGCCGCCGCCATCACCGTGGTGCAGTTCGCCCTGCTGATGCTGCTGACCGTGCTGGCGAATCGTGCTGCGGGCGGAAATGCCGGCGCGGTGGACCGCGACTGATGCGTCGCCGCGTCCCCTGGCTGCGCCACGCGGCCCTGCTGCTGGTCTCGGCGGTGATGCTGATGCCCTTCTACTGGGTGATCAAGACCGCCATCACCAATGAGAACATCTACGCCTACCCGCCGCGTCTGTTGCCGCAGGAACCGCATTTGTTCAATTTCGTCGATGTCTGGTACCTGATCCCTTTCCCGCGCTACTTGCTGAACAGCATCATCGTGTCGGCCATGGTGGTGGCCGGCAACGTGGTGCTGAACGCCTTGGCCGCCTACGCGCTGACCAAGCAGTTCCGCGCGCGGCGGCTGGTGATCGTGGCGCTGCTGTCCTGTACACTCATCCCGTTTCAGGCGACGATCATCCCAGCTTATCTCATCACAGCGCGGATCGGCCTGCTCAACACCTATCTCGGCCTGGCGCTGCCGCTGCTGTCCACCATCATCTGTATCTTCATCTACAAATCCGCGTTTGAGGCGGTGCCACGCAGCCTGATCGACGCAGCGCGGATCGACGGGCTGCCGGAGTGGCGCATCATCTTGCGCATCCTGCTGCCGCTGTCCAAGGCGGCGATCGCCACCAATGTGATTCTCGCCTTCATCTGGTCGTGGAACAGCTTCATGTGGCCGCTGATCGTCACGCGCGACGCCCAGATGCAGACCTTGCCGCTCGGCCTCGCGCGGTTCCTGTCTTACATGGAGGACACTACGGGCGCTTTGTATGCCTTTGTCTGCCTGGTTCTGGCTCCGGGCATCCTGGTCTTCCTGATGGCGCAATCGGCATTCATCCGCGGTTTGACCAGTGGAGCGACCAAGGGATGAGATGGCTCCGATCGCGCTGGGTTCTCGTACCCGGCGGCCTGCTGGTGACGGTCGCGCTATGGAACCTTTATGTCGCAGCCAATGCCGGCGGCGTTGTCGAGGGCCAGGTCATCGACAGTAGCGGCGCGCCAGTGCAGGGGGCGAATGTCTTGCTGTACGAACGGTCATTCATCACAAACAACGAGAGACAGCGCACCATAACCGGGCCCGACGGGCGGTTCCGCTTCGACGGCAATGGCAGTCACGCCGTCCAGTTGCAGGCCGAAGGAGCAGGCGGGCGGTCGGAGCGCCTGACGGTGCGCCTCTGGTTCCGCGCGCAGAACCGCAGGCTGGAACATCCGCTGCGCCTGCCAGGAACCGCCTCATGATCGGCGCGGCGACGCGTCTGATCGTCCTGGCCGGCGACCCAATCAGTCACACCAAGGGCTACGCCGAATATGCCGCGGCCCTTGAAGTTGCTGGCATCGATGCGGTCTATCTCCCACTGCACGTCCCGGGCGGCGCCTTCGCGGAATTCCTCCGGGGTGCACGGCAGATGCGCAACCTGGCCGGCATCGTCGCCACCATCCCGCACAAGCAGGCCGCCTTCGCGGCATCCAGTCCCGATGTTGCGGCCCGCCGCAGCGGGGCTGCGAACCTGCTGCGTCCGGCATCCCAGGGATGGGAGTCGACGAATCTCGACGGCTTCGGGTTCCTGGTCGCGCTGCGCGATGCTGGCATGGTACTCGCGGGCCGTCACGTTCAGATGCTGGGCGCAGGGGGCGCTGGCCGTGCGGTTGCGATGGCAATCGCCGAGATGGGCCCCGCGTCGCTCGCCATCGCCGACCCCGATGCGGCTCGCGCTGCTGCATTGGTCCAGGCGGTCGCGGTCGAGTTCCCGTGCTTGCCTGTCGCGGCGGCGCTCGGCGAGTCGGAGGTGCTGGTGAACTGCTCGCCGATTGGCATGGGTCAGGATGACCGTCTGCCACTTCCTGCCGCGCTGATCCCCGATCGCGGCACCGTATACGACATCGTCAACCGGGCTGACACGCCGCTCCTGGTCGCGGCGCGGGAACGTGGCTGTATCGTCGAACATGGACGATCCATGATGCTGGCGCAGATCGGCCTGCTGATCCACTTTCTGTTCGGTCCGACATGAAGACCGTGATCCTCCACGCCGACGATGTCGGCATGTGCCACGGTGCCAATCGCGCTTTCGTCGATCTGTCCCGTGCCGGTCGTCTCGACAGCGGCAGCGTCATGGTGCCCTGCCCCTGGTTCCCGGAGATCGCCACCGAGGCCGCAGCCGATCCGATGCTCGATCTGGGCGTGCACCTCACGCTGACCAGCGAGTGGTACGGCTATCGCTGGGGACCGATCTCCACCCGAAATACGGCGAGCGGCCTGCTCGACGCGGATGGGTATTTCCCACGCGATGTCATCGCGCTGCGACGCGCTATGGTGCCCGAGGCGGCTGAGATCGAGATGCGCGCGCAGATCGAGCGGGCCCTGGCGGCTGGCATCGACGTGACACACCTCGACACGCATATGGGTGCCGCTCTGGTGCCGGAAGTACTGCCCGCGACGCTGCGGCTGGCACTTGAGTTTCGTCTGCCGCTTTTGCTGCCCCGCGAAATTCATTCCTACCTTTCGGTCCTCCGCCTGGGTGAAGTCGAACCTCGACCCTACGAGCAGGCGCTCACGCTGATGGAGGAGGCGCGCATGCCGGTGTTCGAACGCTTCACCATGACGCCCGGCGCAATGCCCGACGCGGCATCCTATCGACCGGTGCTCGTACCGTCCGGGCCAGGTCTGACCTTCGTCTCACTGCATCCGAACACGCCCGGCGACATCGAGACGATAACGGCTCGTCATCCGCGACAGGAGCCAGGCTGGCGCACCGGAGAATACGCGTTCCTGGCTGCCGGCGCAGCGGACGCCATCCTGACAGCCGATGGCATTCGACGCAGCGGCATGCGGGTCTTGCGAGACGGATGGCGCAGAGCAGACGCGCCGAGGACCGGACAATCTCCTCCCTCGTAGAGTCGGTTTCGCGTGCGTCTGCAACCGATCGGGTGCTGAGGGCCTGGTTCCGCGCCGCGCCGAGCGACGGGTGATGCTGTTCTTTTGGCCGACGCGGGCTTCGTGAATGGACCAGATCTCTACCTCGTCGAGGCCGAGGTCCTGCTCGCGCGCGATACCTGCCAGCGTGGCAAGGAAGTTCTCTTGAACGTCCCGATGACGCCCCCGGCCTGGGCGTGGTGCTTCGGCCGGGCCGAGAACTTGCGGTAGCCCATCGCGCGCAGTTCACGGCCCAGTGTCTGCAGCGAGACTGAAACGCGGAGCCCCTCCCACAACCATTGGCAGAGATCGCTGAACCGCCAGCGCACAGCGCCGTGGATTGGGCCGCGGTCGATCTGCGCGGCAAGTGCCTGGCGGTGTGCGTCGGTCGGCAATGACGTCGGGCCAGCAGCTTTGCTGTCGATCAGTCCCACCGGACCCTCGGCTTTGAAGCACACCACCCAGTCCCTGGCGATCTGCAGGATCACATGGCCGAGCCACGCCGCTTGCGAGCGCCTGCCGCCGCCGTAATTCGCCGCCTGCGCCAGCAGATGGCGCGCCTGGGCGGCGTCCGCAGCACGGGAGCGCAGGGGCGCTTTCGCGTATCTCGCGACGCGTCCTTCGCCCGAGGCAATCGCATTCGACTGTCCGCTGCCGGTAACCTGATATCGTTTGTCGGCGTCGATCACGCCATCAGGCAATTCGTAACCGAAGGCATGATCGTGCCGCAGCGCTACTGCGGTTCGATACCGGCCAGGCGGACATACTCGGCCCATCGCGCGATGTCGGCGCGCATGTACTGGCCAAGCGCCGCCCCCGACAACATGAAGGGCTCCGCCACCAGGCGGTCCAGCAGCGCGGTGCCGTCGGGCTCGGCCATGATCGTCTGCAGTTCCGTCTCGAGGCGCGCGACAATGGCACCTGGCACGGCGGCGGGCGCGAAGACGCCGGTCCAGGCAACCACGGCGTTCTCCAGCACGCCTGCTTGCACGAGGCTCGGCACGCCCGGAAGGCGGGGCGTCGGCGCATCACCGCTGACGGCGAGCGCGCGCAGCGTGCCCGCCTGCGCCTGGGCCGCGCCCGTAAAGGCGTCCGACACCGCGAAGTCGAGCCGCCCGGCCATCAATTCGGTCAGCGATTGCGGATTGCCGCGGAAGGAAACGCTCTGCGCCTGTACGCCGCCGCGCTGCTGCAGCAATGCACCCACGACACGCGTCGAGGTGTTGCCGTAGCCGTAGTTCAGACCGCCAACCCGCGCGCGCGATAGCGCAGCGAGTTCCTGAACGGATCGTGCAGTCGAATCCTGGCGCACCAGAACCACGGTCGGCTGCCGCAAGATGCCCGCGACCGGAGCGAAATCCGTCACCGGATCGTAGGTGATGGTCCGGTAGAGGCTGACATTGGCCGCATGAGCGGAACTGGTGGAATAGAGTAGGGTATGGCCATCGGCTCGCGCGCGTGCAACGGCCGTGGCTGCGATTCCTCCATCCACGCCGGGTCGGTTCTCGACCAGCACCGGTTGGCCAAGGCGGCTCGCCAGGCGCTCGGCCAGGAACCGGCTGACGGTGTCGGAGGCGGTGCCCGCCGGGAAGCCGACCAGGATGGTGACCGGCCGCGCCGGATAGGTGTCCGCGCGCGCCGTGGCTGCGGGCGCAATGGCCGCACCGGCCGTCAGGCGAAGCAGGTCACGGCGGCGCATGGATATTCCTCCCTCCTGTACGGCACTGCCGGGCCTTGACGCCGCGGTAGCGCGCAGCAGCACGCTGAACGGACATCCCCGGCGAACCGGCCGCTGCGAGAACGTAGTGGGGTACCGACGGCTGTTGCAACGATGACAGCACCCGGAATAAGCGCGCAGCCGGTAATAGCGTCCCTCGGCAGCAGGAGCCGATGCTGTCGCCGTCGATCGGTAGACCTCATCAGAAGCGCGTACAGCCGATCTGCGTAGGAGAGACACGGGCGAGGATCTACGCCGCAGATCCGGGACCAGATGCGTCTCTTGGGCACCGTGCGAAGATCTCATCGGCGCAAGGCCGCGGCACTTCGGGCGCGTTCGCACGCATCCGTTTCGACGGAGATATCCTTCAATATGAATAGTTTGGAATGGCCGTGCTCACCGTCTCCGGCGAACCCGTCCATACGATCCACAGAACGCCCTCGACGAACATGCAGTTATCGCGCCCGGTCGAGCCATTCTGGTCAGGCCGGCCGCGGACCGCGGCCGTTGGCGCTCGACGTGTTTTCCCCGCTTGCCTGCAGTAGGGACATGACTTGCGCATCAACGAACGTCGCCATGCTCATCACCGACAGCACACACACAGGAACGGTTGCCCGCCGTGCAGGCTGCCAGTAGCGTGAAGCGCAAGGAGCGCGCTGCAGTGCGGCAAGTCCCGTTGGACGGTCGACTACCAAAGGGCGCTTTTGGAGGAAACGCTGATGGGCGAAAATAGCCCTGCTGTTGCCAACGCGACAAAGCGACGTCTGGCGGAAGGCCGGGTCGTTACCGGCATGATGGTACGCCTTACGCGCACCGCGGATATCGCCGTCATCGCCGCGTCCTGCGGTTTCGATGCGCTAAATGTGGATCTTGAGCATAGCCAGCTGACGCTCGGCGAAACGGCGCAGATTTGCGTCAGCGCGTTGAGTTCAGGGATCACGCCGCTGGTGCGCGTACCGTCGCAGGACCCCGCTTTCATGGGACGCGTGCTGGATGGCGGTGCGCAAGGCCTTATCGTCCCGCATGTGCAATCCGCGCAGGAAGCGCAGGTGATCGCGGCGGCGACGCGATTCCCGCCCGCCGGACACCGTTCCATGGGTGGTACCGGGCCGCTACTCCGCTATCAGACAGTGCCGACGCCGATCGCCGCGCCGGCCGTCGATGCCGAGACGCTGATCACCGTCATGCTGGAGACCAGCCAGGCCGTTGGCAACGCCGCCACGATCGCTGCGGTGCCCGGTGTCGACATGGTCATGATCGGCACCAATGACCTCTGTGCCGATATGGGCCTGCACGGACAGCTTGGCCATCAGCGCGTGCTGGATGCGTATGCCGAGGTCGCACGCGCCTGCAAGGCGAACGGGAAGCACCTCGCCATCGGTGGCATCAAGGCGGATATGACGCTGCTGGGAAAGCTGGTTGCGCTCGGCGCCCGCTACATCTCGGCGAATACGGACATGGCGCTGCTGATCGGTGCCGCGCGCGCGCATGCAACGGAGCTGCGTCAGCTGCAGGCCTGAGCGATCGCATCGAGATAGGGAGCAATGACCATGGGGTTTCGCGGCATTCTGGCAACTGGATTGCTTGCGATGTCACTTGGCGGCCCCGCGTTGGCGCAGCCCTCCTCCCTCGCGGCGTCCGGCCTGATCAGCGATCCCGAGGGTGCGCGGATCGTCAACGATCCATCCCGCATACCGCGACAATTCCGCGAAGCACCGATGCTGGCGGAACGCGTGCGCGCCGGCATCCTTCCACTGGTGGATCAGCGCGTGCCGGCCGAACCACTGGTGCTGCAGCCGCTTCAGGCGATCGGCCGCTACGGCGGCACTTGGCGGGGTGCCTTCAACGGCCCGGGCGATGGCGAGAACGGGAATCGGATCAATGCCTCGGACATGATGATGTCTTGGGACATGGTCGGCGCCGTCGAGGTACCGAGCGTCGCACGTGCGTGGGAGGTCAGCGCTGATGGCCGCCGCACCACGCTGCATCTCCGCCGCGGGATGCATTGGTCCGACGGATCACCCTTTACCGCCGACGATTTCGTCTTCTGGTTCGAGGATCTGTACCAGAACCCGGCGATTGTCCGCGCGCCCATGCCGGAGATGCAGGTCGACGGTAGGCCAGGCCGCGTCATCAAGATCGATGAAGCCACCATCGCCTTCGAGTTCGATGCGCCCAACTTCCTCGTTGTGGAGCAGCTCGGCGCGCAGGCCGGCCTCGGTGGCCAATCCTATCGCCAATCGGGTGGCCTGACCTATGGCGGCTATGCGCCCGCCGCCTATCTGCGCCAATTCCTGCCGCGATATTCCTCGGAGGAGGAGGTGAATCGCCGCGCGCGCGCCGCGGGCTACGAGAACTGGCTGCAGTATCTGCATTTCATCAAGGATTGGCAGCTGAACCCGGCGCTGCCGACGTTGGGTCCCTGGCGCACAGTGAGCCCGATCAACACCCAGATCTGGGTGATGGAGCGCAATCCGTACTATTGGATGGTGGATACCGAGGGCAATCAGCTGCCCTATATCGATCGCGTCTCGCTCACGTTGGCCGAGAACATGGAGGTGATCAACCTCCGTGCCGCATCTGGCGCGTTCGACTACCAGGCGCGCCATCTGCAACTCGCCAACCTGCCGGTCCTGCTGGCGAACCGGGAGCGCGGCAACTATCGCATCAATATCAATCTCGCGACCTACGGTGCCGACCTCGCGCTGCACCTCAACACCAGCTACACCGCCGACGCTGAGATTGCGAAATGGCTCAGCAATGTCGATTTCCGGCGAGCGCTGTCGCTCGGCATCGACAGGGATCAATTGAACGAGACCTTCTGGCTTGGGCTCGGCACGCCGGGTTCCGTCGTCGTCGCGGAATCCTCGCCGGAAAACCCCGGTCCGGAATGGCGTCAGCGCTGGGCCACGCTGGACGTTGCCCGCGCCAACCAGATGCTCGACCGCATCGGCCTGGCGCGGCGGGATTCCGCGGGCTACCGGCTGCGCACCGACAACGGCCAGCGGCTCGTGCTGGAAGTGCTGGCGGTGCAGGCGCTGCAGCCCTATCCACGGCAGCTCGAAATGATCGCGCAGCAGCTGCGGGCCATCGGTATCTTCCTCGACGTGAAGGAAACCGAGCGCACGCTGGCCTATACCCGGGTGCAGAACAACCAGCACCACATCTTTCCCTGGAGCAATTCAGGCTCCGAGAAGCTGTTCCTGGTGCCGGCCTATGTACTTCCGGTGGATCCGATCAACTCGGCCAATGGACCGGCCTATGCCGAATGGTTCGCTTCCAACGGTGCGCGCGGTCGCCGGCCGGAGGATCCGCTGATCGTGCGGGCCCAGGAACTCTACCGCTCCGCCGCCGGACTGCCGGAGGCTGAGCGCAACCTCGCCGCGCAGGAGATCTGGCGCATCGCCGTCGATCAGGTCTGGTCGATCGGCGTTGTCGGTGTCTCGCCAGGTTCCTTCGGCGTGCAACTCACCAGCAACCGGCTTGGCAATGTGCCGCGACGGTCGTGCATCGCAAATCATTGCCGAACGCCGAATTCAGCCTATCCGCAGCAATGGTATTTCCGCTGAGCAGGACTGAAGCACGATGCGCACCGCCTGACGATTGCAGCGCCAACGATCTTGCGCGCCATCAGGCGACGGCCTTGTTGCAGCGACCCGCACCATGACGTTGCATGGCCCGACGGGCTACAGCGGCATGGCGCGGATCGCCGCAACATCCTCGCTGCCACCTTTCAGGACGTAGCCAAGATCTGAGCCGCAGGTCAGATAGCGTACGCCAAGCTTGAGCAACTCCGCCTGAAAGGCAGGGTCATTGCGTACCCCGCCGACCCCCCAGGCCTTGCCATGGGCGCTGGCGGCCTGGCGCACGGTCTCATAGGCCGCCCGCATTCGCGGATGCTTCGTCTGCCCGGCCAATCCCATCTCCGCGCTGAGATCGGAAGCGCCGATATGGATCACGTCAATTCCTTCCACGGCAGCGATCGCCGCGGCATTGGCGACCGCCCCCGGCGTCTCGATCATGGCGATCAGAAGGGTTTCACGGTTGACCTTCGGGTTGATCTCGCTCTGCGGCAAGGAGCGATAGCGTAGCACCGGCAACGGTCCACCGACGGAGCGATGGCCGGCTGGCGGGAAAAGGCAGGCTTGCACCACCATTCTTGCCTGGTCGGCGGTGTCGACATGCGGGACCATGATGCCCTGCGCGCCGGCGTCGAGCACGCGGCATATCTCATGTCCGGCATGCGTGTTCATCCGGACGATCGGCGTGATGCCGACGCCGAGCGCGGCGACGCAGATGCCAGCTGCCGTCTCCAGATTCGTTGGATTGTGTTCCATGTCGACAAACAGCGCATCGAAGCCGCAGGCTTCCGCGATCATGGCGATGTTCGGCGTGCGCATCTGGTTGACCGCCATGCACAACACGAGCTCGTTCCTGCTCAACTTCAGTTTGGCCCGATTTTCTCCCAAGGGCATCGCCATGCTTCTGCTCCCGCTGACATCCGCAAGACTACCCCACTCGAACTGGTCTGCAATCCGACCTCCCATCCGCCCGGCGACGACGGCCACCTGGGCATCGAACGCTCGCCTCTGTACTTCCCGACAGTAGCGATCGGCTTGCGCGCCTGCATCGCATCCAGTACTCGGCCCATACTGTTGTTGGCGGCGGCTCATGCGTCGAGAACCATCGCGCCCCGAGACGCGCCGGGCGGTGCCGACGGCAGGCTGGTCATATCGCTCGTGCAGCGACACACTGATGCCAGTATGAACATCGAACGACGGATCGCCGGGCAGAACCCGGCACGGAGCGAGCCATGAACATGCGATACCGCAAGCGCCTGCCCGGCACCGATCTGGACTATTTCGACGCGCGCGCTGCCGTCGAGGCGATTGCGCCTGGCGCCTATGACGGCCTGCCCTATACCGCGCGGGTGCTGGCTGAGAACCTGGTGCGCCGTTGCGATCCGGCGCTGCTCACCGATGCCCTGACGCAATTGATCGAGCGCCGACAGGACCTGGATTTCCCCTGGTACCCCGCCCGCGTCGTCTGCCACGACATCCTCGGCCAGACGGCGCTGGTGGACCTCGCCGGTCTCCGCGACGCGATTGCGGAGAAGGGCGGCGACCCGTCCAAGGTGAATCCTGTCGTACCGGTGCAGCTGATCGTCGATCACTCGCTGGCCGTTGAGCATGCCGGCTTCGAGAAGGATGCCTTCGCCAAGAATCGCGCCATCGAGGATCGCCGCAACAAGGATCGCTTCCACTTCATCGAATGGACGCGACACGCCTTCGAGAACATGGAGATCGTCCCGCCGGGCAACGGCATCATGCACCAGATCAATCTGGAGCGGATGTCGCCGGTCATCTACACGTTGGACGGCGTTGCCTTCCCCGACACGCTGGTGGGCACGGACAGCCACACGCCACATGTCGATGCACTGGGTGTTATCGCGATCGGCGTCGGCGGACTTGAGGCCGAGAACGTCATGCTCGGCCGTGCCTCCTGGATGCGCCTGCCCGACATCGTGGGCGTGGAGCTCACCGGCAAGGCCCAGCCCGGCATCACCGCGACCGACATCGTGCTGACGCTTACCGAGTTCCTGCGCAAGGAGAAGGTCGTCGGCGCCTGGCTGGAGTTCTACGGCGAGGGATCGTCGAGCCTCACGCTCGGCGACCGTGCCACCATCTCCAACATGGCGCCGGAATACGGCGCCACCGCCGCGATGTTCTCGATCGACCAGCAGACCATCGACTATCTGCGCCTGACCGGGCGCGAGGATGCACAGATCAGGCTCGTGGAAACCTACGCGAAGATCGCCGGCCTGTGGTCGGACAGACTCGCCAAGGTACAGTACGGGCGCGTGCTGCGCTTCGACTTGTCCACCGTTGTGCGGACCCTGGCCGGGCCATCCAACCCGCATCGCCGGCTGCCGGTCTCGGACCTGGCCGAACGCGGCATCAGCGCGCCCTGGACGCAGGAAGGCAGCCTGATGCCCGACGGCGCCGTCATCATCGCCGCCATCACCAGCTGCACCAATACCTCCAACCCGCGCAACGTCATCGCTGCCGGTCTGCTGGCGCGCAATGCGAACCGCGCAGGGTTGATGCGCAAGCCCTGGGTGAAGTCCTCACTCGCACCGGGCTCCAAGGCGGTGGCGCTGTATCTGGATGAAGCCGGCCTCACGACGGAGCTGGAGGCGCTCGGCTTCGGCCTGGTCGCCTTCGCCTGCACCACCTGCAACGGCATGTCCGGGGCGCTCGATCCGCTGATACAGCAGGAGATCATCGACCGCGACCTCTATGCGACCGCCGTGCTGTCCGGGAACCGCAACTTCGACGGCCGCATCCACCCCTATGCGAAGCAGGCCTTCCTCGCTTCGCCGCCGTTGGTGGTGGCCTATGCCATCGCCGGCACCATCCGCTTCGATATTGAACGCGACGTGCTGGGTGTCGATCCCAGCGGCAAGGAGATCCGTCTCAAGGATATCTGGCCAAGCGACGAGGAGATCGACGCGGTGGTCGCTGCAGCGGTGAAGCCCGAGCAGTTCCGCAAGGTCTATGCGCCGATGTTCGGCAACCAGGGCGCGCGGAAGAAGGTCAGCCCGCTCTATGACTGGCGTGCACCGAGCACCTACATCCGCCGCCCGCCCTATTGGGAAGGCGCGCTGGCCGGCGAGCGCACGCTGCGTGGCATGCGCCCGCTCGCCGTGCTCGGCGACAACATCACCACCGATCACCTGTCGCCGTCCAACGCCATCATGCTCGACAGCGCCGCGGGCGAGTATCTGGCGGCGATGGGGCTGCCGGAGGAGGACTTCAATTCCTACGCAACCCATCGCGGGGACCACCTGACCGCGCAGCGCGCCACTTTCGCCAATCCGAAGCTGTTCAACGAGATGGTGCGGAAGGCGGATGGCAGCGTGAAGCAGGGTTCCCTGGCGCGCATCGAGCCCGAGGGGCAGGTCGTGCGCATGTGGGAAGCCATCGAGACCTACATGGCGCGCAAGCAGCCGCTGATCATCGTGGCGGGCGCCGACTACGGGCAGGGGTCGTCGCGCGACTGGGCGGCGAAGGGCGTGCGGCTGGCAGGCGTCGAGGCGATTGTCGCCGAAGGCTTCGAACGCATCCACCGCACCAACCTGATCGGCATGGGCGTGCTGCCGCTCGAGTTCAAGCCGGGCACCAGCCGGCTGACGCTCGGCCTCGACGGTACCGAGACCTATGACGTCGTCGGTGCACGGACGCCACGCGCGGATCTGACGCTGGTGATCCATCGTCGCGATGGCAGCACGGCGGAAGCGGTCGTGACCTGTCGCCTGGATACCGCCGAGGAAGTCTCGATCTACGAAGCGGGCGGCGTGCTGCAGCGCTTCGCGCAGGACTTCCTTGAGGCCGAGGCGCCGCCGCAGGATGGTCGCCAGGCTGGCTGACCCAACTGGCGCGCCGGCGCCTTCCGCAATTGCCGGCGCGCGGTATTCTTTGCTCAACGTACTCGCAGGAAGCGGCCATGGCACACGCACCCCAGATCAGGATCCCCGCCACCTACATGCGCGGCGGCACCAGCAAAGGCGTCTTCTTCGTGCTGGACGACCTGCCGGAGGTCGCGCGCGTTCCTGGCCCCGCTCGTGACCGCCTGCTCCTACGCGTGATCGGCAGCCCTGACCCCTATGGCAAGCAGACCGACGGCATGGGCGCCGCTACCTCCAGCACGAGCAAGACCGTGATCCTGAGCCCCAGCACGCGGCCGGACCACGACGTGGACTACCTGTTCGGCCAGGTCTCGATCGACAAGCCCTTCGTCGATTGGACCGGCAATTGCGGCAACCTCTCCGCTGCGGTCGGCCCCTTCGCGATCCGCAACGGGCTGATCGATCCGTCCCGCGTGCCACGTGACGGCATCGCGGTCGTACGCATCTGGCAGGCCAATATCGGCAAGACCATCATCTCCCACGTCCCGATGACGGCCGGCGAGGTGCAGGAGACCGGCGATTTCGAGTTGGACGGCGTGACCTTCCCGGCCGCGGAGGTCCGCCTGGAATTCATGGATCCGGCGGAAGAGGGGGATGGCGGTTCGATGTTCCCCACCGGTAACCTGGTGGACATGCTGAACGTGCCCGGCATCGGCACCTTCAAGGCGACAATGATCAATTCGGGCATCCCGACGATCTTCCTCGAAGCGGATGCCATCGGCTACCGCGGCACCGAGCTGCAGGACGACATCAACGGCGATGCGGCGGCGCTGGCGCGGCTGGAGACGATCCGCGCGCATGGCGCGGTGCGCATGGGCCTGATCAACTCGGTCGATGAGGCTGCGCAGCGCCAGCACACGCCAAAGGTCGCCTGGGTCTCCGGCCCGCGCGACTACGTGTCATCCAGCGGCAAGGCGATCGGCACGGGCGACGTCGATCTGCTGGTGCGTGCGATGTCCATGGGCAAGCTGCACCACGCCATGATGGGCACGGCTTCGGTCGCCATCGCGACGGCGGCCGGGGTGCCTGGCACGTTGGTCAACCTCGCAGCCGGCGGTGGTGAGCGCGAATCCGTGTGCTTCGGGCACCCTTCCGGCACGTTGCGCGTCGGTTCGCAGGCGAGCGAGGTGGGTGGGCAGTGGACGGTGACCAAGGCCATCATGAGCCGCAGCGCGCGCGTGCTGATGCAGGGCTGGGTGCACGTCCCGTTCGACGGTTAGGACCGGTTCCTATCGTGTAACCGCGCCCCCAAAGCGCGACATCATGCGATGGAGTTGCAAGGGCATCTGCGCCCACACCTTCTCCATCGCCGCCACCTTCACCTTCCGGCTCAGCCCGTCGATCCTGAACCGGAGCTGACAGCGTCACCTGCCGCGCCGAGAAGGACCCGCGCCCGCCGTTCCGCCGCTGCCGTCGCCGCCTGGCGTTCCGCCAGCGGCCGCACCTCGGCCGGACGCAGGACCTGGGTGACGTAGTGCTCCACCTCGGGCTCATACAGGATCCAAAGCCGGCGGAGCGCCCGCAACGGCTGCTCCTCATAATCCACGCGCAGATCGACCAGGGGCCAGTTCTGCTTGTCCGCGATCAGCAACGCCGCGGACATGATCGGCTGGGTCTCGCCGCCCGCCGCCAGCCCGGCATCAACGCCGGCCAGAAGGCGTTCCGCAAACGGCAGGCCTCGCGCAGCCTCATAGCCAGCGACCACCGCACGCGGCACGTCATTGCTGGCGATGACATTGCCGATCGAAACGCACCCCGCCCCTTCGGCGCCGGCGTTGAAGCCCTTGATGTCCGTCCCGCAATGGAAGGCCGTGCCCCCGTCACGATCGACCACACCGACTTGCCGGAATTGGGGGAACTCGCTTTGCGCGACCAGCGCGTCCACGGCCTCCCGCGCACTGCGGCCCTGCGCCAGCAGGTCGAGCCCGAGCGGCCCCAGGCGAATATCGCTGCGATACTGTGAGGTCACCGCACCGACGCCAGCGCGCACCCAGGGGCAGCGATTGCCCACCGCGATGGAGGAAGTGGTGATGGCGATGCCGAACATCCCGGTTTCCGGGCAGCGCGCGGCGATAGAAAACGTCATGGGTGACAGTCCTTCATGGTCATCAATGCGCGGCCCAGCGCGCGGCGCGGTCGCGGATGTCGTACCAGGCGGTCAGCGGCGCCATGAACCAGGGTGATCCCGTGTAGAACGACGATGTCGGGAAATCGCCACGGGCGAAACCCGTGGTTGCGTCGGCCGACCCGGTCACCGCGGCCGCCGCCTTGCGCCCGAGATAGGTCTGCATGACCACGCCGGAGCCATTGCAACCCAGGATGTAGTGCACGCCGTCATGGCGTCCGATGCGCGGCAGGCGATCGAAGGTGAAGGCGACCATGCCGCCCCAGGCATGGCTGACGCGCGTGCCGGCGAGCTCGGGAAACAGACCGCGCAGGATGCGGTGCAATCCCGCTGCAACCTTGCGCGGATCGGCATGGTCGCGCGCGGAGGCACGACCACCGACCAGCAACCGATCGCCATCCGGTGAACGCCGGAAGGCGTAGGCCAATTGGCGTGTGTCATTCACCAGGCGGTGTTTGGGGATAAGGCGGTCGAGCGTTTCGCGCGGCAGCCGCTCCGTCGCGATCATGTAGCTTCCGACGGGAATGACGCGGCGCCGGAACCAGCCGAATTCGCGGCCGGTATGGGCGTTGGTCGCCAGGATCACGTCACGTGCTGCAATCGCCCCGCGCGTGGTCTGCACCCTCAGGCCAGCCCCATCACGATCGATGGACCGCACCGGCGTCTGCGGCACGACCACCACGCCGGCGGCGACCGCCGCATCGAGCAATCCCTTGTGCAGCAGCGCCGGATGCAGGCTGCCATCATCCGGCAGCAGCATCGCGCCGCGATGCAGGTCGCTGTCCACTTCGGCGCGCAAGGCGGCCCGGTCCAACATCTCGGCGCGGATGCCGACCTTGCCGGACAGGAAGCGGCTCAGCCCCTCCAGCCGCCGCATGTCCCGCGGCGTCCAGGCGCAGACCAGGCGCCCGCTCTGGCGCAGGTCGCAGGCGATGCCTTCCGTCTGCACGAAGTCGCGGAACCAGCCATAGGCGTCGCGCGTCTCGTGCATCAGCCCGAGCGCGACGTCCTCGCCAAGCGCTGCCGCCAACGCCGCGTAACCCTGTCGCAGCCGCCCGCCGATCATGCCGACCGAACGCGTGCTCGCGCCCCAGCCGGGGTTCCGCGCCTCAATAACGCAGACGGATCGCCCGGCCCGTGCGGCCGCGATCGCCGCGGAAAGACCGGCATAGCCAGCACCGACGACAGCAAGGTCCGTCTGCGCTGGAAGCGCGACCTCGGTCGCATCGGATGGCGGTGCAGCGCGCCACCAATACGGATCCGGAGAGAAGTCGGGCGCGAGGATATCCTTCACCGTGCGATCCGCAGATCCAGTCCCTTGTAGACCCCGCAATTGTAGATGCCGTGCACCTTCGCCCCCGCGATACGCTGGTTGACGAAAAGGAACAGCTTCTCATGGGCGATCGGGATCACGACCGCGTTGTCCGCGACGATGCCTTGGACCTTGCCATAGGCGTCGGCGCGATCGGCCTCGTTCAGTGCCACCTGGCCGGCATTCAGCAGGTCGTCGGTCCGCTGGTCGCGCCATTGGGTGCGGTTCGGCGCAGGGATGTTCCTGGAATGGAAGGGCATCAACGCCTCGCCCGCGGTGCCGTAGGGCTGGAACAGCGCATAGGCGTCGTAGTTGGGCGAACTGTTGATCTGCGCCATCGCCGCTGCGGGCTCAGGCATCAGCAGCCGCAGCTCAATCCCGACATTGCGCATGTAGCCTTGGATGGCACCGAGGCGGGACCGCCAGCCAGGCGTATTCGCCGCGATGATCTCGGGCGACAGGCGCTTGCCGTCCTTCACCCGGATGCCGTCGCCGCCACGCACCCAGCCGGCCTGGTCGAGCAGGACATCAGCCGCCGCGCGGTCGAAGCGCACGCGCCCCGCCTCGGAGAAATCCAGCGTGCCCGGATTGATGTAGGACCACCCAACCCCCGCCTGGCCGAACCACAGCGTGCGCACCAACTCCTCGCGGTTGATGCACAGGCTCATCGCCTGCCGCACGCGGACGTCGCTGGTGAACTCCCGGTTGGTGCGAAGGCCAAGAAAGGCGCTGTAGTTGGAAACGCGCGGTTCCTGCACGGTCAGCCGCGGATTGCGACGGAGCTGGTCCACCGCCCATTCCGGCGCGACATAGGTGATGTCGCCACCACCGGTCATGGTCGAGGCGACAATGGTCGATTCTTCCGGAACCACCTGCCAGATCACCTGGCGCACCAGCGCCGGGCCGCGATTCTCGTAGATCGCGGGGCCCCAGCGATAAGCCTCGTGCCGGTTGAGCACGACGCGGTCGCGCGGCCGCCATTCGCCCCAGCGGAAGGGACCGGTGCCGTTCAGCGTGCGCGAGCCGTACTCGGCACCAAGGGCGGTCACCTCCTCGCGGTCGATGATGGCGCCGAAGCTCTGTGCGAGTTGCAGCAGCAATTCGTTGTAGGGGCGTTCGAGGATGTACTCGACCGTAAAGGGGCCGGTCGCCCGGATCGACTTCACCGCGCCGGCACGCCAGGCGGCCGGCGAGCGCGTCGCGGGATCCACCAGGCGATTCAGCGAGAACACCACGTCATCCGCCACCATCTTCCGGCCGCTATGGAAGGTGACGTCGTCCCGCAACTCGAAGATGTAGGTCAGGCCATCGGGCGAGATCGTCCATGATTTGGCGAGCAGCGGATGGACGGTCTTCTGGTCGTCCTCCAGCGCCACCAGCGTGTCGGTGATCATGAACAGGATCTCGGCGGCGCCGCGACCGGTGACCTTGTGCGGATCGAAGCCGACGGAGTCGTTGCGGACGAGAATGCTGACTGCCTCACGATTGGCCTGGGCCGCGGCCTGCCCGGCGCGCCCCAGCAGCAGCGCCGCGGTGGCAAGCCCCGCCTTCACCCCATCCCTGCGCTTCATCATCGCGTGATCCCTTGTCCCGGTTGCCGAGAATGCCCGCTCAGCGGGTCAGAAAATCGAAGGCCGACAACGCATGGACGCGCAGGACATGCATCATCTCCTCCACGGTCACATGCTCGTCGCGGCGCCCCATCGTGCGAGGCGAGGGGCCGTAGAGGTAGGCCGGCACGCCGCGCCAGCGCCAATACCGCGCATCGGAACCGCCAAGGCTCACGATGGCGGGCGGGCGCACGCCGCGCAGCACCTCCACATTGTCACGCAGGATGGTGGCCATCTCGCCATCGGGATCGCACCAGCTGGAATCGTAGCTGTGGTCGGGACGTTCGGAGAAGCCGGCCTCGGGGTGGCGCGCAATGATGGCCCGGAAGGCATCCATCACCGTGCCGCGGTCGAGTCCAGGCGGGACGCGGATCTCCACCTCCATCACGCATTCATCCGGCAGGATGTTGATCTTCAACCCGCCGCGGATTGTGCCGATATTGACCGTGGCCTTGTCCACGATCGACGGGGCGCCGGCGCCGAGGCTTTCCTCCATCGCGCGCCTTGCGTCGGCCGAGGCGAGGAGCGCCGCGACCTGCGGCGGCAAGTCCGACCGGAGTTTCGTGATCTCCTCGAATTCCGCCATCAACTGGCCGGCGATCTTGATGGCGCTGGCGCTGAGGTGCGGGTAGGCACCATGCGCGCCCGGCGTGCGGATGGTCACCGCCAGCCGCAACGTGCCCTTCTCGGCGAAGCGGACGGTGGCAAGACCGCTCGGCTCACCATTCAGGCAGCAATCGCCGAGGACCTCCTCCGGGCAGTTCTCCATCAGGTATTTCGTGCCCCACCGGCCGCCCGTCTCCTCGTCGGACACGATCGTCAGAGTCAGCTTTCCGCGCAGCGCCGCACGCAGCCGGCTAAGATAAAGGTACGTGAAGATCGACGCCGTGGTGCCGCACTTCATATCTGCGGCGCCGCGGCCGTAGATGCGTCCGTCCTCGACGGCGCCGCTCCATTGGCCGCGATCGCCGGGCAGGTCCTCGATCGCCGGAAACACGTCCATGTGCCCGTTCAGGACCAGGTGCCGGCCCGGTGCGCCGCCGTCGATCGTGCCAACGAGGTTGGGCAGGTCGTCCCGCGCCGCGACGATGCGGTGCGGCAGGCCCTCGCGCGCGAGAAGGTCGGTGACAAACGCGCAGGCCTCGCGGGTGTCGCCCGGAGGGTTGGGAGACTTCGCCCGCAGGAAACCGCTCAGGAAGGCGACGATCCGATCCTGGTCGGCGTCGATCCACTCTCGCAACTGTCGCCTAGCGTCCTGCATCGGGTCCTCGCGACTGGAAGCCGGCGTGATCATGAGGTATGTTAGCGCTAACGCAAGAGGGAATATCCCGGCGTTGCACAGGCGGGCCGCTCGACGAAGATGGCGGGCTGGCGGGCGGAGGGCAGCGACATCACCAAGCGGATGACGAAGCGGATCGGCGGCTGGGCCCGCATGGCCGATGTGGCGAAGCTGGCTGGCGTCTCGATGATGACGGTGTCCCGCGCCTATCAGGGGAACGGACGTGTCTCCGACGCCACCCGCGCTCGCATTGCCGAGGCGGCCGCCACACTTGGCTATGTGCCGAACCTCGCCGCGGCGCAGCTGTCCTCCCAGCGCAGCCGCGTAATCGCGGCCACCATTCCCTCGCTCTCGCATTCGCAGTTCGCCATCACGCTGCAGGGCCTCGCCGACCCGTTCCGTGAAGCGGGCTACCAGTTGCTGATCGCCGATTGCGGATACTCGGCGGAGGAGGAATTGCGCGCCGTTTCCACCGTGCTGGGTCATCGTCCCGATGGCCTCGTCGCCATCGGCGTCGACCACTGTCCGGCAGCGCGGGACATGATCTGCAACGCGCGCATCCCAGTGGTCGAGACCTGGGATCTCGATCAGCCGGTGATGGACATGGCGGTCGGCTTCTCCAACCGCCTCGCGGCCTGCCGCATGACGGAATACCTAATCGCCGGGGGACGTCGGAGCATCGGCTACATCGACTTCCCGGCGCCCGTCGTCCGGCGCTTCATGGAACGTCGCCGCGGCTTCCTGGATGCGATGGGCGCGGCCGGGCTGCGCAGCGACATCGTCCTCGACGCCGGCCAAGGACCATCCGGCTATGCGCGCGGGCGGGAGGGTGCCGCCCATCTGCTCGAATGCGAACCGGATCTCGACGCCATTTTCTGCGCGACGGATGCGCATGGCGTGGGCGCGTTGTTGGAATGCCAGCGACGGGGCCTCTCGGTCCCTGGACGCATCGCGGTCACCGGCATCGGCGACTTCGACATCGCCGCCGAGATACCGCCCGGCCTCACCACCGTCCGCCTGCATGCGCGCGAGATCGGCCGCCAGGCCGCCGGGCTCATGCTGCGGCGGCTCGAAGGCGACACCGCAGGCGACAAGGTTCTCGATCTTGGCTTCGAACTTGTCGTACGTGGCAGCGCCTAGGGTGGTGACGCCGAGGGCATTCGGCATCGACGCGTTCTCCATCGATCAGCACAGCACGCATGCGATCTGCGCCAGGCGAGGGAAGCAGCGGCGATATGCCGCATTGGCCTGCCGGCCGGCACGCGGGCGTTGCACGGCCGCTGCGTGACGGAGATGTGTAGGCCCACGCAAACAGGTCTTGCGAGATGGTGTGCAACGTGGCTGGCGCGGCGAGCCTCAATCCGCAGTGATCCCCGCGCGGCGGACCACGCCGACCCATTTCTCGATCTCGCTACGCTGATACGCCGCAAGCTGCTCGGGTCCGGCAACGAAGGGCTCCATGCCGAGCTCGTTCAGCCGGCCGCGTATCTCGACCATCCCGAGTACCTTCCGCGTCGCCTCGTCCAGCCGGGCGATGATCGCCGCCGGCGTGCCAGCGGGGACGTAGAAGCCAACCCAGGTGCTGGCATCGAAGCCGGCCACGGTCCCGGCGATCGGCGGAACCCCCGGCAATTCCGCGAGACTGTGCGGCGCGCTGACGCCCAGCGCGCGCAACCGGCCGCCACGGATCTGCGGCAGAGCCGAGGGCACCGTGTCGATCATCACATCCACCTGTCCCGCCAGCAGTGCCGAGGCCGCCGGCGCCGGGCTGCGGAACGGCACATGCAGCATGTCCACCCCGGCGAGCGACTTGAACAGCTCACCCGCCAGATGGCTGGTCGTGCCGTTGCCACCTGATCCGTAGCTCAGCTTGCCCGGCTCGGCGCGGGCCAGCGCGACGAGTTCCGAAACGCTGTTCGCGCGGACCGATGGGTGCACCACCAGCACCAGATACCCGCTCGACACAGCCGAGACGGCGGCGAAGCTGCGGATCGGGTCATAGGGCAGCGTGCGGTACAATCCGACATTGATCGCGTGCGTGCTGATGGTGCCGAGCAGGATCGTGTATCCATCCGGAGCGGCCTGCGCCGCGGCTTCCGTGCCGATCAGCCCCGCCGCGCCGGCGCGGTTCTCGACCACGACGGGTTGGCCGAGCTCGACGGAGAGCGCTTGCGCCATGACCCGGCCGGCAATGTCGGTGAAGCCGCCAGGCGCGAAGGCAACGATCATGCGGATAGGCCGGGTCGGCCAGCGCGCCGCTTCCTGCGCCTGAAGCGGTGCCGTCGCGAAGCCGGTGAGGGCGGCCATGCCGCCAAGGGTCGCGCGCCTGCCGATGGTCATGGATGCTCTCCTTCTGAAGTGGCCGGCTTCAACCGGCCGAGGCGATAGGCCGCTGCTGGATTGATGGCGCCCTCGGGCAGCCGCGCTTCGCCCAGGGCGCTGACCTGCTTCACCGTGTGCATGGCCTGATGCGCGCGGGCTTCGCGCGTCGTGCCGCCAATATGCGGCGTCGCAACGACATCGGTCCGGCAGGCCAGACGTGGCGACGGCATCTGGTCCGGCGCGCTGCCGACGTCGAGGCCGGCGCCACGCAGATGCCCGCGATCCAGCGCCGCTTCCAGCGCCGCCTCATCCACCAGTTCGCCGCGGGACAGGTTGATGAAGATCGCGCCGCGCTTCATCGCCTGGAACGCGTGCGCGCCGAACAGGCCGGCAGTTTCCGGCGTCGATGCCGCGAGACACACGATGAAATCCGACCTCGCCAGCATGGTCGCGAACGGCACCGCCTCGACGCCGGCATCGGCGATGGCCGCGTGTGGATCGCAGGCCAGAACCTTCATGCCAAGCCCCGTCGCGATCTCCGCAAGCCGGCGCGCGATACGTCCATATCCCGCAATGCCAAGGGCGGCCCCCTTGAGCTGCACGCCGCCCATGGCGCGCGGTACGCCGCCTGCCCGGTAGATCGTCGCTGCCCGCGACACGCCGCGCGCGAGGTCGATCATCATCCCGAGACCCAGTTCCGCCACGGCGTCGTTGAAGCCTGGCGACACCCGTGTCACCAGCACCCCCTGCGCCGACGCGGCCGCGAGGTCGATGGTGGAGACATCGACGGCCGCACGCAGGAAGGCGACGAGGTCGGGTGCCGCCGCGAAAGTCTCCGCCAGGCCCGGCGTGGCGCGGTGCGCGATGATCGCCTGGCAATCCGCCGCGGCTTCCGCCAGATCCCGTCCTGCCAGCACAACGCCACTGCGGTTGAACACGACATCCGCGCAATCCTGCAGTGCATCCAGCGCCGTCGCCGCGAATGCATCCGGCAGTTGCTCCGCGGTATGGCTCAGGAACACGCGCAGCCGGCGCGTCACGCCGCGAAGCCATAAAGCGCGGCCGGATTGGTGACGAGGATGGCGTGGCGCAGCGCCTCGCCCGGCGCCCAGTCGCCGAGGCGATCGAACAGCGCGGCATCGTCGGGCAGCGGCTTCTCGCCGGCGGTGGCGGATGGGTGCGGCCAGTCGGTTCCCCAGACCAACCGCTCCGGCGCCGCGGCGATCCAGGCGCGCGCGACCTCGCCGGTATCCGCATAATCCGGCGCGCCGGTCCTGGTGTCGTGATAGGCGCCCGACAACTTCACCCAGCAGCGCCCGCCATCGACCAGCCGCCGCAACGCCCGCCAGGCCGGATGGCCAATCCCAGCAGGTTGCGGCAGCCGGCCCAGATGGTCGATGACCACCGGCACCGGCAGCCTGCCGAGGAGTGGCACCATCTCCAGATAGAGATCGCCCGGCATATGCACCTGCACATGCCAGCCGAGCGGCGCGACGCGGCGCGCGAGATGGTCCAGCTCCTCGGGCGAAGGGCCGCCGCTGCGGGCAAGGTTGAATCGGATGCCGCGCACACCGAGCGCATCCATCTCGCGCAGCGCAGCGTCGGTGACGTCGCGCCCGACCACGGCGATCCCTCGTGCCGCCTCGCCGCACTGACGCAGCGCGTCGAGCAGACAGCGATTGTCGGTGCCGTAGCTCGAGGGCTGCACGATCACGCAGCGCGTCGTGCCGATGCGCACTTGGAGCGGGCGGTAGTCCACCACCGTCGCCTCGGCCGGGCGCAGGGACGCGGCCGGGTCGTAGGGAAACCGGTGGTCGTAGATGTGGATATGGCAATCGGCGGCGCCCAGCGGCGCCCGCCATCGCGCTGCCTGGTCGCCGGCGGAGAAGGGCGCCGAGGCCTCGCCCGGCGCGGCCGCGGTCATGGCCGCAGCCCGGCAATCGCCGCCCCGCGCCGGGCCAGCTCCGCTTCATGCTGGAGCACGCGGGTGAGGCCGGCCGGCGTCGCCTCCTCGGCCGAGGCGACCTCGGTGCCCATCTCGCGCAGCCGTGCGATGACGCCAGGGTCGGCAATGGCCATCGCCAGCGCGTCGCGCAACGTGGCGACGACATCGGCGGCCGTGCCCGCCGGGACCAGCAGCGCGGTATAGCTGCCGGCGGTATAGTCGGGCAGACCGGCCTCGATGAAGGTCGGCAGGTCGCCCGCGACCGGAGAGCGCTGCGCGGAGCCGATGGCGAGGATGCGGATGCGCCCCTCCCGATGCAGCGGCATGGCGGTGGAGATCTCGGTCATGGTGCTGGCGACGTTGCCGGCCATGAGGTCCGGGATCAGGTCGCCGCCGCTGCGATAGGGGACGTGGGTCATCCCTGCGCCCGAGGCGGCGTTGAACAGTTCCAGCGCGAGATGGGTCGAACTGCCCGTCCCCGCCGAGGCGATGGTGACCCGCCCGGGATTGGCTTTGGAGTAGGCAATGAGTTCAACGAGCGTCCGCGGCGGCAGCGCGGCGGTGACGGCCAGCACCAGCGGCGTGCGCGAGAGCAGCCCGATCGGCGCGAAGTCCCGCTCGGCGTCGTAGGGCAGGCTGGCCTGCACGGCGGGGTTCACCGAGAGCGGGCCGGTCGATCCGAACAGCACCGTGTAGCCATCCGGTCGAGCGCGAGCGACGGCGGTCGCGCCGATGCTGCCGCCGGCGCCGGCGCGGTTTTCCACCACCACGGGCTGGCCGAGCCTCGCGCTCATCACCGGGGCGATCAGCCGGGCGACGATGTCGGAATTCCCGCCCGGGGCAAAGGGGAGGATGATGCGCACCGGCCGATCCGGAAAACTCACGGCCAGCGCCGCGCCGGGAAGCACCAGCCCTGCGGCGAGGCCCGACGATCCGGTGGCGGCGGCCAGCAGAGTGCGGCGAAGGAACGTCATGGTCGTTTCCCCAGGGACGGCCCTCAACGGGGCCCGATTCGTTGATTGGACGCTGGCTGCCGCGAGCGGCGGCCTCAAGCAGCATAGGTAGCTTATTGTCGTTTGTCGACAAACTGCGGTTGGCGCGGTATTGACGACAGCAGGACGGGCAAGGGGGCAAGCGCATGAAACAGGATCCGCTGCCCATGCCTCTGCCCTATCACCTCATGGACCGGATCCGGCGCGGCATCATCTCCGGCCATCACCTGCCCGGAGCACCGCTGCGTGAACAGGCGCTGCAGGTCGAATACGGCTGCTCCCGCGCCCCCATCCGCGAAGCGCTGCGGCTCCTGGAACGGCGCGGCCTGGTGACGCACGAACCCCGGCACGGCTTCCGCGTGCGCGAGGCAAGCGCCGATGAGATTCGCCAGATCTACGAAGTCCGTGCGCTTCTCGAGAAGCAGGTGGTACTGGGACTGATCGGCCGCACGACGCCGACGCTGACCGCCGAACTACGCGCTGCCAACGCGACGATGAAGGCGCATCGTGCCGCAGGCGATGTTGAACGCTACATCGAAGCCAACATCGCCTTCCACGTCATCCTGCGCGCCCATGCGCCGAACGAGCCGCTCGGCCGCGCGCTCGACGTGGTGTACGAGATGGCGGAGCCGATGCGTCATGCCCTGCTGCAGAAGTCGCTGAAGACCAGCATGGCGGCGGAGCAACACGACGAGATCATTGCATTGATCGAGGCGGACCGCGTGGCTGACGCCGCCGAGGCCATGCATCGCCATGTATTCACAGGCCTGCCGGTCGCGCTGGGTGAATTGGAAGACTGACCGCACATTGCCGGAGGCAACCTGCGATCCGAACAGTGTCGGCGAGATCATGCCCGTCGCGCAGGCCGCCATCGTGCTGACCATGAAGCCTGACGGTCGTCGGTGACGAGGCTCAATCGATCCACGCGTTTCGTGCCGCAACGGTGCGCAATATTCTCGACTTCCCAAACTCATTCTATCCGCAGGCGGACATCATTGCGCTCGATCGCAACTATCGCTCCGCCAGTCTGGTCCTCGGCGCCGCCAATGCCTCCATCGGGCTCGCCAAGGAACGGTTCACGAAGAATGCAGCGACCTAGGCTTGTGACCGTCCGCGACGACTTGGAACAGGCGCGGCGCGACCACCCTCTTGCTGGCTGGTCACACCCAGGCCTCTGCGACACTCAGACCCTCCAGCGCGAGATGGCCCGCGCGGAAGCAGGTGATGGAGGCGTCGATGCGCCGCATGTCGGGCGGCGGGTCGTAAGCACGCGTCGGCCGAAGGCGAGACCCTGTCGTTGGTCCAACTCGCAGGTTCGTAGCCTCGCCGTTCATCGCGGCGCGCGCAGTCGTCCCCGGGAAGCGCCGATTTCCGGCTTCGAGGAGCCTCTTCGACGAGGCGTAGGACAGGCCCTTGGCGACGGCCTCGCTGGGGCAGAGCCCGGCGACGATGTCCTCGCCGCGCAGGCCTTCGGGGACGATACGGATCCTCTCCTTGGCCGCGCAGGTGAAGGCCTTCCGACGCATCGTCACTCTCCTGGAAGCTACGATGAGCCGGAAATGCTCCACGCCTCAACGCCGCCGTTCCGTCTCAGGGGTGATGACGCGGGACAGCGTGAAGGTGCGCGAGGCGGGTCCCATCGTCACGGTGGCCGCACCCGAAGGAATTGCGCTTCTCCGCCTTCCGGATTCAGGGCGCCGGATCACCTGCACTAGGTTCCGTGGACAGTTACCTGAGCCAAAGGATGGTGGCGGCGATGGTGACGACGGCGAGGAAGTTGCGGGCGGTCTTTTCGTAGCGTGTGGCGACGCGGCGGAACTGCTTGAGCTT
>NZ_JBDOQQ010000024.1:0-61021 GCF_039839775.1 Roseomonas sp. CAU 1739
CCGAAGATCCTCCGACAGCGCCTTGGTCATGACCGTCGGCCTCCACTCCGACCGTCAGCTTGAATCAGATCCCTCCCGCGTCGCGGAAGAACAAAGATTCAGGCAGGTCGGAAAACGCTCTAGTGGGGGCGTGAGGCACCGCCTCTCGCGGAGGGGGCAAAGCCCTCGCGGTCTTTTCACCGAGGCACGCGGTCCCGGCCCCGACGGCCCGATCAGACCGGGCTCAGAAATGGCTCCATCCGCCGCGCACCAAGTTGATCGGCCGCCCATTCCGGCCAAGCACCGCCACCTCCGGCTCACCGGCGACCATGCGCCCGATTCGCGTGATGGCCACGCCGGCCTGCGTCGCCGCGTCCAGCAGCGCCGTGGCCGCGCCCGGGGCCGCGGCAAACAGCAGTTCATAGTCGTCGCCGCCGGATAGGATGGTCGTCAGCAACGCCGGATCGGCCATGATAAGGCCGCGCGCGGCCGCCGAAAGCGGCACGGCCTCCGCCTCGATCACCGCACCGCAGCCCGCCGCCCGGCACAGATGCCCAAGGTCCTGCACCAGGCCATCCGACACATCCATACCGGCGCGGGCGATGCCGGCGATCCCCTGCCCCAGCGCCAGCCGGGGTTCCGGCAGGCGGTAGCGCCGCGCCAGATGCCCCGCCACGTCGCCGGGGAGGTCCCCACGAAGAACGCGCAGGCCCAGCGCGCCGTCCCCGATCGACCCTGACACCCACACATCGTCGCCCGGCTGCGCGCCGGCGCGACGCATCACCGCGCCGGGAGCCACGGTGCCAAGGATGGTCAGCGAAAGACAGGTCGGCCCCGGCGTGGCTGCCGTGTCACCACCGAGCACCGTCAGGCCGAAATCGCGCTGATCCTCGGCCAGGCCCTGGGCGAAGCCGGCGATCCAGGCGTCGGGCGTGCCGCGCGCCAGCACCGTCGTCATCAGGTAGCCAAGCGGCACCGCACCCATCGCCGCCAGGTCCGACAGGTTCACCCGCAGCAGCTTGCGCCCGATGGTCCCGGGCGGATCGTCGGGCAGGTAGTGCACGCCCTCGACCATCGCGTCCGCAGCGATCACCAGCCGCCGCCCGGCGGGGATGTCCAGCACCGCCGCGTCATCCGCGAGGTCGAGCGCCCCCTCCCCCGCCAGCGGGCGGAAGTGGCGGGCAATCAGCGCGAATTCAGCGGGCAGGCTCACCGCGCCGCCCCGAACTCCGTCGGGCGCAGCGTGTGGGCCATGGCGTCCAGCACGCCATTGGCGAAGCGCGAGGTTTCCTCATCGAGGAAGCCGCGCACGATATCGAGGTATTCGTTGATCACGACGCGGGCCGGCGGCTCGGTGCCGGCCATCAGCTCGGCCGCGGCGGCGCGCAGCAGGGCGCGCAGCACCGGGTCCAGCCGCTCCAGCGTCCAGTCCTTCTGGAGATGCGTGCGGATCTCGGCATCCGTCGCCTCGGACCGCGTCGCGGCGGCCTTCAGGATCGCCTCAAACAACGGGATATGGGCGAGCGGGATGCGGCCATCCTCGAAGGTATCGTCAGACCCGCCGGCGCCGATGCGGTGGCGGATGAACTGGTGGGCGACCGTCTCGGTCGTCTCGCCGGTCTGCTCGGCCTGGAACAGGGCCTGCACGGCGGCGACGCGCGCGCCGGTGCGCGGCCGGCCGGTCGGCTTGGGCGGCTTGCTCATCCTGCGATGCCCCATCCGCGGGCGAGCGCGATCTGGGCCAGCACGGCGTGCGCCGCCTCGCCCCCCTTGTTCATGCGGTCGTCGCGCGACCGCGCCTCGGCCTGGGCCAGGCTGTCCACCGTCAGCAGGCCGAAGCCGATCGGCGCGGCGGAGGCGGTCGAGATGTTCATCACGCCGTTGCAGATGGCATCGCAGATGAAGGTGTAGTGGTCGGTCTCCCCCTTCACCACGCAGCCCAGCAGCAGGAAGCCATCCCAGCGGCCCGGCAGCTTCAGCGCCATGGCGAGCGCGGCCGGCAGTTCGAAGCCGCCGGCGACCTCGGCGACATCCACCTTGGCATCGACATCGGCGAAGACGCGCCGCGCGCCGCGGAGCATGCCGTCCACCACCTCCCGGTAATAGGGCGCCGCGAGGACCAGGATGCGCGGCGCGGGGCCGGCGAGCGTGGCAGCGCCGCGCTCGGGGGAATCAAGGGTGCTCAATTGGTGCTGTCCGTGGTGATGGGCCGGATCTCGACGTCTTCGATGCCGTAGCCCTCGAGGCCGACGATCGGCCGCGGGTGGTTGGAAAGGCGGATCATGCGCGACACGCCGAGATCGGCGAGGATTTGCGCGCCGATGCCGTAGTCGCGCAACTCCGGCGCGGCGGCGCGGCCACGGCCGCGGCGGATCTGGTCCGACAGCCCGTCGGTGCGGCTATCGCGCAGCAGCACGACGACGCCGCGCCCCGCCTCGGCGATCATGCGCATCGCGCCGTGCAGTTCCCCGATCGTGCGGCCGGCCACGAGGTCGTTGATCAGGGACGCGGCGTGCATGCGCACCAGCACGGGATCGTCGCCGGCGGTCACATCACCCTTGATGAGGGCGAGGTGCTCGCCCGGTGCGACGGTGCTGCCATAGACCACGGCGCGCCATTCGCCGCCGATCGCCTGCGGCAGGATCGATTCCTCGACGCGGCGGACCAGGCGCTCGGTGCGCCGGCGATGGCCGATCAGGTCGGCGATGGTCCCGAGCTTGAGCCCGTGATGCTGAGCGAAGGCGACCAGGTCCGGCATGCGGGCCATGGTGCCGTCGTCGTTCATGATCTCGCAGATCACGCCGGCCGGGTTCAGCCCGGCGAGGCGCGAGAAATCCACCGCCGCTTCGGTGTGGCCGGCGCGGACCAGCGTGCCGCCTTCGCGCGCCACCAGCGGGAAGACATGGCCGGGCGTGACGATGTGGTCGCGCCCCAGGTCGGGGTTGATGGCGACGGCGACGGTCTTGGCGCGGTCGGCAGCGGAGATGCCGGTGGTCACGCCGTCGCGCGCCTCGATGCTGACCGTGAAGGCGGTCGCGTGGCGCGTGCCATTCGACTGTGCCATCAGCGGCAGGCCCAGTTGCTCGACCCGCTGGCGCGTCATCGCCAGGCAGATCAGCCCGCGCGCATAGCGGGCCATGAAATTGATCGCATCGGGCGTGGCGAACTGGGCCGGGATGACGAGGTCGCCCTCATTCTCCCGGTCCTCGTCATCGACCAGGATGAACATGCGCCCCGAACGCGCTTCCTCGAGCAGTTCCTCGGTCGGTGAGAGGAAGTCCGAGAAGGTCGTGCGGACGGTGTCGGTGGTCGCGCTCAACGCTCATACTCCCGCAGCCGCGCGACATAGCGCGCCATCATGTCCACTTCGATATTGACCTTGTCGCCGGGCTGCAGCGTGCCGAAGGTGGTGATCGAGGCGGTATGGGGGATGATGTTGACCCCGAAGACCGGCCCGTCAACCTCGTTGACGGTCAATGAGACGCCGTCGATCGCCACCGACCCCTTGGGCGCCACGAAACGGGCCAGCGCTTCCGGCAAGCGGAAGCGCCAGCGCACGGACGCATTCTCCGGCGTCGCGGACACCACCTCGGCCACGCCATCGACATGGCCCGCGACGAGGTGGCCGCCGAGCTCGTCGCCGATGCGCAAGGCGCGTTCGAGATTGATCCGCGCGCCCTGCTTCCAACCGCCCAGGGTGGTCATGGCCACCGTCTCGGCGGAACAATCGACCGAGAAGGCATCGGCGGCCAGATGCACCACCGTCAGGCACACGCCCGAACATGCGATGGAGGCGCCAATGGCGGCCGGCGCCGGTTCCGCCAGGAAGGCGGGCGAGGTTCCGATGACCAGGCGCAGGTCGTGGCCGCCGCCGATCGGCTGCACCTCCCGCACCGTGCCGAGGTCCGTCACGATCCCGGTGAACATCAGGCGACCTCCGCAATGGATTCGTATTCGGTGAGCAGATCCGCCCCGAGCGGCCGGATGGCCACCCTGCGGAAGCGTGGCATGGCGGCGAGTGCCGCGAGGCGCAAGCCCTCGGTCGCCGGATGGCCATCCCCGCCCATCACGGCCGGGGCGTGGAACCAGGCGAGACGATCGACAAGCCCGGCGCGCAGCAATCCGGCGGCAAGGCCGGCCCCACCTTCGGCCAGCACCCGCGTCACGCCGCGCCGGGCCAGCGCGCCGAACATCGCCCGCAGATCGAGCCCCGTCTCAGCGGCGGGGACGGTCAGCATCTCGACCCCGGCGGCGATGAAGGGGGCGAGCACGCCCGGCGCATGGCCGGGGGTGGTGACGATGCAGGTGGGCGCGGTGGTGGCGGTGGCGACCAACCGCGCGGTGGGCGGGCTGCGCAGCCGCGCATCGGCGACGACGCGCAGCATCCGCACGCGCTCCATGCCCGGGATGCGGCAGGTCAGGTCCGGGTCATCGGCCAGCACGGTGCCGGACCCGACCAGGATGGCATCGTGGCGGGCGCGCAGCGCATGGGCCTCCCGCCTGGCCTCGGGGCCGGTGATCCAGCGGGATTCGCCGGTGGCGGTGGCGATACGGCCGTCGAGGGTGGTAGCGAGCTTCAGCGTCACCACGGGCAGCCCGGCTTCGATGCGGCGGAAGAAGCCGGCGTTGAGGGCGCGGGCCTCGGCTTCCAGCAGGCCTTCCTCGACCACGATGGCGGCGTCGCGCAGCAGGCCGACGCCACGGCCATTCACCCGCGGATCCGGATCGCGCATGGCCATCACCACGCGGGCAACGCCGGCCGCCGTCAGGGCATCGCAGCAGGGCGGTGTGCGGCCGTGATGGGAGCAGGGTTCCAGGGTGACATAGGCGGTGGCACCGCGGGCATTGGCGCCGGCCCGGCGCAGGGCCTCGGTTTCCGCATGGGGCCGGCCGCCCGGCTGGGTCCAGCCGCGGCCGATGACGCGACCATGCTTCACCAGCACACAGCCCACCGCGGGGTTGGGCCAGGTGTTGCCGAGGCCACGACGGGCCAGCGCCAGGGCGGCGCGCATGTGCTGGAGATCGTCCGACATGGAGGGATGGTGATGTAGCCCTTGTGCGGCGCGGCGACCATCCGGCTGTCGCGCAGCCCAGCCCCGCTACCACGCCGGCGTGGCACGCCCCCGGCGGCAGACAAGAGCCCGGCGCCATGATGCCCGGAACCGCGCCGTCGCATCCGGCGCCGCATGGCGCATTTTCCCTTGCGAATTGAAAATTATTTACCGCCCCGGTCGTGTGCCATGATCGGCACCGGATACCGCAAGGAGGCGTGAGTGACTCAGGACGTGGCGAGCCACTACAGCAGCACGGTCGATCTGGCCGGCAGCATCCTCGCCGCGCTGCGCGGGGCGGGAAAGGATCTCGACACGCTGACGACCGCCGACCTGCGATCGGTCGATGAATTCCACATCCGCGGCCACGCCGCGACGCTGGAGATCGCCGGTCAACTTGGCCTCGATTCTGCGTCCCATCTGCTCGACATCGGCAGCGGGCTGGGCGGCCCCGCCCGCAGCATCGCCGAGGCCGAAGGCTGCCGCGTCACCGGCATCGACCTGACGCAGGCCTTCTGTGACGCGGCGACTGCGCTCACGGCCCGGGTGGGCCTCGCCGACCGGGTCGGGTTCCGCCAGGCCGACGCGACCCGGCTGCCATTCGACGACGCGGCCTTCGATGCCGCGATGACCATTCATGTCGCCATGAACATCGCGGGCAAGGACAGCATGTACGCCGAAGCGCGGCGCGTGCTGAAGCCCGGCGGTCGCTTCGTGGTCTACGACGTCCTGCAGGGAGAAGGCGGCGACGTCGTCTTTCCGGTCCCCTGGGCCCGCGACCCGTCGATCAACCATCTGGCGACGCCGGAGACGATGCCCGCGCTGCTGGCACAGGCAGGCTTCCGGCTCCTGGAGACGCAGGACTCGACGGCAGAAAGCCAAGCCTGGTTCGAAGCCATGGCCGCGCGGCTGGCGACAGCCCCGCCGGCCGTCAGCTTCCGGATCTTCCTCGGCGAGGACTTCCCGGTCATGGCGCGAAACCAGGTCACCAACCTGCGGGAGCGGCGGATCCGCACTGTGACCTATGTGTGCGAGGCCCTCTGAAGCGAACGGCAGCGACACCGCCGATGCCGGCTTGCCGGCAGTGGCGGGGCGCTGGCAGCCCCAGGCCAGCACGGTAACCGACAGCTTCAGGGGGCGACGGCGCCGCTACTCCTTGCCGCCCAGCTCGCCCAGGAAAGCCTGGAAATCCTTCGCCTCGCTGAAATTGCGATAGACACTGGCGAAGCGGACATAGGCGACCTGATCGAGTTCCCTCAGCGATTCCATCAGCAATTCGCCGATCTTGCGCGACGGGATCTCGGTCTCGCCCTCGGTCTCCAGCCGGCGCTGGATGGAGTTCACCAGCCGCTCGATGCGGTCCTCGTCGACCGGGCGCTTGCGCAGCGCCACGCGCACCGACCGGGCCAGCTTCTCCCGGTCGAAGGGCACGCGCCGGCCATCGGTCTTGAGGACGGTGATCTCGCGCAGCTGGACCCGCTCGAAGGTGGTGAAGCGCGCCCCGCAGGCGGCGCAGGCGCGCCGGCGACGGATCGCCGCGGCGTCCTCGGCCGGGCGGCTGTCCTTCACCTGCGTGTCCTCGGCGCCGCAGAAGGGGCACTTCATCCGGGCGGGCCCCTCAGCCCGGATAGACGGGGAAGCGGCGGCAGAGTTCGAGCACCTTGGCCGACACCGCGTCCTCGACCGCCGCATTGCCGGCCGCGTCGTTGGCTTTCGCCGCGCCGTCCAGCACTTCCCCGATCAGGCGGCCGACCTCGCGGAACTCGGCCGTGCCGAAGCCGCGGGTGGTGCCGGCCGGGGTGCCGAGGCGCACGCCGGAGGTGACCATCGGCTTTTCCGGGTCGAAGGGAATGGCGTTCTTGTTGCAGGTCAGGTGGGCGCGGTTGAGCGCCGCCTCGCCCGCCTTGCCGGTCAGCTTCTTGGGCCGCAGGTCCACAAGCAGCAGGTGGTTGTCGGTGCCGCCGGTCACCAGGTCGAGGCCCTGGGCCTTCAGCTCCTCGGCCAGCGCCTTGGCGTTCGCAACGACCGCGGCGGCATAGGCGCGGAAGTCGGGCTTCAGCGCCTCCCCGAAGGCCACGGCCTTGGCGGCGATGACATGCATCAGCGGCCCGCCCTGCAGCCCGGGGAAGACCGCCGAGTTGATCTTCTTGGCGATCGCCTCGTCATTCGTCAGCACCATGCCGCCGCGCGGGCCGCGCAGCGTCTTGTGCGTGGTGGTGGTGGTGACGTGGGCATGCGGCACCGGGCTGTCATGCGCGCCACCGGCCACAAGGCCGGCGAAATGCGCCATGTCCACCATGAAATAGGCGCCGACTTCATCCGCGATGGCGCGGAAGCGGGCGAAGTCCCAGGCGCGGGCATAGGCCGACCCGCCGGCGACGATGACCTTGGGCTTCGACTCGCGGGCGATGCGCGCGACCTCGTCCATGTCGATGCGCTGGTCCTCGCGCCGCACCGTATAGGGCGCGACCTTGAACCACTTGCCCGATTGGTTGGCCGGCGAGCCGTGAGTCAGGTGCCCGCCCGCGGCGAGATCCAGACCCATGAAGGTATCGCCCGGCTGCATCAGGGCGAAGAACACCGCCTGGTTGGCCTGCGCGCCGGAATGGGGCTGCACGTTGGCGAAGCCGCAGCCGAATAGTTGGCAGGCGCGCTCGATGGCCAGTCGCTCGGCCACGTCCACTGCCTCGCAGCCGCCATAGTAACGGCGGCCGGGATAGCCCTCGGCGTATTTGTTTGTGAGCACGCTGCCCTGGGCCTCGAGCACCGCCTTCGAGACGATGTTCTCGGATGCGATCAGCTCGATGCCGTCCTGCTGGCGAACCAGTTCCTGCGCAACGGCAGCGGCGATGGCCGGGTCGGCCGCGGCCAGGGGCGCGCGGAAGAAGGTCTCGGGGGGGCTGCCGGCGGCAGGGCCGTCCGGTGCGCGGAGAGGGCTGGGGGCGGGGCGCATCATGCGGCCGGTTTTGCGCCGGGCGGCGCCAGCTTGGCAAGGCGGCGATCATGGCGGCCACCCTCATAGGGCGTCCCCAGGAAGGCGCGGAGCGCGTCGAGGGCGACCTCCACCCCCACCGTGCGGGCGCCGAAGCAGGCGACGTTCGCGTCGTTATGGGCCCGGGTCAGGCGGGCTTCGGTGCCGTCATGCAGCACCGCGGCACGGATGTCCGGATGGCGGTTGGCGGAGATCGCCATGCCGATCCCGGTGCCGCAGACCAGCACGCCGCGATCGGCCCGCCCGCCGGCCACCGCCGCGCATACGGCGTGGGCGAAGTCCGGATAATCGACGGAATCGGGTCCGTGGGTGCCGTGGTCCGTCACCGCATGGCCGGCGGCTTCAAGCGCCGCGCGCAGTGCGTCCTTGAGCGTCAGCCCGGCATGGTCGGAACCGATGGCGATGGATGCAGGCGTGGTGCTGGTCATGGTGCGATGGATCTGCCCGATGCATAGGGTGGAAGCGGCGCGAAACCCCGCGCGGCATCGACTGGCCGCGGGGTTTCTGGCAGAAGCCGGCCCGGATGGAAATCCTAGAAAACCGACAGCCCGGCCTCGACGCGATTCGAGCCTCGGACCTCGCCTTCCATTTCGGCGAGCTGATCGAAGGCCCGATCTTCGACCCGCGCGACTTCCGCGGCGACCCGACCCGGCTGGATGCCAACCTGGTGGGCGTGGTGAAGGGCCAGCCGGGACTGCTGCTGGGCCGCGAATTCGCCGGCAAGGTCGACCATGGGGAAGGCCGGCTGCGATCCGTCGAAGCGAAGCCCGTCGCCATGACCGAACGGCTGGTCAATATCGCCAATCGCGCCCTCGGCCTTGTCTCGGACGGCACCGCGATGCTGCTGTCGATGAACGACGCGCGTTCCGTGGACTGGACGCGGCAGTTGCGCGCGCAGCGGCCGGTGGCGGTGTTCCAGCACAACCGGAGGATCGACCGGCAGGCGGTCATCGTCCCGCTGCTGACCCACCACACCTACCCCTCCCCGTCCATCCCGATGCTCGATGACCGGACGGCGCTGCGCGACAAGGCTTCGCGCATCGTCTGGCGCGGCACCCTGCGCGGCACCCGGCCTTTCGATGCGGATTACCGGTTCCTGATGCGCGTGCTGCGCGAGGATCATCTGCCCGAGGCAGAGGCCGTCGCGCTGCTGGCGAAATTCCCCCGCTTCGCGCTGACCATGGCGACCCGCCAGGCGGATTTCTGCGACATCGGCTATGTTCGCAGCCCCGACGTGGCGGCTGCCGCGGCGCGCTACCCGATCCTCGAAGCCGGGTTCCGCGCACCGATGCGGGCGGCCGAGCAGATCGCCTCGCGCTACATCCTCGCACTCGACGGCAATGACTGGGCATCGAACGTCTATTGGGCGTTCAACAGCAATTCCCTGGTGATCCGCGAGGCGTCGCCCTGGCAGGCCTATGGCGACAACTACTTCCGGCCCTGGGTGCATTTCGTGCCGTTCGACGGCGGCGTCGCCGACTTGGCCGACAAATTCGCCTGGTGCGAGACGCATCTGCCCGAGGCGGAACGCATGGTCGCCAACGCCCGCGCCGCCTGGGCGCTGCTGTTCGATCCGACGCTGCACCCGGCGCGCATCCGCATGGTGCATGAGCATTACGACACGCTGTTCCGGCGTTCGATCGGCGGCTGATTCGCAACGCCCTGTCCTGGGCGCAGGCGGCTCTGCCGCGGTCGGCAAGATCACCATCTTCCGGCGCCTCGACGATCTCGCGACGCGGCCCCCGGCGCAATGACCGTGCGCCGTGCCGAGATGTCGCTTTCCTCCCGTAGAGTGGCCGCACGACCATCCATATGGCGCTCAGCACGACGCACACCCAGGCGAGGCAACACCTCGATGCCCAACACCAAAAAGACCGCATTCCAAAGGGCCGCAGCCCTTTGGTGGGGTGGCTTGGAGGGGCAACGCCCCTCCAACCTGCGCGCGTACCGCCCCCCCCTTGCGGCGCCGCGCTTCCCTACCGCCGCCGCAGCAGGAACGCCGCGCCCGACACCTCGTAGCTCTCCTGCGGCCCCAGTGGCGAGGCGGCGAGCCGTTCGGCCATGGCCGCATCCGGCCGGCGATAGATGTTCGGATACACCTCGGCGAGCGCCATCCCGCCGCTGCCCATCTCGGCGCACAGCCGCGAATAGGGCACCCGGTTGATGTTGGCGTCGACGTAGACGAAATGCGCGACGGCCGCGGCATGGGACGCCGGCATCGCCTTCTCCGCCACCAGATAGGCGGCGAGCGAGACCTGGTCGTGCAGCAGGTGGTCCCAGGCGGCAAGTGGGTTCGACTTGTCGGTGAAGCGGTAGTCCACGCCCTCGATCGACACCCAGACATGATGGCCGTGCGGGCCGGACCAGATCGGCCCGCCATGCACCAGCGCATGGCCGCCCGGCGCCATCACCTGGGCCAGGCTTTCGGTCCAGGCCGCCGGGTCGGGGATGTGTTCGGCGACCGCGACGCCAAAGGCGGCATCGAAATGCCCCGGCGGGAAGGCTTCATGCAGGCGGCGGGCGTCGATCTTACGAAAGCTGATCGCCTCCGACAATTGGCCGGTGCTGATGCCATGGCCGACATTGGTGACGACCACCTCCCGCGCGCCGGCCTCGAGCAGCATGCGTGCGGTCTCGCCGCGGCTGTCGCCGCCGATCTCTAGCACCCGCTTGCTGGCGATGTCGCCATGCTGGCGCAGCAGGTCGACATTGTGCCGCCGGTAATCCATCCAGTTTCCCGTTTCATGCCGAGTCCTGCGGGACGATGGCCCAGATCGTGATGCGGCGGAAGGCGACCCCGCCGTCCTCCGTTCGGGATATCGGCCACCGGCGCAGGTCGCCATTCCAGCGCGGCGCGGCGGTGGCGGCGCCCGGACAGTGGCCATGGCGGGGCGAACGGCCCCTCAGGCGGCGTGCCGAGACAGCCCGGCGACCAGCGCGTCCCGCACGGCGGCGGGCATGGGCAGTTCGGGGCCCACGAAGACCGGCTCCCCGGCCCGCGACCCGACCGCCGGGTGCCAGGGCAGGCCGAGGAATTCCACGACGCGCGCCAGGAAGTCCCCCGGTGCCGCCGCCACCTCTTCGATCCGGGCCGTCAGCACCTGCTCGGCGCCGAAGGCGGCGGTCCAGGCCGCAATGATGCGCCGGTAATCCGCCCGCGCCAGCACATCGGGCAGCGCGGCCGCCGCGAGGAAATCGAAATCCTGCTGGCCGCGCGACAGCATGCGCAGATGCGACCAGCAGCGTTCGACCGGGTCGCGCATCAGGAAGATGATCTTCATGCGCGGATTCAGCCGCTGCACATGCGCGATGCCGCCAGCCGGCAGCAGGCTGTATTCCGGGGTGATCTCGCCACAGGACCGGTCGGGGGGCGCATGGGCGAAGACGCGCCCGTACCACTCGTCCGACAGCGGCTCGGTGGCGACCGCGCTGATGCCGTGCAGCGTCACGAGGTCGAGCGGACCATCCCCGCATTGGCGGATCAGGCGCCGTGCCGCGGCCTCGGCATGGGTCTGCCGATGGCGGCCGGTCCAGCCCCGGTGGCCCGGGATATGGACGTCGTTGAAGTACTGGAGTTCCTTGATCCAGGGCATCCAGAGCCCCGGATGCCGGCGCAGATTGGCGTCAAGCCAAGTGGTGCCCGCCTTCTGCGCCCCGATGCAGAGGAAGTCGGGATAGCGCAGGCCAGGCACGGATGGGTGGGGCATGTTGCCCTTTCCTCTGGCATGACCGGGCGCTAAGGGAAAGCCTTGCCAGCGTTTCGGAGCGCCGGCCGGCTGGAGCCCTGGATGCTGGACAAGATCGCGCCGGAGGATGGCGGTACACCCGCGCTGCCCGACCGCCGCAGCCCCCATTTCGCGCCACTGTCCTTCGAACGCGCCGCGCGCCCGGATTTCCTGTGCATCGGGGCGCAGAAGGCCGGCACCACCTGGCTGCACGCCAATCTGCGCACCCATCCCGCCCTGCTGCTGCCCCCGGTGAAGGAGGTCGCCTATTTCTCGACCCGCTACATCCCCGGCTGGGCCAAGGCCGATGCGGATCATCGCGCCCACCAGGTCGCCCAGGCGCGCGAGCACTGGAACCGCCCCGACCTGATGGATCCGGTGCGGGTCCGCCCGCAGTTCCGTGCACGCATCCTCGCCATCCTCGATGCGCTGTCGCGCGAACCGATGGACGATGCCGACTACGCCGCGCTGTTCAAGGATTGCGGCATCGACCAGTTGTGCGGGGAGATCTCCCCGCAATACGCCGTGCTGCCGCGCGAGGGCATCCGCCACGCCCTGTCGTTCAATGCGAACCTCAAGGTCATCGCGCTGCTGCGCCACCCGGTCGCGCGCGCGATGTCCCACCTGGCGATGCTGTGCGGCAAGGACCCGACCACCGAGCGCATGAAGGAGATCGCGCTGTCCAACTGGTGGAACGGCGTCGCCTGGTATTCCGACTACGCGACCTGGCTGCTGCGCTGGAAGGGCATGCTGCCGCCGGGGCAGCTGCATATCGACTTCAACGGGCTGATCCGCGACGACCCGATGGGCGTGCTGCGCCGCATCTGCGACTTCCTTGGCGTGCCCTTCGCCGAGGACCGCTTCCCCAAGGCGCGCGAGCGCGTCTTCGAGGGCAGCCGCCCGACCGGCGATACCAGCGAGGTCCGCGCCATCGTCACCGAGAAACTGGCACCGCTGTTCGACGACCTGCACCGTCGCCTGCCCGAGGTCGCCGCGGCGCTCGAACGCCACGGCTGATCCATCCGCGTCGCCGGGAGCGTCACCGCCACGATCTGCCGCTTTCGCGGTTGCACCATGGCACCTATAACGCAGACGCAGGCCTGCCCCGAACCCGCGAGCTGACATGATGGACGCGACACCGGACCGATCCGCAGCCGTGCCGCCGGCAGAGCCGGTGGAGGTGGCGGCGCTGCGGGCAGAACTCGCCGAGTTGCGCGCCCGCTTCGACGCCTTCGAACGCATCATCCAGCTGCGCGATGCGATGGATCGGGCGGCCGCGGCCGGCGCCGCCGTCGTGCCGCCGGCCCCTGCCGCCGCGCTGCCGTCCGACTACGAGATCGCCGCCGACCAGCTGCTACCGGCGCAGGATGGTTTCTACCAGCTCGAATGGGGTCCCGAGGGGGCCTTCCGCTGGACCGGCCCGGGCGAGGACGTGCATTTCGAGGCCTGGCTCGATCGCTCCGCGCCGCTGCGGGCCACCCTCACGCTGTTCCATTTCGGCACGCCGGCCAATGCGAAGGACATGACGATCCTGGTCGATGGCATCGCCGTCACGCTGGAGCGGGAGGGAGCCGGCAAGGTGCTGCACGCCGCGCCGATCCCGCCGCGCGATGGCGATGGGCCGACGCTCTTCACGCTGCATGTGCCGCATGTCCATTCGCCCGCCGCCGCCCGCGGCGCGGCGGACAGGCGACGCCTTGGCATCGCTTTCCAGCGCCTGCGCATCGCCCGTGACTGACCTGCCCGGCGTGCCTGGGCCCCTGCCCGCCTGCCGGATCACCGCGGCGATCTGCACCTATGAACGCTATGACCTGCTGCCCGGCGCCATTGCCTCGGTCCTCGGACAGTCCCTGCCGGACGGCGCCTTCGAACTCATCGTCATCGACAATTCGCCCGACCCGGCCCGTTCGGCGCGCGAAGCGGCCGCCTTCGCCGATCATCCCGGCCTGACCTGGCGGCACGAGCCGCGGCCCGGCCTGTCCAATGCGCGCAACGTCGCCGCACGCCTGGCCCGCGCGCCGGTCATCGCCTTCCTGGACGACGACGCCCGCGCCGATCCCGTCTGGCTGGCCAGCATCGCCGAATGCTTCGACCAGTTCGGCGATGCGGTGAAGGTCGTCGGCGGCCGCATCCGCCCCTGGTGGGGCGCCCCGCGCCCCGATTGGCTGCCCGATGAGATGCTCGGCGACATCACCGTGGTTGATCTTGGCCCCGAACGCCGGCTGCTCGACGAGGGCGAATGGGTCGCCGGGGCCAATATCGCCTTCCGTGTCGCCGCGTTGCAGGACGCCGGCTGGTTCGACACCTCGCTCGGGCGCACCGGCAGCGGTGCCAGCCTGCTCTCGGCCGAGGAGACGGCGCTGACCGACCGCATCAAGGCGCAGGGCGGTCTGGTGGCCTATGACCCGCTCGGCGCTGTCGACCATTGGGTGGACCCGGAACGGCTGACGCAGCGCTGGTTCCGTCGCCGGGCGGCCTGGCAGGCGGTGTCCGACTACCTGCGCGATCCCAAGGGCAAGATGGCGCGGCGCGACCAGGCCTGGGCCGGGATGAAGGACTTCCTGATCACCTGCAACCCGGCCGACCGGACCATGCGCGGCCTGGCCTTGCGGCGGGAGGCACCGGCCGATTTCCGCTGGCAGACCTCGGCCGTCTACAACGCCGTGACGGCGATGCTCGCCGGACTGGACGAGCAGGATGACGTCTGAGGCGCCTGCGGGGTCATGGGCGGGGCTGCGCGTCCTCGTCGTCTCGCCGGTGCCGACCTGGCCGGTCACCTTCGGCAACCGCAACCGCATCGTCCAGGTGAACCGTGCCCTGCAGCGCGAAGGCGCGCGGGTCGCGCTGCTGCACTATCCGTCCGACGAGGAATGGCGCACCCGGCTGCCGCGCGACGCCATGGCCGGGATGGCCGCGCAATGGGACGAGGTCTTCCACTGTCCCGTCACCCGCCCGCTGCACACCCGCCCCGCCGAGGGGCTGGACCACGCCGCGGATGACTGGTGGGACCCGGCGCTCGGCCAGATGCTCGACTGGCTGTTCAGGATCGGGCGCTATGACGCGCTGCTGGTGAACTACACATGGCTGTCCAGGGCGCTCGAACACGCGCCGGCCGGCGTGCTGCGCATCCTCGACACCCATGACCGCTTCTCCGGCCGGCGCGAACTGCTCGCCGCCCAGGGCCTGCCGGCCGAATACTTCCACACCACCGAGGCGCAGGAGCGCCTGGCGATCGAGCGCGCGGACCTGGTCTGGGCGATCAAGGACCAGGAGGCGGATTTCTTCCGCGGCCTGACCGTCAAGCCGGTGCGCACGCTGCTGCACCTGGAACCGGCCGCGCCTCCGGGTCCGGCGCGGCCGGCCGACGGCGTGCTGCGGCTCGGCATCGTCGGCGGACGCAACAACATCAACGCCACCAATATCCGCCGCTTCCTTCGCGCCGCCGACGCCTATCTGCGCCGCACCCTGCTGCCGGTCGAGATCGTGGTGGCGGGATCGGTCTGCGACCTGCTCGAAGGGCTGCGCATGCCCTTCCTGCGACAGCTCGGCGGGGTCGAGAGCATGGATGCGCTGTATGACCAGGTCGATGCCGTGCTGGCGCCGCTGGCCTTCTCGACCGGGCTCAAGATCAAGGTCGGCGAGGCGCTGTCGCGCGGCAAGCCGCTGGTCAGCCACGCCCATGCCTTCGAGGGCTATGTCCCGACCCACCCTTTCCACGAATGCGCCGATTTCGACGCCATGCTGCGCGCCGTTCACCGCCTGGCGCGCGAACCGGGGATGCTCGCGGAACTGGCGGAGGCATCGGCCCGGTCCGTTGCCGCAGCTGGTACCGGCATCGCCGCCACCCTGGCCCATGCCGGGGCGCTCGCCCTCGCATTGCCGGCCTCGCTGGTGGTGGTGCTGCGCTTCGACCAGGCGCGGCGGGGCAGCCTGCTGTTCGATCATATCCTGGACGTGGCGCGCTATGCCGGCTTCCGCGCGCCGGTCGCCCTGCATCTGAGCGGCGATCCCGCCACCGCCGACCTGGGGGCGCTGCGGCTGCTGGCCGCGCGCGGCCGGCTGGTCGTGGACCCCGCGGGCGGAACGCTGCCCGATGCCGTTGCCCGCGCCCTGTTCGACGACGGCAAGCCACGCTATGCGGGGCTGGCCGAAGTGCTGGCCGCGCCGCACCTGGCGGCCTGGTTCGCCACGCTGCCCGAACCGCCGGCGGCAGGGACGGTGCGCACGAGGCTGGGCATCGCCCATGCCGGGGCACTCGCCCTCGATGGCAGCCTCGACGACCGCCTGACCGGGCTGGCCGCCGCCTTTCCGCGCTTCCTGCTCGCCGAGGAAGCGCCGTCCCGCGCCGCCGCGGCGATCGCCCATGCCGGCGGGCTCGAACGCGCGGCCGTCCCGCTGCTGTGGCGCGGGGAGGACAGCCGGCTGCTGGCGGCAATGCGCCAGGGTGCGCCCGGCGGCCCGGTCGCGCTGCTGGCCGAGGACGCGGCCGCGGCGGATCTGGTGCCGCTGCTCGCCTTTCTGACGACCACGCTGGGCCGCGAGGTGACGATCTTCGCACCCGAGGCGCGGGTCCCGGACTGGCCATCGGACGGGCCGCTGGCGGTGCGCCGCGCCGCGATCTCGATGGCCGCGCCCACGGATGCCTTCGATCCGGCGCGCTGGCAGCGGCGGCGCCCGGCATTCTTCATCGAGCACGGCCGCCCGGCTGCCGCACGCCCGGCGCGGGAGATCGCGCTGCGTGCCGGCATCGCCCATCTGCGCAGCGGCGATGCGGCGGCGCCCGACGCGGTCTCGACCGCCCCGGCACACGGCTACCGCGCGCGCGGCTTCGTCTCGGCGGCACTGGTGCTGGCCATGCTGCACCACCGCGCAGAATTGCCGGCAGCCGGCGCGGATGCCGCCGAGGAACTGGGCCGGGATGCCGGCTGGGCCCATATCTGGGGGCAACTGAGCCGACTCCTCGCCGCGTGACGCGCCCCGGCCGGAGCGCGCGGCGGGTTATGAAATTCCTCCCCCGCGCCATCGGCGGGCAATGTCATTGTCCGGAGGCCGGGACGCACGCCATGCTTGCATTTCCCTTTCGTTGCGGCGCAACCCGTGGCACTTGATGCCCCCTGGGAAGACGCCGCAACGGAGGTTACCGATGTCCGCACCGAATTGGACGAACCCCGAAACCATTGCCTTGCATACCGGCTGGCGGGCAGACCCCTCGACCGGGTCAGTGGCGGTGCCGATCCACCAGACCACCTCCTACCAGTTCCAAGACACCGGGCATGCGGCGCGGCTGTTCGGCCTGGAGGAAATGGGCTTCATCTACACCCGCCTGATGAACCCGACCCAGGACGTGCTGGAAAAGCGCATCACGGCGCTGGAGGGCGGCGTCGCCGCGCTCGCGCTCGGGTCGGGCCAGGCGGCGACGGCCTTTTCCGTGATGAACCTGTGCCAGCCGGGCGACAACATCGTCAGTAGCACGGACCTGTATGGTGGCACCTGGAACCTGTTCGCCAACACGCTGAAAAGCGTGGGCATCGAGGTCCGCTTCGTCGATCCCGCCGACCCCGAGGCCTTCGGCCGCGCGACCGACGCCAGGACGCGCTGCTACTACGCCGAGACGTTGCCCAATCCGAAGCTCGAGGTCTTCCCGATCGCCGAGGTTGCGGCGGTCGGGCGCAAGATCGGCGTGCCGCTGATCATGGACAACACGGCCGCGCCGGTGCTGTGCAAGCCTCTCTCGCTCGGCGCCGCCATCGTCATGCATTCCACCACCAAGTGGATCGGCGGGCATGGCACAAGCATCGGCGGCGTCGTCGTCGATGGCGGCAATTTCGACTGGGAGGCGCATGCCGACCGCTTCCCGACGCTGAACAAGCCCGACTCGTCCTATCACGGCGCGGTCTGGACGCAGGCGGTCAAGCCACTGGGACCGATCGCCTACATCATCCGCATGCGGGTGATCCTGCTGCGCGACCTGGGCGCGCCGATGGCGCCGATGAATGCCTTCCTGACGCTGCAGGGGCTGGAGACGCTGCCGCTGCGCATGGAACGCCATTGCGAGAATGCGCTGCGCGTCGCGGCGCATCTGGCGCAGCACCCGGCGGTGGCGAAAGTGATCCATCCATCGCTGATGACCGGGGAGACGAAGCGGCGCGCCGACGCGGCCCTGCGCGGCGGCTACGGCAGCCTGATGGGCATCGAGCTGAAGGGCGGCAAGGAAGCCGGACAGCGCTTCATCGAGGCGCTGAAGATGTTCTACCACGTCGCCAACATCGGCGATGCGCGCAGTCTCGCCATCCATCCGGCGACCACCACGCACAGCCAATTGTCGGAAAGCGAGCAGGCGGCCTCCGGTGTCTCGCCGGGCTATATTCGTCTGTCGATCGGCATCGAGCATATCGACGACATTCTCGCCGACCTCGACCAGGCGCTGGCCGCCGCGACGGGCCCCAGCATGAAGGCCGCGGCCGAATGAACGCCGACCGTCGCCAGGGGGCGCCCTTCGCCATCGAGGCGCCCGACATACGGGGCGCCTACCCGACGGTGCGGATGCGGCGCAACCGGCGCGACGGCTGGACCCGCAGGCTTGTCGCGGAGAACACCCTGTCGGTCGATGACCTGATCTGGCCGATCTTCGTCATCGAGGGGACCAACGAGGAACGGCCGGTCGCGTCCATGCCCGGCCAGACGCGCGTGACGGTGGACCGTGTGGCGCGGCATGTGGAAAAGGCCGCGAAGCTCGGTATCCCCGCGATCGCCATCTTTCCGGCGACGCCGGTCGAGGCGAAGGATGCCGAGGGCACCGAGGCGCTGAACGCCAACAACCTGATCTGCCGCGCGGCGCGTGAATTGAAGCGCGCCTTCCCTGACTTCGGGCTGGTCGGCGATGTCGCGCTCGACCCCTATACCGACCACGGCCATGACGGGGTGATCCGGGAAACGCGCACGGGCGACTACGTCCACAATGACGACAGCGTCGCCATCCTGGTGCGCCAGGCGCTGAACCAGGCCGAGGCCGGCATCGACGTGATCGCGCCATCCGACATGATGGACGGGCGGATCGGGGCGATCCGGTCCGCATTGGATGCGGATGGCTTCATCGACACGCGCATCATGTCCTATGCAGCGAAGTATGCCTCGGCCTTCTACGGCCCGTTCCGCGATGCGCTCGGGTCGGGCAAGGCGCTGCGTGGTGACAAGAAGACCTACCAGATGGACCCGGCCAATTCGGACGAGGCGCTGCGCGAAGTGGCGCTCGACCTCGCCGAGGGTGCCGACATGGTCATGGTCAAGCCGGGCATGCCGTATCTGGACATCGTCCGCCGCGTGAAGGATCGCTTCGCGGTGCCCACCTTCGCCTACCAGGTGTCCGGCGAATACGCGATGATCATGGCCGCGGTGCAGAATGGCTGGATCGAGCATGAGCGCGCGATGATGGAAAGCCTGATGGGCTTCAAACGCGCCGGCGCAAGCGGCGTGCTGACCTATTTCGCCGTCGAGGCGGCCGAGCGGTTGCGCCATGGCTGAAGCGCGCCCGCACGCCGAGGATCTGCGGCGCCCTTGGCACGGCGCGTCCGACAGCGTCGGCAACCCCGAGGTCGTCGCCATCCGGCTGCACCGCGCCGAAGTCGAGGCGATGATGGTCTATCGGCGCTGCGCACCGGGTTCCGAGGAGCAGGCGCGCGCCTGGCGACGGCTTGCCACGCTGCGCGAAAGGCGCTGCGCGGTGATGCCGCCCGATGCGGTCTCGAGGTTGCCGCCGCTGCCAGCGGCTCCGACCGGAGCCATCTCGGCCTGGCAGAAACTGCGGCGTCGGTTCTTCCTGCGCCGGGATTGAGACGGGCAGTGTGAAGAAGGCGGCGCACGGCCGCCTTCTCCCCGATCAGGTGCTATTGTGGCGGCGGCGCGTAGGCGGCCTTCAGCTTCGCCGCCTTGTGCCGGACGCTCTTCACTTCCTCGGGCGACATCAGGCGCGTCAGCCTGACATTCCGAATGGCGCCGGTGGACGAGACGATGCCGCCGATCGCCGGCGCGGATTGCGGATCCGGGACATCGAAGATGACCAGCACGCCAGGTCCCTCCGCTGCCGTGCTGTAGAAGGAAACCAGCTTGCCGTCCGCTGCCTCGATCAGGCGCGTGACGGCTTCGACCCGGTTGGTATCGGGATTGGCCATCAAGCCGCGGATGGCCTCAGGCGTGTAGTTCGCCGTGATGCAGAACAGCATGGACCTTCCTCCTTCTGGTGGATCCCCGGCCGTGCCCGTCGCAGCACCTGCCGCGCTGCTTGCGGGTCACGACGACGTTATCGTCGAATGCCGATGCCAAGGCGGAATATTTCACTGATACTGCATGGATAAGCACTGCGACCGCATCCGTGACGGCGACCTGCGCATGGGTGGACGGCGCGGCGGCGGCAGGCGACGCTCCCGCCCGGGAGGAACCACCACATGACATCAGACTGGCTTGGACTGTCCGGCCGCGTCGCGATCGTGACCGGGGCTGCGGGTGGCATTGGCGGCGCGATCGCCGCTGAACTGGCCGCGGCCGGCGCAGCCGTCGGGCTGCTCGACCGCGACGGCGCGGCCGCGGCCGCATCAGCCGAAGCCTTGCGCGCCACCGGCGCCGCAGCCTTCGCCATCGGCTGCGACACCACCGATGAAGCCAGCGTCGCGGCGGCCTTCGCCGCCACGCGGGCCGCCCTCGGCCCCGCTTCGGTCCTGGTGAACAATGCCGGTATCCTGCGGCCGGGGCCGCTCGCCGAGATCCCGATCGCCGCATGGAATGCGCTGATGGCGGTCAACCTGACAGGCTACCTGGTCTGCGCCCAGGCGGCGCGCGCGCAGATGCTGGAGGCGGGTGGCGGCGCGCTGGTGCACATCGCCTCGATTGCCGCATCCAACCCGCAGCCGCGCAGCGGCGCCTACAGCCCGTCCAAGGCGGGGGTCGCGATGCTGTCGCGACAACTGGCGCTGGAATGGGGGCCGGATGGCATCCGCAGCAATGTCGTCAGCCCCGGGCTGATCCGCACGCCGCTATCGGAATCCTTCTACCAGGCGCCCGGTATCCTGGAGCGCCGCTCGGCCATGGTGCCCGGCCGGCGCGTCGGTACGCCACAGGACATCGCCGATGCGGTAACCTTCCTCGCCAGCCCCCGCGCGGCCTATGTCAACGGCGCGGAACTGCTGGTCGATGGCGGGCTGGACCAGGTGGTGCTGGAACTGACCCCCCGGCCCGGTTACTGAGCCAGGAAGTCGGCCACCAGAGCGATCTGCGCGGGATCCATCAGCGCCGGCGCGTGGCCGGCGCCGGCGATCTCGGCGAGTTGAACATGCGGGCCGGCGGCCATGGTCCGCGCCGTCTCCTCGAGCAGCAGGTCGCTCTCCGCACCACGGATCAGCAGCACGGGCACGCGTACCAGGCCCCATAGCGCCTTCATGTCCAGCGCCTGGGCCTCCTGCGCGCGGATCGGCGTGGCGATCGCGGGGTCGTAGTGCAGCAGGACGCCGCCATCCCGCGCCGGACGCGCCGAAGTCTCGGCCAAGTGGCGCCATTCGGCGTCGGTCAGGTTGCCGAAGGGCGCATGGACACGGCGCAGATGCGCCTCCAGCGCCGCGATGTCCTGGAATTCCGGCTGGCTGGCCATGTAGTCGCGGATGCGCGCCATGGCTTCCTGCGGCACGAAGCAGCCGACATCATTCAGCACCATGCGCCGGATCGGGTGGCCCGGCGTCGCCGCGATGCCCATGCCGCAGATGCCGCCCAGCGAGGTACCGACCCAATCCACCGGGCCGTCGAAGCGCGCCAGCAGATGCGACAGCGCCGCGACATAGACCGGCGGCTGGTACAGCATGGGATCGGGCAGCCAGTCCGATGCGCCGCGCCCGGGCAGGTCGGGGCAGATCACCCGCCGCCCGGCCCTGCCCAGCGCCTCGGCCAGGGGGTCGAAGTCGCGCCCCGACCGGGTCAGGCCATGCACGCAGATGACGGGCGCGCCGTCCTGCGGGCCCCATTCCCACCAGCGCATGGTGAAAAAGCCGGCAGGCGAGAGCCAACGAACCGCGCCATCGCGCATCGAACCCTACCCCTTCCCGCCGGCCACGCCGGCTACAGGATGCCCTTGGCGCGCAGGGCGTCGATTTCCGCTGCACCCATGCCGAGGATGCCCGACAGCACCGCCTCGGTATGTTCGCCCAGCACCGGCGGCGCCGAGCGGTAGGTGGGCGGCGTAGCGCTGAGTTTCACCGGGTTGGCGATAACCGTCACGGTGGCACCGCTGCCATGATGCATCTCAAGCGTCATGTTGCGCGCCTGGACATGCGGGTCCGCGAACACGTCCTTCAGCGTGTTGATCGGGCCGCAGCCGATCTTCTGCGCTTCCAGCGCGTCCACCCATTCGGTGGTGGTGCGGGACTTCATCACCGGGGTCAGCGTCTGTGTCACCAGGTCGCGGTTGGCGACGCGCTTGGGGTTGGTGGCGAAGCGTTCGTCGGCCAGCAGGTGCTCCTGGCCGAAGGCCTTGCAGAAGCGCTCGAAGGTCGGATCGTTGCCGACCGCGAGGATGATGTAGCCATCCTTGGTCGGGAATTCCTGGTACGGGCTGATGTTGGGATGCTGGTTGCCCAGCCGGGTCGGGTTCTCGCCGGTGGACAGGTAGTTCATGCCCTGGTTGGCCAGCCAGGCCACATGCGTATCGAGCATGCCGATGTCGATCTGCTGCCCCTGCCCCGTCGCGGTGCGGTGGTTCAGCGCGGCGAGGATGCCGATGCAGCCATACAGCCCGGCGAACAGGTCGGCGACCGGCACACCCGCCTTCTGCGGCGACCCGTTCGGTTCGCCGGTCAGCGACATGATGCCGCCCATCGCCTGGATCAGCGCGTCATAGCCCGGGCGCGGCGCATAGGGGCCGGACTGCCCGAAGCCGGTGATCGAGCAGTAGATCAGCCGGGGATACCTGTCCTTCAGCTGATCCCAGCCGAGGCCGTATTTCGCCAGCGCGCCGACCTTGAAGTTCTCGACCAGGATGTCGGAGGACTCCAGCAGGCGGTGCAGGATCGCCTGCGCCTCCGGCTTCGCCATGTCCAGCGTAACCGACTTCTTATTGCGGTTCACGCCGAGGAAATAGGCGGATTCCTTGGTCTCGGGCCAGAAGGGGGGCGCGAAGCCGCGGGTGTCGTCGCCGGCCTCGGGGCGTTCGATCTTGATGACCTCGGCGCCGAGGTCGCCCAGCATCTGCGTGCAGGTCGGCCCGGCCAGGACGCGGGTGAGGTCGAGGACGCGGAGACCCGAAAGCGGGCCGACGGGGCTGGTCATACGAAACTCCCTTGGCTGCTTCGTGATTAGTCGGCGCGCTGCGCTGCGGCAACCCGCCGATGATGGCCGCGGTTCCCTCCGGCCCCGCCCGGGTCTATTCCTGCCCGCCGAAGCAAGACCTCGAGGAGCGCCCCATGCTCGACCGCCCGCACCCCACCCCCGCCGCCCCATCCGCCGACCCCTTCGCCCTCGCCAAGGCGCTGTCCGGCGTCCATTTCATCGGCGGGGCCTATGTCCCGGCGCGCTCGGGCAAGACCTTCGCCGTGGTGAACCCGGCGACCGGTGCCGAAGTCGCCCGCGCGGCCGAGGGCGATGCGGTGGATGTCGACGCCGCCGTGCAGAACGCAGCCAAGGCGCAGAAGGAATGGGCCAAGGTCCCGGCGCGCAAGCGCGGTGCCCTCGTGCATCAATGCGCGCAACTGCTGAAGGAACACGTCGATGAGCTCGGCCGGCTGATCGCGCTCGAGACCGGCAAGGCGCTGCGCACCGAATCCCGCGTCGAGGCCGGCGTCGTCGCCGATGTCTTCGAATTCTTCGGCGGCCTCGGTTCCGAACTTAAGGGTGAATCCGTGCCCTTCGACCCGAAGGTGCTGTCGGTGACGGTGCGCGAGCCGCTTGGCGTGGTGGGTGCCATCATCCCGTGGAACGTGCCGATGCTGCTGATGGCGCTGAAGGTCGCGCCCGCACTGGTGGCCGGCAACGCCGTGGTGGTGAAGTCGGCCGAGGAAGCGCCGCTCGCCGTGCTGCGCATCTGCGAGATCATGAACCGCATCCTGCCGCCCGGCGTGTTCAACATGGTCTCGGGCTTCGGCCCGGACTGCGGCGCGCCGCTCGTTGAGCACAAGCTGGTGCGCAAGGTGACGTTCACGGGTTCGGTCGAGACTGGCAAGATCGTCGCGCGCGCGGCGGCCGAGAAGCTGATCCCGGTCACGCTGGAACTCGGCGGCAAGTCGCCGATGATCGTCTTCGCGGATTGCGACTTCGACAAGACGGTGTCGGGCGCGCTGACCTCCATGCGCTTCACGCGCCAGGGCCAGTCCTGCACGGCCGCTTCGCGCATCTACGTCGAGCGTCCGATCTTCGACCGCTTCGTCAAGGCGATGACCGATGCGGTGAACGGCATGGTCATGGGCGATCCGCTCGACGAGAAGACCGACATCGGCACGATCGTCAGCGAAGGCCAGTTGGAGAAGGTGAAAGGCTTCATCGCCGAGGGCACCGCGACGCCGGGTGCGACCGCGCATGTCTGTTCCGCCATGCCGATCGACCCGGCGCTGAGGAAGGGGCTGTTCATCCAGCCGGTCATCTTCACGGGGCTTACGGGCGACAGCCGCCTGGTGCGCGAGGAAATCTTCGGACCGGTCACGGTCATCCAGGCCTTCGACACGCCCGAGGCGGTGCTCGCCGAGGCGAATGACAGCGAATACGGCCTCGCCGCGTCGCTGTGGACGAACAACCTCAAGGTCGGGCTGGACCTGGCGCATCGGCTCGAGGCCGGGCTGGTGCAGATCAACCAGAACCTCGTGGTGCAGGCGAACCTGTCCTATGGTGGGGTGAAGTCGAGTGGCCTTGGCAAGGAAGCCTCGCTCGAGGCGATGCTGGAGCATTTCACGCACAAGAAGACCATCATGGTGAACATGGCCTGAGGAGCGTCACCGCCCTGCACGCGGCACTGCGCGCAACGTTGCCGCAGGCCGCCGCCGACGCGATCGCCGCCGATTCGGGCCGCCGCACCGTGGCCCACCTCCTCGCCAACCGCATCCCCGCTGCGGCGCGGGTCAGCGAGGTCGCCTGCGAAGCCATGGGCAGCCCTTCCTGCCGGTTCGAGATACGCTGGCCCGGCTCGACGACCCAAGGTCGATCCCGCCGGCGGGATGGACGCCGCCCCCGCGGGGCGGCACCATCCGCGCCATGACCAACCGCATCGCGCCACCCGCCGCCGCGGCCCTCATCGCAACCGCGCGACGCCGCCGGGGATGGGTGGTGGCACTGCTGCTCGCCGTGGCCGCCTGCGCGGCCGAGCCGCCGCCGCCGCCGGCGGAAGCCCCGCCACCGCCCCCGCCGGTGGGATGGCGCGCCATCCCCTCGCTCAGCACATCGGGCGACATCGCTGGCGGCTATGTGCAGGAACGCGGCCTGGTCACCATCGGTGCGGTGCGCCGTGCCTGGATCCTGCTCAACCTGCGCGAGTCGATCCCGATTCCGGAAACCGGCGGCCGCGCGCAATCCGTGCGCTTCGTCGGCGAATACCGGTGTGCGCAACGCGAATGGCGCCCGCTGGAAGGGGCCTGGTTCGCGCGACCGAATGCGCAGGACCCGGTGCATGCCGAACGCCCACGCGGCGGCTTCCGGCCGGCACCGGCCGGCACGCTGGGCGGATCGTTCCTCGACGCCGCCTGCGGGCTGTAGTCCACGGCGGCACGCCTCCGTAGGCAGCGCCGCCACCCCGGTCGCGTGGCCGTTGATCCGCCCTTGCCGGCGGCAGCAACGCCCGGCTGCGCAGACAAGGCCTTACCCGTCATACTCCCCGAACAGCCGGTAACGCAGGTTGCGCAACGCCTGGGTATCGGCCCCGGCCGCGGCGGCGCGGCGATAGGCCTCCAGCGCCGGTTTCACCCGCTTGCACAGCCGCTCCGCATCCGACAGACCGACCCAGGCGGCAGGCAGGTCCGGCGCCACCTCGCAGACCCTCGCGAACAGCCGCGCCGCGTCGTTGTAGCGCCCATCATCCAGCAGCAACTGGCCCAGGCGCAGCTCGGCTTCGATATGGCCGGGCGCCGCATCCACCGCCACCAGCAGCAATTGCATCGCTTCGCGCCGTCGCCCTTGCCGCAGCCAGGCATCGGCCATGGCCAGGCTCACCACCGGGGACCCGGCCTCCTCGTCGATCGCCTCGGCAAGCGCATCGCGCGCCTCCTCGGACTCACCGCGATTCAATAGTAGGTGGCCCAGTATGCCGCGCAGCTCGCGCGCCTCCGGCCTGGCGGCGAGGCCGCGCCGGGCCGCCGCCTCCGCCTCGGCCGGACGCCCCGCGGCTTCAAGCGCCTCGGCGAACCCGACCCAAGCCTCGCGCGGCGGATTGTCCATCTCCGTCGCGCGTCCGAAGGCCTCGGCGGCGGCACCGGGGTCGTGTTCCTCCATCAGCAGGCGGCCGAGCCGGACAGCGACATGCACCGAGCCGGCCGCGGTCTCCAGGGTTGAACGCGCCAGGCGGATCGCATCGCCGCGCCGCTCCTGCCAGCGCAGCACGTCCATCAACACCAGGGGACCGGCATCGATGGCCGGCGCGAGCTCGATGGCGCGCCGTGCCTCGCGCTCGGCCATCGCGCCTTCCTCCAGCGCAAGCAGGAAGACCGCATGGCGCATGGCGATCACCGCATCGCCCGGGTGCAGCGCAGCCGCCTGGGCCGCCGCGTCGCGCCCTTCGGCATGGCGTTGCAGCATGCCCAGCGCATCGGTCAGGCCGTACCACGCCTGCACGTCCTGCGGCATGGCGCGCGTCAGCTCGCTGAAGCAGGCGATCGCCGCATCCTTGTCGCCGGTGCCAAGCAGGATGCGGCCGCGCCGGAGCGCCAGCCCGAGGTGGCGCGGGTACCGGCGCAAGCCATCGGCCACCACATGCATCGCCGCCGCGGCATGCTCGGCGCCGGCGAGCCGGTCGATGACGGCCAGCCAGTCCGCCTCAGGCGCCGGGCCGGCGCCCAGCACCTCCAGCAGCGTCGCGAGGTGCGGTCCGGTCGCCGCCGCTTCCCCCGATGGCACAGGCCCGGCGAGCACCAGGCCAAGCCGCGCATCAAGGTGGTCCGGCTGGACCCTTGCGGCCGCCAAGAAGGCGGCCTCGGCATCCGGCAGGCGCTTCGCCCGCAAATGTATCTCGCCGCGCAGCGCCAGCGTATCGGCGTCGCACGGCAGGGCGGCGACGGCGGCCTCGGCCTCGGCCAGCGCCGGCGCGCCAGGGTCCGATTGCAGCAGCAGCCGCACCAGCGAGGCATTCAGCCGCCGGTGGCGCAGCCCGGCGCGCAGCGCGTCGAGCAGGGTCGCCACGCCCTCCTGCGTCCGGCCCAGCACGTTCAGGCAGCGCGCCAGATTCAGGCGCGGTTCGAGGGCCCCGGGCTCGGCCGCGATCCAGCTTCGACAGACCGCCGCCTCGGCGCCATGCTTGCGCTGCAGCCGCAGGGCGCGGGCCTGGACGGAGAAGCGGCGGGCGACCTCCGCCTTCGGCGCCGCGACGGGCTTGGGTGGCAACGCACCGGCCGGCTTGCGCAGCGCCGCCGCCCAGCGAGGATGGCCCCGCGCATCCAGCGCCGCCGCCACCGTCGCGCGCAGTGTGGGAGAGGCAAGCCTCGCCGCCCGCACGATGGATACGGCGCGGTCCCCATCGCCCCGCAGCGCTGCCTGCAGCAGAGCCACGAGCCGACCCGAATCGCCGAGGATCGACGCCAGCGCCTGCCCGCCCCGGCGGATCGGCACCGCGCGCACCCGGTACATCGCGGCCAGCCGGCGCGCCTGCGCACCGTCCTGCCGCATCAGGGGATCGTAGACTACGATCGGCAGCAGGCTGAGGTCGGCAGGCCGCACCGCCATGCCCGCATTGCGCTGCGGATCGAAGCGGCGTTGCGCGCGCACGTCGTCCGGCATGTCCGCCGGGTCGATGGAATAGACGGGGGACAACGCGACGGCCGCCTCGGCGGCAAGCGCCCTGCCGAATTTCAGCGCCGCGTAGCCCCCCATGCCAAGGCCGTAGGCCACGCGCGGCCCCGGCGGCATGGCTGCCAGGGCCAGCGGCAGCAGAGTCGCCATCTCGCCTCCCGGATACCAGCTCTGCTCATGCGCGGCGAAGGCGATGGTGTTCCAACCGAGCCGAGCCGCCAGCCGCTGCGACCACCAATTGCCCGGCCCGGCGGGTTCCGCCGCAACCGGCGTGAAGATCACCAAGGTGCCCGGCCCCTGGCCCGGCCAGTGCCAAAGCCGGATGCTCCGGGTTTCCCCCAGCAGGCGTGGCGGCTCGCGTTCCACCGGCGCCGCCGCGGAGGTGGCATCGGCCTCCGGCTGTGCCGGGCGGGCGGCGGCTTCGGCCTCCTGCACCGCAGCCTGCAGACGTTCATCGGAGATGCCCGCCGCGATGGATGCGCGCGCTGCCTCGGCCGCCTCCGCAGGCCGGCCCAGCGCCATCAACCGCTCCACCAGGCGCAGGCGCGGCTCGAAATCCCGCGGCATCGCGGCCTGCCACGCACGCAGGGCGGCGATCTCCTGTATCGGGTCGCCAAGACGGGCGAAGGCGCGTGCCCGCGCCTCGACGGCACGGGCCGCATTGATCGGACCGGCCTCGGCACGGCGCTGTGCCTCGGCGGCCCAGCGCGGATGGCCATGCGCCTCGAGCAGCGCCGCGGCGGCGACCAGGACCGTCGGTGCTTCGCGCCGCGCCGCCCGGACGCCGGCGACCGCTTCGTCATGCCGGCCCGCGAGCAGCGCCTCCGCCACGGGCACCAGGCGCCCGGTTTCGGAGAAGATCGCCGCCGTCGCGTGGCCGGCCAGCCGCAGCCGGACCGGGCGGATGCCGGGCAGCCGCGCGATGGCGGCGGCGTGGCGGTCGTCCGCGGATGATTCCGGGTCCCACATCAGCAGCGCGCCGTCCGGATAGTCGCCGGGCGTGATGCGCATGTCGCGATGCAGGGCGGGATCGAAATAGGTCATCCCGCGTTCGCCCGTGGTGCCATCGGCCGGGTCGATCGAATACTGCGCCGACAGCGCCAGCACGCCGCGCGCACCCAGCGCCGAGGCGTATTTCAGCGCCGCATAGCCGCCCATGCTGAACCCGTAGGCAACGATGGCAGGCTTCGCCGCGGCGCGGATCGCGGGCAGCAGCGCCGCCATGGTGTCGCGCGGATACCAGTCATAGGCGGTCGTGCTGACGCCGATCAGGTCGAGCCCTTCGCGCCGGCCCAGCGCCGATCCCCACCAGCGATCGCCGTCGAAGGGCGGCTGCCGGGGCCCGAAGACAACCAGGGTCCAATCGGTGGATCCCGGCCGGTGATGGACACGGATGCTGCCGGTCTCGTGCAAGAGGCGGGCGCTCAGGGACGTCATCATGACGCTGGGGTTAGAGCAGATCGTCGCCGGGTGGAATCACCCCGCCTCATCAACTTCGGAGTGCGGCAGCGGGGACCCGGCCTTCCGTTCGACGCCCGGCGCACCCATTGTGCCGACATGTCCCTGATCCTGCGCTGGTCGGGCCGCGCGGTAGCGGGGCTCCTCCTCCTCGCCCTCATAGCCGTGGTGCTGCTGGTCGGCGCCGTCTGGTGGACGCTGCCGTCCCGCGACGAACGGCTCGTGCTGCCCGGCCTGACGGCGCCGGTCGACGTCGCCTTCGACGGCTACGGCATTCCCCACGTCACCGCCGTCACCGAGACGGATGCCTGGACTGCGCTGGGTTGGCTGCATGCGCGCGACCGCATGTTCCAGATGGAGGCGATGCGCCGTGGCGCCGCCGGGCGACTGGCCGAGATCACCGGCGCGCCGGCCCTGCGGTTGGATCGCTACATGCGCATCCTGGGCCTGGTGTCGCGCGCCGAGGCCGACCTCGCCGCCCTGCCGCCGGAGGCGCGGCGGGGACTCGAAGCCTATGCCGCCGGGGTGAATGCCTGGATCGCCCGGCGCGGCCGCTTCGCCGGACCCGAATTCGTCCTGCTCGGCGCCCCCGAACCGTGGCGGCCGGTCGACAGCCTACTGTGGGGCAAGGTGATGGGGCTGTGGCTGTCGGGGAACTGGCGGACCGAATTGGACCGTGCGCGGCTCGGCGCCATCCTGCCGCCCGACCGGCTCGAGGACCTGTGGCCGATCGACACCACCCCCGGCCGGCCGGACGAACCGCTGCGCCCGAATGGAGCGGCGGCGCGCCCCGCGGCCGACACGGCGCCGACGACGGCACCACGGCTGGCCGGCCTCGATGGCCTGATCGGGCGGCTGCCGGTCTTCCCGCTGGACGCGCCGCTGCCCGAGATCGCATCCAACGCATGGACCGTCACCGGGCCGCGCGCGGCCGGTGGCGCACCCTTGCTCGCGAGCGACCCGCATCTGGGCTATTCGGCGCCGATCCTGTGGTACCTCGCGCGCATCGAATTGCCTGGCGGGCGCGTGCTTGCCGGCGCCACGGCGCCCGGCGTGCCCGGCATAGTGATCGGCCGGAACGATCGCCTCGCCTGGGGCTTCACCACCACCCATTCGGACACCCAGGACGTCTTCGTCGAACGCCTGGCCGGTGCGGATGCCTACCAGACCCCGGACGGCCCCCGGCCCTTCGCGGCGCGTCAGGAGGTGATCCGGGTGCGCTGGGGCGATCCGGTGACGATGACGGTGCGGGAGACGCGGCACGGGCCCGTGATCTCGGACCTCGATGCCCCGCAGGGGCGCGGCGACGGCACCGTGCTCGCTATCGCCATGGCGAACCTGGCGCCGCGCGACACTGCGGCCGCCGGGCTGCTTGCCCTCAACGCCGCGGGCACCATCGGGGCTGCGCGGGACGCGGCGCGGCTGATCAGCAGCCCCGCGCAGAACCTGATGGTCGCCGATGCCGAGGGCGGCATCGCACTGTTCCTGACCGGACGCGTGCCGGTCCGCCGCTCCGGCGACGGCAGCCTGCCGGCGGCGGGATGGGATGGGCGGGCGGATTGGGACGGCTTCATCCCGTTCGACGCGCTGCCCCATGTCGAGAATCCGGCTAGCAACCTGCTGGCGAATGCCAACAACCGCATCGCCCCGGCCGGCCAAGCGGCTTTCCTTGGCCGCGACTGGTTCGGCGATTGGCGGTTCCGCCGGATCGGCGAGATGCTGGCCGCCCGCCCCCGTCTGGAAGCCGCGGATTTCTCGGCCATGCAGGGCGATACCGTGTCCCTGTTCGCGCGCGACCTGCTGCCGGCGATCCTCGCCGCACCACGCCCTGACGGTGCCGGCGGGGCGGCCTTCGACCTGCTCGCTGCCTGGGGCGGAGAGATGGAGGGCCCACGGCCGCAACCGCTCATCTTCCATGCGATGATCGGCCGTTTCGCCCAGGCCGTGCTGGCGCACGGCGGCGTGCCGGAGGATGCCCGGCGCACCAGCCCCGAATTCCTCCGCCGGCTGCTGACCGTGCCCGAGCGCGGCCGCGACTGGTGCGGCGAGGCCGGCTGCGGCCCGCTGCTGTCGGAGGCGTTGACCCGCGCGGTCAGGGACCTCGCACCGATCCATGGGCCGGACCCATCCAACTGGCGCTGGGCCGCGGCGCACCAGGCACGCTTCGAGCACCCGCTGTTTCGCTTCATCCCCGGCCTGGACAGCCTGACAAGGGTCGCCACGCCGTCGGCCGGCGATGGGGAGACGGTCAATCGCGGCGGGCTGCGCGCCGAGCAGGACGGGCTGTTCGGTAATATCCACGGGGCGGGCTTTCGCGGCGTCTTCGACCTGGCGGACCCGGCCGGCGCCTGGGTGGTGATCGCCACCGGCCAATCCGGCCATCCGATGAGCCGCCATTGGTCCGACTTGCTGCCGGCCTGGCGCGACGGAGCCCTGCTGCGCCTGGGGCCGATCCGGGGGGAGCCGGAAGGCCGGCTGCGGCTGCTGCCGTGATGCGCCCTGGTGGTTGATTCCAGGCGCTGGCGCGCCGACACTATCGTCTGATTCCAGAGCCCGCCGCGGTGGCGGCTCCGGTTTCAGGCCAGTTGCGCGTGGCCTGCTTTTCCACTCCGTTCGTGGCCGAGGCGGCGAACTTCGCGGGCAGGACACCAGGGACCCATCGATGCATCAGCGTTCTGCCCGCCGACCGCAGTTCTTCTACACCACCGCGCCGCTCCCCTGCCCCTATCTGGCGGGGCGGACCGAACGCAAGGTCGTCACGGAACTGTCCGGCACGGATGCCGAGACGCTGCACGACCGCCTGTCGCGCGCCGGCTTCCGGCGCAGCCACAACATCGCCTATTCGCCGGTCTGCCCGGGCTGCCAGGCCTGCATCCCGATCCGCATCGACGCGGCAGCCTTCGAACCCGACAAGACGCAGCGGCGCGTAGCCCGCTCCAATGGCGACATCGTGTCGGCCGAGATGCCGCCGCGCGCCACGGCGGAACAATTCGCGCTGTTCAACCGGTACCAGAAGGCCCGTCACGCCGATGGCGACATGGCGGCGATGGGCTTCTACGACTACCGCGCCATGGTCGAGGACACGCCGATCAGCACCAGCGTCGTGGAACTGCGCGACGAGACCGACAGGCTGCTCGGCGCCTGCCTGACCGACCGGCTGTCGGACGGGCTGTCGGCCGTCTATTCCTTCTATGAACCGGGCGAGGATAAGCGCTCGATCGGCACCTACATCGTGCTGTGGCTGGTCGAGCGCGCGCGGGCGCTGCGCCTGCCCTACGTCTATCTCGGCTATTGGGTGCCGGAGAGCCGGAAGATGGCCTACAAGGCCCGCTTCCGGCCGAGCGAGGTGCTGATGGGCGGCACCTGGCGAGTGCTGACGGAGGCGGTGCTGCCGACCCCGGTCAGCGCGGGCATGACGACCAGCGCCGACGTCTAGAACAGATCCCAATCAGGTTGACTCACCTGGTCGGTTGAAGATGCCCGAAAAAACAAAAGGCTAGAGTCGCTGCCGTGAGCCAAGGCGAACGAGAGCGGCTCCGGTTCAGGCGGCGCGCCGCACCATCTCCGCCGCCCGCTCCGCCAGCATCAGCACCGCTGGATGGATGTTCGACGACGGCACCAGCGGGAACACCGAGGCATCCACCACCCGCAGCCCGGTCACGCCGCGCACCCGCAATTCCGGATCCACCACCGAACGATCATCCGATCCCATCCGGTTCGTGCCGCAGGGGTGATAGACCGTCGCGCCATTGGCGCGGATGTAGTCCAGCACCTGGTCGTCGGTCTGCGTCCCGGCGCCCGGGAATTCCTCGCTGTCGATCAGCCCGGCGAAGGGTTCGGTCTCGGCGATGCGCCGACCGAGCCGGTGGCTTTCCAACATGATGCGGATGTCCGACGGCGCGGTGAGGTAGTTCGGGCGGATCACCGGCTTGATCTCCGCATTGGGCGCGCGGAGGGTCAGCTCGCCCCGGCTGTCCGGGCGGCAGACACAGTAGTTGAAGGTGAAGCCGGGATGCTTGGCGAGTGAGCTGGCACCACGCGACTGGTCGCCCAGGCTGAAATTGACGAACTGGAACTGCACTTCCGGCTCCTCGGAGCCCGGCAGCACGCGGGCGAACAGACTCGCCTCCGAGGCCCCCACCGCCATCTGGTTCTTCCGGCGCAGGAACCAGCCGAGGCCAAGGCCTGCCGCGCGAACCGGATTCGCCATGATCTCGTTCAGCGTGCCGCAGGGTTTGGTGCGGAAGGCGTAGCGGACCATGAAATGGTCCTGCAGGTTCTTACCCACCTCCGGCGCATGGGCGGTGACCGGGATTCCCATGCCCTGCAGCGCCGCGCCGTCGCCGATGCCCGACAGCATCAGCAACTTCGGGCTTTCGATCGCACCGGCGCAGACGATGACTTCGCGGCGGGCCAGCCAGGTCTCCTCGCCATCCGGGCCGCGAACCACGACGCCGATGGCGCGGCCGTCGCGGAACAGGATGCGCTGGCCGACGCGCTCGACCTCCACATGCAGGTTCGGCCGATGCAGCGCGGGCTTGAGGTAGGCGGTCGCCGGCGACCAGCGCCAACCCCGATGCACGTTCAGCTGGTTGGGCGCTACGCCCTCGAACCAGTCGGCGTTGTTGTCCGCGTTGCGCTCGAAGCCAAGCCGCGTGCACGCCTCGACGAAGGCTCGGCAGCCCTCCGATGGCTCCGGCACTTCGCCGACCTGGACGGGGCCATCCTTGCCGCGGAATTCGCTGTCCGGCCCGGCGAAGGTCTCCATCTTGCGGAAGGCCGGCAGGCAATCGTCATAGGACCAGCCGCGCGCGCCCGATTGCGACCAGCGGTCGTAGTCGCGCGGCGAACCACGCAGGAAGACAAGGCCGTTCACGCTGCCCGATCCGCCGATGACCCGCCCGCGCGGCCAGTAGAGGCTGCGTCCGCCGAGTTCCGGCTCCGCCTCGGTCTGGTAGTTCCAGTCGAATTTCCGGGTCACGTACAGCCGGGCGAAGCCCATCGGGATGTGGATCCAGGGATTGCGATCCCACGGGCCGGCTTCGAGCAGCGTGACCTGCGATGCCGGATCCTCCGACAGCCGCCCGGCCATGACGCAGCCAGCGGAGCCGCCGCCAAGGATCACGTAGTCCGCTTCCTGCACCGCCATCGTTCCATCCCCTGGGGCTTGCTTGCGGCGATGTTTGCATTGCGCGCGGGGCGGCGGAAGCCTGCCCCGCGCCAGGCTGTCAGGCGTTCCAATCGGCCGGGACGAAGCGGAAGGCATTGCCGTCCCGAGCGATGAAGCCATTGGACGGGAACGGGAAGTGATAGCCGGTGACGCGCAAGCGGTCCGTCGCGGCACGGTCGAGGACACGCCGGCGCGATGCCGCCGCCGCCTGCCCGTCGAAGTCGAATATCGAGACGTAGTCGGGCCGCCGGGCGAACAGCTCCGGCCGGTGGGTGATGTCGGCGAGCATCAGGAACTGGTCGCTGCCATCGGCGACCTGCACCACCGTGTGGCCCGGGCTGTGGCCATGGGCGGCGATGGCGCGCATGCCGGGCGCGATTTCGCCATCCGGTGCGAAGCGGCGGATGCGACCCTGATACGGTGCGAAGCGACGGGCGAAGTTCGCGAAGTTGACGCGCTGCCCCTCGGGGCTGCGCGATTCGTTCGCGGCATCGGCCCACCAGGCGTATTCGGCCTCGGACAGGGCGATCTCGGCATTGGGGAAGACAGCCGCGCCATCGGCCGTCGTCAGGCCATGGATGTGGTCCTGGTGGCAATGGGTGATGACGATCAGCCCGACGCGCGCGGGGTCGAGCCCCGCGGCCGCCATGTTCGCGCCAAGCCGGCCAGCGGTCGGCGTCATCTGCCCGCCGGTGCCGGCGTCAAACATCACCAGCTGGCGGCCGGTATCGACGAAGGTGACGTTGTAGGGACCGATGTAGTGGTCGGTCGGCAGGAAGGATTCGGCGAGCACGGCGCGCACGTCGTCGATCGGCGCATTGCGCACCAGGCCTTCGACCGCGCGACGGGCGAAGCCGTCATTGACGATGGTGACGGTGAAGCTGCCCACCCGGAACCGGTGGAAGCCTGCCGCCTGCGGCGGCGCGGCCGCGGGTTGCGCAGCGGTGACGGCCGGCAGAAGCCCGGCAGACGCGGTGGCAGCCGCGGCAAGACCGGCGGCACGGCGGGTCAGCATCGTCATTCGTATTCCTCCCTGGTTCGTTTGCTGATGAGTGTGCCACCGAACCGCACCGCGCCAAATCCCCGCCCCTGGTGGGGTGCCCTGGCCACGGCTAGCGTTCACTACGGAGGATCCGTTCATGACACACACGCTGCTGCCGACCTCGCTCGTCGGTTCCTATCCGCAACCCGATTGGCTGATTGACCGCCAGCGCCTCGCCGGGCGATTTCCGCCTCGGGTGCGGGCGCGCGAATTGTGGCGCGTGGCGCCCGAATTCCTCGACCAGGCGCAGGACGACGCGACACTGCTGGCGATCCGCGCGCAGGAGGCCGCGGGCCTCGACATCATCACCGACGGGGAGATGCGGCGCGAGAGCTACTCCAACCGCTTCGCCACCGCGCTCGACGGCGTCGACATCGACAATCCCGGCGAGGCACTCGACCGCAGCGGGCACCCGAATCCGGTACCACGCGTGGTGGGTCGCATCCGCCGCCGCCACGCGGTCGAAGCGCGCGACGTGCAGTTCCTGCGCGCCAATACCGACCGGATGATCAAGATCACCGTGCCCGGCCCCTTCACCATGGCGCAGCAGGCGCAGAACGATTTCTACGAGGACGAGGCCGAGATGGCGTTGGACTACGCCGCCGCCGTCAACGAGGAAATCCGGGACCTTTTCGCCGCCGGCGCCGACATCGTGCAGATCGACGAACCCTACCTGCAGGCACGTCCGGACAAGGCGCGCGCCTATGGCATGGAGGCCGTGAACCGCGCGCTCGATGGCATCGACGGCATGACCGCGCTGCACATCTGCTTCGGCTATGCCGCCATCATCCATGAACGGCCCAACGGCTATTCCTTCCTGCCCGAATTGTGCCGCTGCAAGGTGCGGCAGATCTCGATCGAAACGGCGCAATCCAACCTCGACACAACCGTTCTGAATCAGCTGCCGGACCAGACCATCATCCTTGGCGTGATCGACCTGCTGAACCAGGCAATCGAGACACCGGAGACAGTCGCCGCGCGCATCCGCAAGGCCTTGCCGAACATCGACCCGTCCCGCGTCATCGTCGCGCCTGATTGCGGCATGAAGTACCTGCCGCGCGCGGTCGCCGACGGGAAGATGCGCGCCATGGTGGATGGCGCGGCCATCGTGCGGCGCGAACTGGCCGGGGCCGCGTGATGCGGCCCTGCCTGCCGCCGCTCGACCGCGTGCCGGCGCCGTCCTGGCGCGCGCCGCCGCTGTCCTGCGATTGCCATTTCCACATATTCGGACCCTACGACCGTTTCCCGCTCGATCCGCGGAGACACTACGACCCGCAGGCAGCGCCCATTCCGGCCTACAGGCGTGTCGCGGACGCGCTGGGGATCGAGCGCATGGTGATCGTGCAGCCTTCGGTCTATGGCACCGACAATCGTTGCTCGCTGGATGCGGCGGCACAGTTCGGGCTCGACCGCGCACGCGTGGTCGCCGTGGTCGATCGGGACATCGATGATGCGGCGCTGCGCGCGCTGCACGCAGGCGGCACCCGCGCGCTGCGCTTCAACCTGGTCAGCGGCAATGGATCCCCGGTCGAGGCGCTGGAGACGATGGCGCGGCGCATCGCACCGCTCGGCTGGCATCTCCAGCTCTATGTCTCTGGCGACGTGCTGACCGAGATCGCGCCGCGCCTGCCGACCCTGCCGGTCGAGGTGGTGATCGACCACATGGGCGGCGTGCGCACGGAGGATGGCGTGGATGCGCCGGGCTTCCAGGCGCTGCTGCGGCTGCTGGGGAGCGGGCGGGCCTGGGTGAAGCTGTGCGGCTATCGCATTTCCTCGGCCGGGCCACCCTTCGCCGATGTCGCGCCCTTCGCCCGCGCGCTGTTCGCCACGGCGCCCGACCACTGCCTGTGGGGCACCGACTGGCCGCATCCGTCGATGTCGGCCTGGATGCCCGAGGACGGTGCGCTGTTCGACCTGCTCGGCGCCTGGGTGCCGGGGGATGCGGATCGCCGGCGCGTGCTGGTGGACAACCCGGCGCAGCTCTACGGTTTCTGACAGCGGCCGGTCCGCGGCTTGCCGGAAATGGACAAAGTTTCCCCCAAGCTCACTTTTGCGTGGAATGAGACCTCCGAACTCGGACAGGACACCGGCACGCCGGTGGATGATCGCGACGACCAGATGCCCTTCGCCTTCACCGGGCGGATCGGGCGCATCGCCCTCGATCTCGGCAACAGCGCGGTTTCGCTGGAAGTGATGACGCAGTGGATGGCGAACTCGCCCGACAAGTCCGCGATGCGGAACGGCCGGCGCCCGGCGTCGCACCCGCCAATCAACCGGCCACGCCGCTGCGACGTTGAACCCGTGTTGACGGATCGCGTCACACGATACCGGATCGATCCGGGCGGGTAGTCGGTCTAGGCTGCCCACCCTGACGCAATCCTGAGGACACGCACGCATGCGCTTTCTGGCACCAGCCCTTCTCGCGGTTGGACTCGCGACCTCCGCCGCAGCCCAGACGCCACCGGCCGTCACGGTCGAGGGCCTCGATCGTGGCCTGACCAACCTCGGCCTCATGGCAGGCCACGCGATCCAGTGCCTGCCGGACGCCGAGAAGCCGGCAGCGCAGCGCGGCGTCCTGCTGTTCAACAGCATCCTGATTGCCGAGATGGGGGCCAACGCGGCCTTCCGCTTCGCCACCGCCTTCGGCGCCGGCACCTCGCACGAAGTGGACCGGCAGTTCTGCGAGCGCAGCCTGGCCGACTGGCGCAAGCTGGTGCAGGACCACAACCTCAACCGCTGACGGAAGGGATCGGACGATGCGGAAATACCTGCTTCTGACGGCCATGGCCGGGCTGGCGGCATTGCCGGTCGGCGCCGCGCCGGTCGACGCCTCCGGCGCGCTGCGTGCCGCCACGCGCGCCACGAACCTCGGCGTGCAGAACGTCTACTGGCATGCCGGCGGCACCACCGCCTGGGGCAACCACTGGCATGCCGGCGGCACCGGCGCCTACGGCGCCCATCCCGCCTATGGCTATCATGGCTGGGGCGGTGACTATCACAGCTATTACCGCCCGCCGGTGGTGGTGGCGCCTGCCTACCACCCCGAGGGCGGCTTTGCGGCCGGGGCGATCGTCGGTGGCGTGGCCGGCGCCGCGGTGGGCGCTGCCGCGGCCTCCGCCAACCGCCCGCCGCCGGCCGCGACCACCGTCTACAATTACGGTCAGCCGCCGACGGTGGTGAACAACTACTACAACAACTGACGGCGGCCGACGCGATCGGCAGGATCCCGGTTGGGATCCGACAGACAGGGCTGCGCCGGAAAGGCATGGCCCTGTTCCTACTTGCCGGGCCAGGCCTGCTGGATCATCGCATACAGGAAGGCGGTCGACAGCCCGAGCATGATGGCGCCGTTCAAGGCCTCCAGCGCACCAAGCATCTGCCAGTGCGGATCCAGATACAGCGTGGCGTGGCCATAGGTCGTCATCGCGCTGATGGAATAGAGCATCGCCCGGTGCGCCGTCGGCATCGCCCCGGTGAGCAGGAAGGCCGCCGCCCACAGCGTCGCCTGCAGCACATGCAGCACGGTCACCAGCGATACCGTCACGCTCATCACCAGGGCGAAATGCGCCACGTCGCCGTGAATCAGCCGGCGACGCTGCCGGAAGGCCTGATGGAACATCGACCGGATCAGACCCAGGCCGAGCACATGCACCACGACCGTCAGCACGATGAGCGGCGCCCCCACCGCCCAGGATCGGCCCCAGCTGGCGAATTCGACGACCGGCTCGATGTCATTCATCCCGGATGCTCATTGCCCTTCGCACCCATCCCATGCGACGGGACGGCGCCTCACGGCATCAGCGTCACCGTCGCACCCGCGGGCGGCACGCCGAGGGCAAGGCCCGGTGGCGCCGAGCGCAGTTCGATCAGCACCAGATTATCGTTGCCCAGGCGCAGAGCGGCCCCGAGGTCGGAGGCCACGCCGCCGACATCCCGATAGGTCCCGGCGAAATCGCTGGTGCGCTGCAACCCGAAAACGCGCCCGGTCACCGTGGCGCGGGCGGGCGCGCCGTCCTGCACGGACAGGCCGCTGATGGTGAAGCGGAAGGTCTGCGCATTGGTCTGCAGCACCCCCCGTGCCGTTCCCGCGCCGCGCTGCAGCGTCATCCGCAGCGTCCCGTCCACCGGCGTGCCCGGTCCGATGGCGTACAGCCCGGGCGAAAGCACGGCATCGGGCGGTGGCGGCGTCTGCGGCAGATCGACGCCTGCCCCGGCACCGGCGCAGGCACCAAGCAGGAATGGCGCGAACAGCGCGAGTCGACGCGGCATGCGGGTGCGGTCGGAGTTCATGGCGGCATCCTCAATTCAGGACCGGCCGGCGGGTGGATGAATCGATCCGCCCTTGGCTCGTCCACGGGTCAGTCGGTAGAACAGCATCGTCGTGCCGGATTCGGGACCTGGCTCGTCACCAGAATACCGTTGCGGCCCGGATTGCGCACGGGGATGCGGCCAGGCCGTCACGCCGACCGCACGGCGGAATGTCCGCGAGCCGAAGGTCGCCGTCGCAGGGGTGCCCCGCCTCGACGCAACGACAGGGAGTGCGAGCCATTGGACGGGCATGATGCTCCTCCACCGGTCCAGGTGGCCTCGATTGCCGATCCCGAGATCCTCGCCACCGCGCTGCGCGACGCGCAGGTCGAATACCTGCGCCTCGCACCCGGCGCCTTCACCGCGACGCTGACAGCCATAGACCTGGGGCCAGTCCGCCTGCAGGTCGCTTCGGACCATGCGCACATCTCCCGCGGCCAGGTCGCGGCAGACCGATCCATGCTGCTGCTGGGCCTGGAGCTTGCGGCAGGATGCACGCACATGAACGGCATCCGGGTCGCCGAGCATGACGTCGTTCATCTGGGATCCGGCGCCGCGCTCTTCGCACGCGTCCTCGCACCCGTACGCTGGGCGGCCTTCAGTTTCCGTGCCGATGCCCTGCAGGCCGACATCCCCGACAATGCCCTACCGGCCCGGGAGGAATTCCTGCTCCGACGGCGTGACGGCGCACATCAGCGGCTCGCCGCCTTCGCGCGGGAAGCCGCTGCCCTGGCGGAAAGGGATCCGATGCGATTCGCCCTGCCGGCAGTGCGCAAGGCCATGGCGGAGGACGCATTGCGTGCCAGCGTGGCAGCGATCACCGACCCAGCCGAGTCCGATACCGCCTTCCGCGCGGTGCAGCGTCGCGTGGCACTGGTCGCCCGCGCCGAGGAACTGCTCGCCGCCCGCATGGGAGAAGCGCTGTATTCCGAGGACCTGCAGCACCTGCTCGGCGTGCCGATGCGCACGCTGCACAATGCCTTCATCGCCGTGCATGGCATGTCGGTGCATCGCTATCTGCGGTTGCGCCGGCTCCATATGGCGCGGGCCGCGCTGCGGGCGGGGCCCGGCTCGGTCTCGCATGTGAAAATGGCGGCGCTGGATCACGGATTCTGGCACCTGGGCCGCTTCGCACACGAATACCGGGGCCTGTTCGGGGAATTGCCATCCGAAACGATCGGGCGCGGACACGCCACGCTTCTCAGCGCACCGTGAGTCGGGGCATAAGCATCGAAGGGAAACAGCAGCACGGCCCGATCTGGAACGGGAGTGGCGCATCTGCGCGTTCTGCTTGTCGACACCGATGCCAACCGCGCCAGCCAGGTCCAGGCGGGGCTTGAAGCGGCCGGCTTCCAGGTGGTGGCCGTGTCCTCCGACACCGCCGACCTGATCGGGCTGGTGCGCGAAAGCCAGGCTGACATCATCGTCTGCGACCTCGACGACCCTTCGCGTGATGCGCTTGAAAGCATGCGCGTGCTGAACCGGGATGAACCACGTCCGGTGGTGGTCTTCGCCAGCCGCGGCGATGCCGACCAGATCGAGGCCGCGCTTGAGGCCGGGGTCGCCGCCTATGTGGTGGAAGGCCTCGCCCCGGCGCGCGTCCGCCCGGTCCTGGAAGTGGCGATCCGCCGCTTCCGTGCCTTCCAGGCGCTGCGCGCCGAACGCGACGAGGCCCGCGCGACGCTGGCCGACCGTGCCGTGATCGAACGGGCCAAGGGCATCCTGATGCAGCGCCGCCGCCTGTCGGAGTCCGAGGCCTATAAGCTGATGCGCCGCTGGTCGATGGATCGCGGGATGAAGATGGTGAAGCTGGCGGAGCAGATATTGCTCGAAGATTGATCGCACTGCCTGTTTTCACGTCTTTTGCGGCGTCAGTTTGCAATTCTGCCCATTCATCGCGCTGTTTTTCCCTTTTTCCCGGACCGGCGTTCGGGCAAAAGAATGGTGCGTTGCATCATTCAGCGCGTCCTCGGCCGCAATGGCGTGGCTGATGTGACCCTCTCCGGTTGACCTGGCGGTCCAACGGCGGCCCGCCCCCTGGGATGCAGCGCATCCCGCCCGGAGACGCGCGACGTGGACCGCCCGGCCCCCTCCAGCAACCGCCCCTTTCGCATCGGCTTCGTACCGTTGACCGACACTGCTCCGCTGATCGTGGCGGATGCGCTCGGCCTGTTCGCGCGGCACGGCGTGGCGGTGACGTTGTCGGCCGAGGCCGGCTGGGCGGCGTTGCGCGACAAGCTCGCCTTCGGTGCCCTGGATGCGGCGCAGATCCTCGGGCCGCTCGCCATCGCGCTCGCCGCCGGCGCGGGCGGGTTGCGCCGCCGCCTGGCCGTCACGGCGGGGCTCGCGCGCAACGGCAATACGGTCATCCTCTCCCCCGCGCTGGCCCAGGCCATCGGCCCCTTCGCGGCGCCGCTCGACCCGCACCGCTTCGCCGAGGCGCTGCACGCCCGTGCCGAGGAAGGCCTGCCCCCGCCGACCATCGCCGTGGTCTTCCCCTTTTCCTCCCACAACTATCTATTGCGGCACTGGCTGGCGGCGGGCGGGCTCGATCCCGACCACGATGTCCGGCTCGTCGTGGTGCCGCCGCCGCGCATGGCGCGCGCGCTTGCCGACGGCGCGATCGAAGGCTTCTGCGTGGGCGAACCCTGGGGCAGTCATGCCGTGGCAACCGGGGCCGGTCGCTTCGCGCTCGCCACCGCCGACATCTGGCGCGACCACCCCGAGAAGGTCTTCGCCTTCGCCGAGGGCCTCGCCGAGCGTGACGAGGACGCCGTCATCGCCGTCACCGCCGCGGTGATCGAGGCCGCGTTGTGGCTCGACGATCCGGCCAATCGCGGCGATGCCGCGCGCATCCTGCAGGAACGCGCCTTCCCCGAATTGCCGCGTTCGACCATCGCCGCCGTGCTGGAAGGCCGCGTGGCCGGCCCACCAGGCGCGGCATCGCAACCCATCGCTGCGCCGATCCGCTTCGCCGCCGCCTCCTGCCCGCAGCGGGAGGAGGCAGCCGCCTGGCTCGCGGCCATGCGCCGCTGGAACCATGCCGCGGCCGACGACGCCGAGGCGCTGGCACCCTGGTGCACTGACCTTTGGGAGCGCGCCGCGCAGCGCGTCTCTCCCCGGCCGGCGATCGGCCGCGCCGCCCCCTCTCCCCTCATCGCACCGCCACTGGAGTCCGACGCATGAGCCAGACCCCGATCCATCGCCGCACCGCCATCGCCGGGGCCGCCGCCCTGTTCGCCGCGGCGCGGGCCGCGCTGCCCCGCGGTGCCTTCGCGCAGGGGTCGACCGCGCCGGAAGTGCGCAAGGCTATGCTCGGCTACATCGCTCTGACGGACGCCGCGCCGCTGATCATCGCCAAGGAGAAGGGCTTCTTCGCCAAGCACGGCATGCCCGATGTCGAGGTCGCCAAGCAGGCCTCCTGGGGAGCGACGCGCGACAATCTGGTGCTCGGCGGGGAGCGTGGCGGCATCGACGGCGCGCATATCCTCACGCCCATGCCCTACCTGATGCACACGGGGCGAGTGACGCAGAACAGCCAACCGGTGCCGATGGCGATCCTCGCGCGGCTGAACACCAACGGCCAGGCGATCTCGGTGGCCAAGAAGCACCAGGCGCTCGGTGCGCGGCTCGACGCCTCCGCGCTGCGCCCGGCGCTGAACGGCGAGAGCAAGTTCGCCATGACCTTCCGCGGCGGCACCCATGACCTGTGGATCCGCTACTGGCTCGCTGCCGGCGGGATCGACCCGGACAAGGATGTGCAGACCATCGTCGTGCCGCCGCCGCAGATGGTCGCCAACATGCGTGTGGGCACCATGGATGCCTTCTGCGTCGGCGAACCGTGGAATGCCCAGCTGATCAACCAGAACCTCGGCTACTCGGCGCTGGTGACGGGGCAATTGTGGCAGGACCATCCAGAGAAATCCTTCGGCCTGCGTGCCAGCTTCGTGCAGCAGCATCCCCATGCGACGGAAGCGATGACCGCCGCGGCGATCGAGGCTGCGCGCTGGTGCGACACGCCGGCGAACCATGTCGAACTCGCAGCGATCCTTGGTCGCCGCGCCTGGTTCAACGTGCCGCCGACGGACATCCAGGGCCGCATCCAGGGCATCATCGACTTCGGCGACGGGCGCCGCGTGACCGACCCGAACATCGCCATGAAGTTCTGGCGCGACCATGCCTCCTACCCGTTCCGCTCGCATGACCTGTGGTTCCTGACCGAGGACATCCGCTGGGGCGTCCTGCCGGAGGACACGGACACCGCCAAGCTGATCGGCGAGGTGAACCGCGAGGACATCTGGCGCGCCGCGGCCGCGCGCGCCGGCGTGCCGAATGCGGAGCTGCCATCGGGCACGTCGCGCGGGCGCGAGACCTTCTTCGACGGCAAGGTCTTCGATCCCGAGACCCCGCGCGCCTATCTCGACAGCCTGGCCATCAAGAAGCTCGGTGCGGCGTGATGAACGCCATCGCACCGCCTGTCGCCGCCGAGGCCACGCTCTCCACCGCTTCCGCCGCGCCGCGTCGCCCGCCGACGCTGACCGACCGCATGCGTCCGCATGTCCAGCACGTGCTGGCGGTGACCATCCCGCCGGCACTGCTGATTGGTGCGCTGCTCGCATTGTGGGAATGGGCGGCGGGTGGGCCGAATGCCTCCCTGCCGCCACCCTCGCGCGTCTGGACCGATGCGCATGACCTGATCGTCGATCCCTTCTATGACCGCGGCGGGCTCGACAAGGGGCTTGGCCTGCACCTGTTCGCCAGCCTGCAGCGCGTGGCCGTCGGCTTCACGCTGTCGGCCATCGGCGGGGTGGCGCTGGGGATGCTGGTGGGCTCCTCGCGCTTCGCGATGCGCGCGCTCGATCCGCTGTTCCAGGTGCTGCGCACGGTGCCGCCGCTGGCCTGGCTGCCGCTGTCGCTCGCTGCCTTCCGCGAAGCGCAGCCGTCGGCGATCTTCGTCATCTTCATCACCGCGGTCTGGCCGATCATCATCAACACCGCGGTCGGCGTGCGCAACGTGCCGCAGGACTATCGCAACGTCGCGCGCGTCATCCGCCTGTCGCCCTTCGACTGGTTCCTGCGCATCGTCGTTCCCGCCGCAGCACCCTACATCTTCACGGGCCTGCGCATCGGCGTCGGGCTGTCCTGGCTTGCCATCATCGCGGCCGAGATGCTGATCGGCGGCGTGGGCATCGGCTTCTTCGTCTGGGACGCGTGGAACTCCTCCAACCTCTCCGACATCATCGTGGCGCTGGTCTATATCGGCGTGGTCGGCTTCGTGCTCGACCGCGTGATGGCGCTGATCGGCCGCGCGGTGACCCGCGGCACCTCCGCACAGTGAAGGGGCCGGCCATGGAACGCGCATTCCTCGACATCTCCCGCGTCGTGGTCCGCTTCGGCGCCGGCGCGGTGCCGGTGCTGAACGGCGTCGACCTGAAGATGAAGCAGGGCGAATACGTCGCCGTCATCGGCCATTCCGGCTGCGGCAAATCGACGCTGCTGAACGTGGTGGCCGGGCTGTTGCCGGCCACGCTCGGCGGCGTCGTTCTGGAAGGCAGCGAGGTCACCGAACCCGGCCCCGACCGCGCCGTGGTGTTCCAGAACCACTCCCTGCTGCCCTGGCTGACGGTCTACGAGAATGTGCGCCTCGCCGTGGACCGCACCGTCGGGCGTTCCATGTCGCGTGCCGAGCGCGATGCCTGGACGCGCGAGAACCTCGCCCTGGTGCGCATGGAAGCGCATGCGCAGAAGCGACCGAACGAGATCTCGGGCGGCATGAAGCAGCGCGTCGGCATTGCCCGTGCGCTGGCGATGCGCCCCAAGGTACTGCTGCTCGATGAACCCTTCGGCGCGCTCGACGCGCTGACGCGGGCGCATCTGCAGGACCAGGTGATGGACATCCATGCCCGGCTCGGCACCACGGTGATGATGATCACCCATGACGTGGACGAGGCGGTGCTGCTGTCGGACCGTATCGTGATGATGACCAACGGGCCGAATGCGACGATCGGCGAAATCCTCGAGGTCGACCTGCCGCGGCCGCGCGACCGTCTGGCACTCGCCTCCGACCCGCGCTTTCTCTCGGCACGCGAGGCGGTGCTGCGCTTCCTGCACGAACGCCACGCCCTGCCGGCGGTGGCCTGACCATGCATGTGCTGGTGATCGGCGCCGGTCCGGCCGGGGCGCGCTGCGCCGAACGCGCCGCGGAGGCCGGCTTCGCGGTCACGCTGTGCGGCAGCGAGCCCGCCCTGCCCTATGACCGCGTCGCCCTCGGCCGCGTGCTGTCGGGCGAGGCGGAAGTGCCGGCGCTGATCACGCATGGCGCCGCACGGCTTCGGGCACTCGGCATCACATTCCGGCCGTCGACGCGGATCGCCACGCTCGATGCCGGCGCCGGACGTGCCGTGTCGGCACGCGGCGAAGTTGTTGCCTTCGACCGCGCTGTCATCGCGACGGGGTCGGACGCGGTGCGCCTGCCCTTCCCTGGCGCCAACCTGCCCGGCGTGTACCTGTATCGCAGCATGGCCGACGTGCTGGCGATGCGGCGCGCCGTCGTCACCGGCACGCGCGTCGCGGTGATCGGTGGCGGTCTGCTGGGCCTCGAAGCCGCGGCGGCACTGTCGCAACGCGGCGCGCGCGTCACCGTGGTGCATGCGGTCGGCTGGCCGATGGAACGCCAGCTGGATCCTGCGGCCGGCGCGTTGCTCGCGCGCCAGCTCGGCGCAACGCGGCGGCTGTCCTTCGCCATGCCGGCGAAGACCGAGGCGATCGAGGGCGAGACGCAGGTCCGCGCGCTGCGCCTCGCCGACGGTACGCGCATATCCTGCGAGATGGTGGTGATGGCCGTCGGCGTACTCCCTTCGGTCGGTCTGGCGCGCGCGGCCGGGCTCGACGTCGGGCGCGGCATCGTGGTCGATGATGCGATGCGGACCAGTGCGGCGAAGGTGCTCGCCATCGGCGAATGCGCCGAGCATCGCGGCACGGTCTGCGGCCTGGTCGCGCCCGCGCTCGCCATGGCCGAGACGGCGGCCGCGACGCTGCGCGGCGAGGCCGCGATCTACGCCCCGCGTCCCGATCCCACCGCGCTCAAGGTCTCCGGCATCGACGTCTGGTCGGCCGGCGAGATCGAACCGGCCGATGCCGAGGCCATCACCCTGTCCGATGCCGCCATCGGCCGTTACCGCCGGCTGTGGCTGCGCGGTGGCCGGCTGGTCGGCGCGGTGCTGTATGGCGACACGGCGGATGCGCCCTTCTACCTCTCCCTGATGGCCCAGGGCCGTGACATCGCGCCGATGCGCGCGCTGCTGCCCTTCGGTCCTGCCTTCCAGGACGCCGCGTGATGAACGACGCCCCCTTCAATCCGGAGCAGCAGGAATATCTCAAGGGCTTCATGGCCGGCGTCGAGGCGCGGCGCGGCAGCCTGCTGCCCGCCGGCGAGGGTGGTGGTCCGCCTGACGCGCTGCGCGCCGCGCAGGACGCGACCATCGCGCGTGGCGGCAAGCTTGTGCCGCAGGAGGATGCGAAGCGCGCGAAGCACCCGCTCGACCGTTGGGATGAGCTGACGGAGCGGGCTGCGGCCGACAAATTCCCCAAGCCGATCGACGATTTCATCGGGCGCTACCACGGGCTGTTCTTCGTCGGTCCGGCGCAGAATGCTTTCATGTGCCGGCTGCGCATCCCCGGCGGCATACTCGCTGCGCATCAGCTCGATGCCATCGCCGACATCGCAGCGGATTGCGCCGGCGGCTACGCCGATGTGACGACGCGCGCCAATTTCCAGTTCCGCGAGATCCCGGCGGCGAAGGGGCCGGAGGTGGTGATGCGCCTCGGCGACATCGGGCTGCTGCCGCGCGGCACGGGGGCGGACAACATCCGCAACATCACCGCGAGCCCGACGGCCGGGATCGATGCGGCCGAACTGATCGACACGCGCCCCATCGTGCGCGCGCTGCACCACCACATCCTGCACACCCGCGACCTGTTCGCCCTGCCGCGCAAATTCAACATCTCGGTCGCCGGCGGCGGCGCGGTCGAGGTCCTGCAGGAGACCAACGATATTGCGCTGTCCGCCGTGATGACGGATGCGGGCCTGCGCTTTCGCCTCACCCTTGGCGGCATCACCGGCCACCGCGACTTCGCGCGCGGCACCGGCGTCGTCCTGGCCGAAGCCGACATCATCCCGGTCTGCGACGCCGTCCTGCGTGTCTTCATCGCCGAGGGCGACCGCACGGACCGCGCCAAGGCACGGCTGAAATACGTGCTCGACCGCCTTGGCATCGAGGCCTTCCTGGCGCTGGTCGAGCAGCGACTGGGCCGGGCGCTGGAACGGATGGACGACAACGCGATCCACCCGCCCGCACCACCGGCCAAGCACGGCCATGTCGGTTTGCATGCGCAGAAGCAGGAGGGGCTGTCTTATATCGGGGTGGTCTGCCCGCTCGGGCGGTTGACGGTGGATCGGCTGCGCGGCCTGGCCGATGTCGCGCGGCGCTTCGGCTCCGGCACCATCCGCCTCACCGTCTGGCAGAACCTGCTGGTCAGCGACGTGCCGGCCGACCGGTTGGATGATGCCTTGGCGGCCATCGCCGATCTTGGCCTGACGCATGAGGCATCCGCCATCCGCGGCGGCCTCGTTGCCTGCACCGGCAATGCGGGCTGCAAATTCGCCGCGTCCAACACCAAGCGCCATGCCGCGGAGCTCGCGGATTTCCTGGAACAGCGCCTGACGCTCGACCAGCCGCTCAACATCCACCTGACCGGCTGCCACCATTCCTGCGCACAGCACTACATCGCCGATATCGGCCTGCTGGGTGCCAAGGTCGAACGCGGCGAGGACCTGATCGAAGGCTACGACCTGCATGTCGGCGGCGGCGCCGGGCCGGAACAGAGGATCGGCCGGCTGATCCGCTCCAAGGTCGCGCATGACGAACTCGGGCCGGTCGTGCTTGGCCTGTTGCAGGCGTGGCTTGGGCAGCGTGCGCCAGGGGAAACCTTCCACCTGTTCTGTGCCCGGCAGGAGGATGCGGCGCTGTCCGCCCTCGCCGCCGCGCGCATGGAGGAAGCGGCATGAACGCCATCATTCCGACGGCTTTCCCCGGCCCCGCGCCGGTTCCCCTTATCCCGGAGAGCGCGCCCTTCACGCCGGCGCAGCGCTCCTGGCTGAACGGGTTCCTCGCGGGGCTGTACGGCGGCGCGGCAGAAGGGGCGTCGAACGCCTCCGCCGCGCCGCCGGCACCGGCGGAGGATCTTCCCTGGCACGATCCCGCGCTGGACCTGGATGAACGCCTGACGCTGGCCGATGGGCGCCCGTTGAACCGGCGGCTGATGGCGGCGATGGCGCAGCTCGATTGCGGGCAATGCGGCTATCTCTGCCAAACCTATTCCGAGGCGCTGGCCTCCGGCGCCGAGACCTCGACGGGCCTCTGCGTGCCCGGGGCGAAGGCGACGCAAAAGGCGCTGAAGGCGATGCTGGCCGAGGCGCCCGCCGTCGCCGCCGCGCCGGCCCCGGCGGTCGTGGCGAAGCCGAAGGGTGTGCCGGTACCGGTGCTCTCCGCCGCCCGCCTGACCGGCGCGGGGTCGGAGAAGGATGTGCGGCATGTGGTGATCGACCTTGCCGGCAGCGGATTGCGGTACGAACCAGGCGACAGCCTCTCGCTGGCCTGTCCGAATGATCCGGCGCTGGTTGATGCTGTCGTCGCGGCGCTGCACGCCGACCCCGGGACGCCCGTGCGCGCAGGCGGCATCGAATCCTCCCTTCGCGAAGCGCTGACGACGATGCTCGACATCGCCCGCCCGCTCGATCGCACGCTCGACCTGCTGGCCGGTGCGGCGACGCATGCGCCGCACGCGGCGGCCCTGCGCAAGCTGGCCGATGGCGATGACGGCGCCGAACCGGGGGATGCCGATCTGCTCGATCTGCTGGCCGCCTTCCCATCGGCGCGGCCGCCGCTTCAGGCACTGCTCGACAGCCTGCCGAGCCTCAAGCCGCGGCTCTATTCCATCGCCTCATCGCAGGCTGCGGTCGGTGAACGCGTCGAACTCTGCGTCGGCGTGGTGCGCGACACGCGGCGCGGCCGTGCGCGGGATGGCGTCGCCTCCTGCCACCTCGCCCATCGCGCGGCGCCGGATGCGCCGCTTCGTGCCGAGATCCAGGTCAGCCATTTTCGTCTGCCGACCGATGCCACGACGCCGATCATCATGGTGGGTCCGGGCACCGGCATCGCCCCCTTCCGTGCTTTCCTCCAGCACCGAGCGGCGCATGGCGACAGGGGCCGGTCCTGGCTGTTCTTCGGCGATCGTCGCCGTGCCACGGACTTCCTGTTCGAATTCGAAATCGATGCCTGGCGACAGACCGGCACGTTGTCACGGCTCTCGCTCGCCTGGAGCCGCGACGGCACGCGCAAGGACTACGTCCAGCACCGCATGGCGGAAGACTCGGCCGACCTCTGGCGCTGGTTGCAGGATGGCGCGCATTTCTACGTCTGCGGCGATGCCTCCCGCATGGCGAAGGATGTCGATGCGGCGCTGCGCGGCGTCGCGCAATCCGAAGGTGGCATGAATGCCGACCAGGCGCGCGACTGGATCGTCGCCCTGGCGCGGCAGGGCCGCTACCAGCGGGATGTCTATTGATGGATGGCGGCATCCCCACCCGCGTGGTGCGGACCACCTGTCCCTATTGCGGGGTGGGCTGCGGCGTGCGCGCGACGCCTGACGGTCGCGGCGGCGCGGCCGTCGAGGGCGATGCCGAACACCCGGCCAATCGCGGCCGGCTCTGCAGCAAAGGCGCCGCACTGGGCGAGACTTTGTCGCTGTCCGGCCGGCTGCTGCATCCGGAAGTCGGCGGCAAGCGGGCGTCCTGGGATGCCGCGCTGGATGCCGTGGCGGAAGGCTTCTCCCGCACGCTCGCCAGCCTCGGCCCGGAGGGTGTCGCGCTGTACGTCTCCGGCCAGTTGCTGACCGAGGACTACTACGCGGCCAACAAATTCGCGAAAGGCGTGCTCGGCACCGGCAACATCGACAGCAATTCCCGCCTGTGCATGGCCAGCGCCGTCGCCGCCCATCGCCGTGCCTTTGGCGAGGATGTCGTCCCCGGAATCTATGACGACCTGGAGCAGGCCGACCTGCTGGTCCTCACCGGCTCGAACCTCGCTTGGTGCCATCCGGTCCTGTTCCAGCGCGTGATGGCGGCCAAGGCGGCGCGGCCGACGATGCGCATCGTCGTGATCGACCCGCGCCGCACGGCGACCTGCGAGGGTGCCGACCTGCACCTGCCGATCGCACCGGGCGGCGATGTCGCCTTGTTCGCGGCTCTGCTCGTCCATCTCGCCGACCATGGCCATGGCGATACTCGCTATCTCGCGGACCACACGCAAGGGATGGCCGAGACGCTCGCCGCCGCGCGTATCGTCGCCGCCGAGGCCCCGGCGCTGACCGGACTCCCGGCCGAGGACATCGCCCGCTTCTGCACGATGTGGGCGGAAACACCGCGCGTCGTCACGCTGTGGAGCCAGGGCGTCAACCAATCCAGCGCGGGAACCGACAAGGCCAACGCCATCATCAACGCCCATCTGTTCACCGGACGGATCGGGCGGCCGGGCATGGGGCCGTTCAGCGTCACCGGCCAGCCCAATGCCATGGGCGGGCGGGAGACCGGCGCATTGTCGAACATGCTGGCCGGGCATCTCGACTGGGATCGCCCCGGTGACCACGCGGCGCTCGCCGGGTTCTGGGGCCTGCCGCGGCTGGCCACGGCGCCGGGACTCAAGGCCGTGGACCTGTTCAATGCGCTCGGCGCGGGCCGCATCGGCGCGCTGTGGGTCATGGCCACCAACCCAGCCGTTTCGCTGCCCGACGGAGACCGCGTGCGCCGCGCGCTGGCCACTGCGCCGTTCCTGGTGCTGTCCGAAGTCACGCAGCGATCCGACACCGCCGCCTACGCCCATGTGCGCCTGCCGGCCCTGGCCTGGGGCGAGAAGGATGGCACGGTGACCAACAGCGAGCGCGTCATCAGCCGCCAGCGCGCCTTCCTGCCCTGGCCCGGTGAGGCAAAGCCGGATTGGTGGGCCGTTGCTGAGGTCGCGAAGCGCATGGGCCACGCCAACGCCTTCACCTGGTCTGGCCCGTCGGCTATCTTCCGCGAGCATTCGGCAGTAACGGGGCTGGCCCGCCCGGCAGCCCGCGCCTTCGACATCTCCGGCCTCGCGGCCCGTTCGGATGCCGACTACGCGACGATGCCGCCGACACGCTGGCCGGTCCCGGCCGGCGGCCCCGCGTCCGATCGCTTCTTCTCGGATGGCAATATCCCCTCCGGCCGCGCCCGGCTGGTGCCGACGCCGTTCCGCGCGCCGCGCGCCCAGCCCGATGCCGCCTTTCCGCTGCGCCTGCTGACCGGCCGGCTGCGCGACCAGTGGCACATGATGACGCGTACCGGCAGCGTGCCGCGGCTGATGGCCCATGCGCCGGAACCCGTGCTGACACTGCATCCGGACGATGCGCCGGGCCTCGCGGCCGGCAGCCTGGTGCAGGCCGAGACGCCCGCCGGCGCCGCCGTGCTGCGCCTCGCGCACGATCCAGGCCAGCGTCGCGGCACCGCCTTCGTGCCGATGCATTGGACCGCGCAATTCGCCCCCGCTGCGCGCATCAACGCCGCGCTGATCGCCGCGACCGACCCGGTCAGCGGCCAGCCGGAGCTCAAGCACACGCCGCTGCGCGTCTCACCCTATGCCGCCGCCTGGCATGGCTTCCTGCTCACCCCGCAGCGCTGCGAAACCGACATCGCCGGCTGGTGCGCCAGCGCGCCGCTGGAAGGCGGTGCCTGGCGCCACGAGTTGGCGGGTCCCGAAGCCCCCCAGGAAGCCTTCGCCCGGTTGCGCGGCTTGCTGCGCGCCGAGGATTGGGCGCTGCTCGAGGACCCCGTCGCCGGCGTGTTCCGCGCCGCGGCACTGTGCGGCGGCGTGCTGACCGGCTTCGTTGCCGTCGCACCGGCCGCGCTGCTGCCGCCACGCGACTGGCTCGCCGCGCTGATGACATCGGGCTTGCTCGCACCGGCCGATCGCGCCGCGCTGCTCGTCGGCCGTCGGGCCGATGGCCCGCCGCCCTCGCCCATGGTCTGCGCCTGTCATGGCGTCACCGCCGCCGCCATCGCGGGATGCGGCGCGGATGACGTCGCCGGCGTGGGTGCGGCGACGCGCGCGGGCACCGGCTGCGGGTCCTGCAAGCCGGAGATCGCCTCGCTGCTGGCCCGGGAGATCGCCTAACCATGCGCCACTTCCCGGCCTTTCTCGATCTGCAAGGACGCCAGGTGCTGGTGCTCGGCAGCGGCGAGGTCGCCGAACGCAAGGCCGCGCCACTCGCCGCCGCCGGGGCGAGCATCCGGCGCGCCGACCGCTTTGCACCAGGACTGTTGGACGGCGTCGCCCTGGCGGTCGGTGCCGATGCGGACGATGATGATCTGCGCGCGCTGTCCGCTGCCGCCCAGGCGCGCGGCATCCCCGTCAACATCGTCGACCAGCCGGCGCTTTGCTCCTTCATCATGCCCGCCATCGTCGACCGTGATCCGGTGACGATCGCGATCTCCACGGGTGGCGCAGCACCCGTGCTGGCACGCATGCTGCGGCAGAAGATCGAGGCGGTGCTGCCGCCCGCCCTCGGTGCGCTGGCCGCCCTCGCCGGTCGGATGAGCGCGGCAGTGCGTCGTGCACTACCGGACCTTGGCGCGCGCCGCCGCTTCCTCGAACGGGTGCTGGCCGGCGCGCCTGCCGATCTCGCCCTGGCCGGCCGCACCGAGGAGGCAGAGACCGCCTTCGCCCGCGCCTTGCACGATGCCGAAGTGACGCCCACCGGCTTCGTCCATCTGGTCGGCGCCGGCCCGGGCGCGGCTGATCTGCTGACGCTGCGCGCCCTGCGCCTGCTCGGCGAGGCTGATGTCATCGTCCATGACCGACTGGTCTCCGACGCCGTGCTCGACATGGCGCGGCGCGATGCGGCGCGCATCTTCGTCGGCAAGGCGCGCGCCAATCACTGCGTTCCGCAGAATGAGATCAACGCGCTGCTGGTCGGCCTCGCCCGCCAGGGCAAGCGCGTGGTGCGCCTGAAGGGCGGCGACCCCTTCGTCTTCGGCCGCGGCGGGGAGGAAGCCGCTGCCCTCGCCGAGGCCGGCATCGCGCATGAGGTGGTGCCGGGCGTGACCGCCGCCCTCGCCTGCGCCGCGCAATCCGGCATTCCGCTCACGCATCGCGACGCCGCGCGTGCCGTCACCTTCGTGACAGGCCATACCCGGGACGGGCGGCTCGACCTCGACTTCGCGGGACTCGCGCGCCCCGGGCAGACGCTCGCCGTCTATATGGGCATCACCACGCTGCGTGACCTGGAGGTGGGGCTGGTACGTGCCGGACTCGACGCTTCGACGCCCGCGGCGATCATCGAGAATGGCGGGACCCCGGCCATGCGGGTGCTGGCCGGCACGCTCGCCTCGGTCGCGCGCGACGGCCGGGGCTGGTCGCGCGGCGGCCCCGCGCTGGTCCTGGTGGGTGAGGTGGTCGGCCAGGCCACGCCGGCGCGCCGCCCTGTGTCGGCGCCCGTCGCGGCGTGATCGGGCAGGTGCCGTGGCCAGGTTGGCACTGACAGGCTGGACGCGCACCGTCGCCTGCTGCAACAAACGCGGGAGTTGATGGCCGCAGGCACGGAGCCGATCGCCGCTATGTCAAGCCAGACCTTCAGCGACGTGACGATCGACCTGTTGGAACGCATCGCCGCGCGCGATGACCTTGGGCGATTCGCCTTCGACTTCGATGAGGACCGCCGCGCCGGCACCGCCCGCGGCGCCACGCCGCTCGGCGAGGTCGAAGTCCGATTCGGCCTGGTCCCCGACAGCGCGGAGTTGATCGTGACAGTCCTGCGAAAGCCTCCCTTCCTGCCGGCATCGCTGCTGTGGTCCGAATTCTCCCGAGCCATTGCGCGCGCCCGCACCGAATCGGTCGCCTGATGCCGTCGCCATCCCGCGCCTTACCGAGGGATTCGGCAGCGCAACCACAATGTGTATTCTCCGCTCGAACCTCAGGCTCGGCTCCTATGACACGCTCGGTCTTCCTGCGCTTCCGCGCGCCGATGCTGGCAGTGCTGCTGCCGCTCGCGGCGTGCAAGGTCGGTCCCGATTTCACCGAACCATCCGCCACCCTCGCCGAACGCTGGCTCCAGGCCGGGGAAAGCGCCGTGGCGACCGACCGGACGACCTATGAACGCTGGTGGACGGTCTTCAACGACCCGACGCTGAACGACCTGGTCGAGATGGCGTATCGGCAGAATCTCACGCTGCTGTCGGCCGGGACGCGGGTGCTGGAAGCCCGCGCGCAACTCGGCATCGCCGGCGGCGAGTTCTACCCACAGTCACAGACGGTCGGCGGCGGCCTGTCCTACCTGCGTCCGAGCGAGAACGACCCATCCGGTGTGACCCAGGCGGGGCTGGGCGAATTCTGGCGCGGCGCGCTGACGGCCAGCGCTGCGTGGGAACTGGATTTCTGGGGTCGGTTCCGTCGCGGCGTGCAGTCGGCCGACGCGGCCTATCTCGCCTCCATCGCGCGCTATGACGACGTGCTGGTGACGCTCGTCGGCGATGTGGCCTCGACCTATATCGGCATCCGCACGCTGCAGACGCAGATCGGCATCGCGCGCGCCAATGTCGCGCGGCAGCGCACGGCGCTGCAGATCGCGCGGGACCGTTGGCGTGGTGGGGTCAGCACGGCGCTCGACGTTGCGCAGGCCGAGAACGTGCTGGCGCAGACCGAGGCCACGGTGCCGCAGCTGACCGCGCAGCTTGAACAGGGCCAGGCGGCGTTGCGCGTGCTGCTCGGCCTCGCGCCGCAGCCGATGGAAGCGTTGCTGGCCGGGCGGGCCGTGATCCCGGTGCCGCCTGAAACCGTGGCCGTCGGCATCCCCGCCGACCTCGTGCGCCGCCGGCCGGACATCCGCGTCGCCGAACTGCGCGCCGCGGCGCAGAGCGAACAGATCGGCATGGCGCTCGCCGAGCTCTACCCGGCTTTCAAGCTGACCGGCGTCTTCGGATCCCAGGCGAGCAATGTCGGCGGCAACCGCGTTTCCGACATGTTCACCTCCAGCGCCATCCAATTCGCCTTCGGGGCCAGCTTCTCCTGGCCGATCCTGAACTACGGGCAGATCACCAACAATGTCCGGGTGCAGGATGCGCGATTGCAGGGCCTGCTGATCGACTACCGAGACACCGTGCTGCGCGCCCAGCGCGATGTCGAGAACGGGCTGAGCGGCTACCTCCAGGGCGGGCGGCAGGTCGCGCTGCTGCGGCGGTCCGTCGCCGCGGCGGAACAGGCGCTGACCATCGCGATGGATCAGTATCGCATGGGCACGCGCGACTTCACCACGGTGCTGACGGCCACGCAGAACCTGCTCGCCGCGCAGAACAGTCTGGCCACGGCGCAGGGGCAGCGGGCCACATCGCTGACGGCGCTGTACCGCTCGCTTGGCGGTGGCTGGCAGCTGCGCGAGGGCAATGACTTCGTGAACGACGCCACGCGCGACCAGATGCGCGCGCGCACCAACTGGGGGTCGCTGCTGCCGCCCTCCGGCACGCTGCAACCCGCCGCCCCCGGCCTTCCCAGCCCCGCCGACCGCGGTCCCGACATCCGCGCACCGCAATGGTGATGATCATGCATCAGGCTCTCATCCACGGACTCGCCCTGGCCCGCCGCGTCGCGTCGCGACGGACGGCGATTGCCGCCGGCCTCGCCCTGCCGCTCGCCCTCGCGGCGGAACGGTCGGGCGCACAGGGCCTGATCGACCGCCTTTGGGACGATGTGACCGGGCGCGGAAGTTCGGCCACGCAGGCGCAGCCCGGCGGGGCGGGGGCGGCGGCGACGCCTGCGACGCCACGCCCGGCCGCACCCGCGGCCGAACCGGCGCAGCCCGCGACACCGCCACCGGCGGCGACCGCGCAGGCCGCGCCGCAGCCGCCGCCGGCCATTCCCGTCACCTCGCCGCGCAGCCAGTCGGTCGGCGAGACGATGACGCTGACCGGCAATGCCGCGGCGGTGAACAAGGTGAATTTGGTGGCCCGCGTGGTCGGCTATCTCGACCGTATCCACTTCGAGGACGGCGCGCTGGTCCGGCGCGGCGACCTGCTGTTCACCATCCAGCAGGACCAGTACCAGGCGCAGCTACGCCAGGCGGAGGCGCAGCTGCAACTTCAGCGCGCCTCGCTGACCCATGCGACCACCGAGGTCGCGCGCTACACCGCCCTGGTCCGCCGCAACGCCGCGACGCAGGTCGAAGTGGACAATTGGGTGTTTCAGCGCGCCGCCGCCGAGGCAAACATCCTCGGCGCCCAGGCGCAGGTCGATATCGCCAAGCTGAACCTGAGCTATACCGAGGTCCGCGCACCCTTCGACGGGCAGATGGGCCGGCACCTGATCGATGTCGGCAATCTCGTCGGCAGCAGCAGCCAGAATGCCGTGCTCGCCGAGATCCTCCAGCTCGACCCGATCTACGTCGAGGTGAACATCTCCGCCCAGCAGGCGCAGCAGGTGCGCACCAATCTCGACCAGCGGCGCCTGACCCTGGCCGATCTGCAGCGCGTGCCGATCGAAGTTCAGTTGCAGGGCGAGAGCGGCTTCCCGCATCGCGGCACGCTGAACTACGTCGCGCCGCAGATCGACGCCGCGACCGGCACGCTGTTCGTGCGCGGCCTGCTGCAGAACCCGAACCGCGCGCTGCTGCCGGGGATGTTCGTGAATGTCCGCCTGCCGATGGGCCGGACCCTGCAATCCGCGGTTCTCGTGCCGCAGCGCGCATTGCAGGAAGACCAGGGCGGCCGCTTCCTGCTCGTGGTGGACCAGAACAACACGGTGCAGAAGCGCTACGTCCAGCTCGGGCCGCTCGTCGGCGCCTGGCAGGTCGCGACCAGCGGCGTGACGGCCACGGACCGCATCGTCGTCGGCGAATTGTGGCGTGCTTCGCCGGGGCTGCGCGTGCAGCCGCAGCCCACGACGGTCGCCGAGTAGGAAGGAACCGGCATGTCGAAGTTCTTCATCGAGCGCCCGGTCCTCGCCAACGTGCTGGCGATCGTGCTGGTCGTCATCGGCGCGGTCTCGCTGTTTCGGCTGCCGGTTTCCGAATTCCCCAATATCGTCCCGCCGACCGTCATGGTTACGGCGAACTACCCCGGCGCCAGCGCACAGACGGTGATCGACACCGTCGCCCTGCCGATCGAAAACCAGGTCAACGGCGTCGATGGCATGCTCTACATGTCGTCCACCAGCGCGCCGGACGGCACCTATCGCCTGACCGTCACCTTCCGCATCGGCACCAACCCCGATACGGCACAGGTGCTGGTGCAGAACCGCGTCTCGCTCGCGCTTGCGTCCCTGCCCACGCCGGTGCAGGCGCAGGGCGTGAACGTGCAGAAGAAGAACACCGCCATCCTGCAGATGGTGGCGCTCGATTCCGCCGATAACCGCTACGACAGCGCCTTCCTGAGCAACTATGCGACCATCAACCTGGTCAATGTGCTCTCGCGCCTGCCGGGTGTCGGCTCGGTCACCGTCTTCGGCGCCGGCATCTATGCCATGCGGATCTGGATGGATCCGGAAAAGCTGTTCTCCTTGGGCCTGGAACCGGCGGATGTCATCAACGCGATCCAGCAGCAGAACCAGGTGATCGCGGCGGGCCAGGTCGGCGCGCCACCCGCCCCCTCGACGCAGCAGTTCCAGTACACGATCAACGTCCAATCGCGCCTAAACGAGCCCGAGCAGTTCGCCAGCATCGTCATCCGCGACCAGACCGCGCAGGGCGGTCGCCTGACCTATCTGCGCGACGTCGCGCGGGTCGAACTCGGCGCGCAGAACTATGCGCAGGATTTCCATCTCGACGGACGCCCGGCCGCCGGCATCGCCATCTACCAGACGCCTGAGGCGAATTCGCTCCAGGTCGGCCAGACCATCCGCCGCACCATGGAGGATCTGTCTCGCCGCTTCCCGACGGGGATGCGCTTCTCGATCCCCTACGACACCACGACCTTCGTCTCCGCTTCGATCAACGAGGTCTATTCCACGCTGTACCAGGCCGGCCTGCTGGTGCTGGTCGTGATCCTGCTGTTCCTGCAGAACTTCCGGGCCACGCTGGTCCCGGCGACGACCGTGCCGGTCACCATCATCGGCGCCTTCGCGGGCATGGCCGCCCTCGGCTTTACGGTGAACCTGACGACGCTGTTCGGCATCGTGCTCGCCATCGGCATCGTCGTGGATGACGCCATCGTTATCGTCGAAGGCGTGACCAAGCACATCGAGGAAGGCAAGGGCGGCGTCGAGGCGGCGATCGAGGCGATGCGCGAGCTGTTCGGCCCGATCATCGGCATCACCCTCGTGCTGATGAGCGTCTTCCTGCCCGCCGCCTTCGTGCCCGGCCTGACCGGACAGATGTTTGCGCAGTTCGCCCTGGTCATCGCCGCCACCGCGCTGATCAGCGCGGTCAACGCGGCAACGCTGAAGCCGACGCAGTGCGCGATGTGGCTGCGCACGCCGGTGCCGCCGGAGAAGCGCAGCTTCTTCTACCGCGGCTTCAACCGCGTCTATGACGGCTTCGAGCGTTGGTACACCGGCCTCATCGCCCGCATGGTGCATGTCAGCGGCGTGATGGTGGTGATCGCGTTGCTGGTCTCCGGCGCCGCGCTGTATGGCCTGTCCCGCATCCCCACGGGCTTCATCCCGATCGATGACCAGGGCTACCTGCTGCTGTCGATTGAACTGCCGGAGGGTGCGGCACTCGGCCGCACCGCGGCGACGCTCGAACAGGCCCGCCAGATCGTCCAGCGGGTGCCCGGGGTGCAGCAGGTCATCGCACTGGCGGGCGTCTCGCCGCTCGACAATTTCGCCGACCTGTCCAATGCCGGCGTCGCCTGGGTCATTCTCAAGCCCTTCTCAGAACGCGACCCGCATCCGGAAATGGGGCTACTGCCGCTGTATGAACGGATAACACGCGACCTCGCCGCACTGCAGGACGGGCGCGCCGTTGTCTTGCCGCCACCGCCCGTCCAGGGCATCGGCAACGCCGGCGGCTTCCAGATGCAGCTCGAACTGCTGGGCGGCAGCTTCGACTATGCCAAGCTCGACGCGTTGACGGGCCAGATCCTGGAACGCGCGTCACGGGAACCATCCCTGCGCAACGTGCTGACCACCTTCCGCGCCAATGCGCCACAGGTGATCGTCACCGTGGACCGCGAACGCGCCCAGCAACTGCGCGTGCCGGTCGGCGACGTCTTCGCGATGCTGACCGACTATGTCGGGTCTTCCTACGTCAACCAGTTCAACAAGTTCGGCCAGTCGCTACAGGTCTATGTCCAGGCGGATGCGCGCTTCCGCCTCAACCCCGACGACCTGCTGAACCTGCATGTGCGCAGCCAGGACAACCAGATGGTGCCGCTGGGCGCCGTCGCGACCCTGGGACAGGCCGCCGGGCCGCCGCTCGTCACGCTGTACAACCTGTTCGCATCCTCGACCATCGTCGGCGGCCCCGCACCGGGCTACAGTTCCGGCCAGGCGATGGAGACGATGGAGCGCATCGCGCGCAGCGTGCTCCCAGGCGACGTCTCCTTCGAATGGACGGCGATGTCCTATCAGGAGAACGTCACCGGCAACACGCTGATCTATGTCTTCGCGCTGTCACTGCTGCTCGTCTACCTCTGCCTCGCCGGACAGTATGAGAGCTGGATCCTGCCGCTGTCGGTGCTGTCCGCGGTGCCGCTCGCGCTAGTCGGGCCCGTGGCAGCGCTTACGGCGCTGGGCGTGGCGAACAACCTCTATGTGCAGATCGGCCTGATGCTGTTGATCGCCCTGTCGGCGAAGAACGGCATCCTGATCGTCGAAGTCGCCCGCGAGGAACGCCTGATCCACGGCAAGCCGATCCTCGAAGCCGCCGTCGAAGCGTCACGCATGCGGCTGCGGCCGATCCTGATGACCTCCTTTGCCTTCATCCTCGGCGTGCTGCCGCTGGTGCTGGCGACCGGCGCGGGTGCCAATGCGCGACGCTCCCTGGGCATCAGCGTGTTCAGCGGCATGCTGGCCTCTACCTGCCTCGCGGTGCTGTTCGTGCCATCCTTCTTCGTGCTGCTGCAGCGACTGGATGAATGGAAGAAGCGGCCGAAGTCGGGCGGCAAGGCGGCGGCGGAGGAAGGTTCGGCAAGCGCGTAGTTGGAGGGGCTTTGCCCCCTCATAGTCCCTTTTGCCGAACATGAGGACAAACCGGAAACGAGGTCGCGGCATTTCGCATCATCTCCGTTGGGAAAGGCGCCGGCGGCCTTGAGCATGGCCATGAGTTGCCCGACCA
>NZ_JBDOQQ010000025.1:0-55132 GCF_039839775.1 Roseomonas sp. CAU 1739
CATCCGCGCCCACGCCGCGTCATCCAGGATCAACCGATCCAGCACGCCCATCCGCCGCCTCCAAAAGGCAGCTTTGAATCATGCTTCCATCAGCCAGGGAATCCCTAGAGTCCACATGACCTAACGCTAGAACCGCCCATTTTTGCTCCAATGCCTTGCCGGATTGATCGCTAGGACTAGGAAGGGCGCCACGCGGGCAACCACCGGTGGCGCCCTTACGCGCGCGCCAGAAGCTCCTTCTGGTGTTCCCAGTCACTAGGAAGCAGCTGCACCACGTCCGGAGGAGCCAGACTATGCCTAGCGCGACCGTTAAGGAGCTCCTCGACAATTTGCGGCGCGAGAAGCGTCAGCCTAAGCAGACTGCCCAGATATCCCCGCTCGATCTTCTCCGCCGCGGCCATCTCGGTGATCGAGCCATACCGTCCGTCATCGAGCAGCCGCTGATACCGAAACGCGCGCGCCAGCGCTTTCACCAGCGCCGGGTCGGCGCGCGTTGGGATGGGATCCTCGCCGTCGCCACGGACCGGCGTGACCACCGTCTTCCGCCCCGGCCGCCGCCGGATCTTGAGCGGCACCCGCACCGTGATGCTGGTCGCGGCGGTCATGCTACGTCCCTCAGCGTTTCGGGCGCGATCGCCGTGAGGTCGCGGACCAAACCGGCCAGCCCCTCAACGCGGAGCCGAATGTCGGCGCCGGTGGGTCCAACCACCACGCGCTCCACCAGCGCCCGTACGATCCGCGCCTGCTCCGCCGGGAACAGTTCCTCCCACAGGGGATCGAGCCGGTGCAGGGCATCCTGTACCTCGCGCTCGGTCAGGTCCGGCGCCTCGCGTCGTGCTGCGAGCCAGGTGCCGATCACGATCTCCGGCTGTCGCAGCAAGGCACGAACCTGGCTGATCACCGCGCCTTCGATCTGCGCCGCCGACACGCGCCGCACGATGCTGTCGTCGCGCTGGGCGTCGCACTTCAGCACCCGCTGCGCGACATAGTAGCGGTAGAGCCTGCCATTCTTCACGGCATGCGTCGGCGACATCGCACGGCCGTCAATCCCAAAGATCAGCCCCTTCAGCAGCGCCGGCGCGTGCTGTCGGTTCTGCGCGGCGCGGGCGCGCGGACTGACCTGCAGGATGGCGTTCGCCCGGTCCCACAGATCGCGCGGCACGATCGCCTCGTGCTCGCCACGAAAGACGTTCCCCTTGTGTGTGATCTCGCCGATGTAGGTCCGCAGGTTCAGCGCCTTGTAGACGTCACCCTTATTGAGCAGCCGGCACGACTTGCTGGTGATGCCCTCCGCCTGCAGTCGGCGCACTGTCTCGACGCCGGAGCCCGTCTCGATGAACAACTCGAACACCCGCCGCACCCGCGCGGCTTCGGTCTCGTTCACCACCAGCTTGCGGTTGGCGACGTCGTACCCGAGCGGCACCTTCCCGCCCATCCACATGCCGCGCGCCTTCGAGGCAGCGACCTTGTCACGGATACGCTCTCCGATCACCTCGCGCTCGAACTGCGCGAAGGAGAGCAGGATGTTCAGCGTCAGCCGGCCCATGCTGGTCGTGGTGTTGAAGGATTGCGTGACCGAGACGAAGGTGACGCCGTGCGCTTCCATGGTCTCCACCAGCTTGGCGAAATCCATCAGGGAGCGGGACAGTCGGTCGATCTTGTAGACCACGATGACGTCGACCAGGCCCTGCTCGATATCGGCCAGCAGGCGTTTGAGCGCGGGGCGCTCCAGCGTGCCGCCGGAGAACCCGCCATCGTCGTAGCGGTCGCGCACCAGCAGCCAGCCCTCGGCCCGCTGGCTGGTGATGTAAGCCTCACAGGCATCGCGTTGTGCGTCGAGGGTGTTGAACTCCTTGTCGAGCCCCTCGTCCGTGCTCTTGCGCGTGTAGACCGCACAGCGGAGCTTCTTCGTGGTCGCCGGCATCACCTCACCGGCGGGCGCTTTCCGCCTCATGCGCCACCGCCCGGCTGGCGCAACCCGAAGAATGCCCAGCCATTCCAGCGCGTGCCGGTGATGTGCCGCGCGATGGCGGAGAGGGACCGGTAGGGCCGCCCCTCATACTCGAAGTCATCGGCGCGGACGGTGACGACATGCTGCACGCCGTCATGCTCGCGGATCAGCCGCGTGCCAGGCAGCGGGCGGCTGTCGGCGCGGATGCGGCGTAACACCACGTTCCCGCCGTCCAAGTGCTCGCCCAGCGCCTCGAGGCGCGCCCGTGTCTCCGGCTTCAGGCCACCATAGGCGAGTTCCTGGATGCGATAGGCGAGCCGGCTGGTGATGTAGCTGCGGCTGAATGGGGGCGGTTCCTTCCCGAACAGTTCCCGCCACTGCTGCTTCAGCTGGGCGATCGGTGCCGTCTTGAGGGCAGCCAGTCGCGGTAGCACCTGCGCCGGTGGGACCTTCGGGATGGTGGGCGCCGGCGGCGCAGCATCGTGCTGCCTCGCCTTCGCGGTCGATCGTCTGGTCATGCGACTCCCTTTCTCCTGGGGTTCGCATGACGGCGCTGCCTGGCGGTCGAGTGTAGGCGAACGTCTCCATGCTCCTCGACCTGGGCGGCATCCCGCGCGAGATCCTCGGCAGCGCGGCTGCGCAGCCGCACCAGGCCGCGGGCGAGGATGTCGCAGACCTCGCGGAGGTGGGGCGGGAGGTAGGCGTTGGTGGTCGGCAGGGGCATCGTGATCCAGCACGCATTGTCCTGCCTCCCCTTTACGTATTCGCGCGACCGTTCTTCCCATGGGCCGGCGCAGGTCCGCGGCGGCGTGGCGGCGGTGGCACCGCGCTACGAGGATCGTCGCCGCGGAGACGATGGTAGAACCGGCTGACTCGCTGCTTCACCGCGCTCTCGCTCGGGACGTTCTCCGGCCCGTAGGTGGTCGAGAACCAATCCATCATCCGCCGCACCAGGGGTGCCTGCGTCTCAGGTAGGCCCTCGTCATGGGCGATTGCACCGAGCTCACAGAGACACTCTTCCCAATCGTGCCGAGCCGGCGCGCCGCGCGCCGCTGGCGTCGGCCATGCAGGAGGGGGCACGGGGGCTGATGGCAGCGGCTCACTGGCCTGACCGAGATCATGCTCCATCTCGAAGCGTTCCAGCTCGTCATGCCGAACGACCAGCTGGGCCCGCTTCACGAGCAACGCGTGGTGCTCGCCGGCGTCGTCGATCGGCTCCAGCAACTGGCCGGCCGGGCTCAGAAAGCGCGCGATCTGGCCCGCACCATTCTGCAGGACCGCATAGGCATCGATGCGCGACAGATCGATGGGACCGACCTGGTGCTGGCGCCCCTTCGGCTCGACCCGGATCCGGCCATCCGCGGCCTGATGCGTGTCGCTCACCTCCATCAGTAGCGCCGCAACGGGCAGGGACAGACTGAGCTCGCCCTCCAGCACGTAGGCGGAGATGTCGTCGGCATCCATGGCCCACCGCGCATAAATCTCCCGCAGCGTGTAGTAGGGTTTTCGCCGGTTTGTCTTGGCCACGATCACCTCCGCTCGATCGCGCGCAGGCGCCGATAGGCCCGCACCACCTTCGCCATGTCCTGCCGCATGTCCGGCGGCAGGCGCCGGGCCTCGACGTACAAGTCGTCCATCTGCACACCGAGGATGGCCGCCGCGCGTTCGATGAGCTGGTCGCGTGGCGGGCTCTCCAGGTCCCGCTCGATGCGCGACCAGTAGGCGGCGGAGATGCCGAGACGCTCGGCCATGTCGGTCAGACCGATGCTGAGCTCGGTCCGCCGCTCGCGCAGGATGCTGCCGAAGCTCACAGCCGGCCTCCCTCGATCAGGCGGTAGCGCTGCAGGCGCACGACAATGAACCGGTCGGACACGCCGAAATCGCCCGCCAGCGCGGAGATGACGCCGCCCACTGCCTCCGGTGCCGTCTGGCGTGCCAGAACCCGGGAGCCGACACGGCCATGATGAGGCGCATGGACCATGCGCAGCCGTTCGGCGCGCGCATGGGCCACCAGGCGCAGATGCAATGGGACCGGCGGCACCAGCAGGGCTCCCATGAACTCATTGGCACGACGCTCCTCGCGCACGGTGGCACCATCGAAGCTGTGCGGCCCGGCGCTGACGGACCGGTAGTGCCGCGCCGGATGGCGCGCGGCCGCGGGGACGTCGAACACGACATGCCCCAGCTCATGCGCCACGGTGCTCAGCATCAGGTCCGGGCGATTGGCCAGGAGCGCCGTGTTGACCGAGACGAGGGCGATGCCCGGCGCGGTCGGATCCGTCTCGCAGATGCCGAGCACGGGCTGGCGGTCCTCGTCATGGACAGCGTGGGCGAAGTCCCAATGCACGTCCACGCGATGTCGATTGACCTCCAGCCGCGTGGCGGCGGCGACCAGGTCCTTCGGGTCGAGCGCCCAAGGACTGTCGCGCCGCGCGACCGCCTGACGCAGTTGCGCCGCGACCGCCCAGACGGTCCCGGCAGCCAGGGGGCGGGGCGCGTTCGATGAGGGGTCATGCGGGTAGGACAGGGAAACCGACATGGGCGGGGGCCTCTGGTGTTTGCGCGTCTGCGTAACGCGATGTTCTGTTTATGTTCCACTGCGCGACTGAGTCCAGCGTCCTGTCCTGAGGCCGGTCAATAAATGGCCGAAACGGTGTCCGTCACCTGATGGGTGGGCCGTAACCTACTGAACTAGAACGCTGTGGTGGCGGTCAGGAAATCCCGGCAATTCCTGACCAGGAATACCTACCCGTTGCAGGCTGACTGCCCTCCTATCCGCGTGGCCCCCTCCCGCCGTCGCCATCACCCGGCGCCGGAGGAGGATCAAATGACCGCGCAACGTGCCAATGCGCCCCCACAGCTACTCTCGTGGGAGGCGCCCGAGCTTCGGGGCGCCCTGGCCACCGCCACCATCCAGGCGGCGCGCGCCGCCCGGCGCCAGCACCTGCATCGCGCTGACCGCGACGACTTGCGGCAGGACATCCTGGTCGCGCTGCTGGAACGGCGGGAGCAGTTTGATCCGGCGCGGGGTGCATGGAGCACCTTTGCCGGCGTCGTCGCCCGCACGGTCGTCGCCGACCAGATGCGTGCGCGGCAACGGCAGCGGGTCACCTGCCTGCCGCTCGACCTCGACCTGTTCCCGACAGGGGCGTCGGTCACGCAGCAGGACTGCGCCGATGCGGACCTGACCCTCGATCTGCGGCGGGTCGCGGCGGAGTTGCCCCTGCAGCCGGCCGCCTTGCTGCGGCTGCTCGCGACGCTGGGCGACGTCGCTGCCGCACAGCGCACCGACGCGCGCTCCTGCACCGCCTTCTACCGCGCCGTCGCCGACCTGCGCTGCTGGCTGCGGGCGTTGGGCATGCGCCCGGCTGCTCCCGGCGAGCGTCGGCAGCCGCCTCCGACCCGGTGGGAAAAATCGCCCCTCGTCTCCGTAGAGAAGGAGATACCGAACCATGCGTGACAGGGAGAGCCGAACGGTGCGCTTCACATCCCCCGAATTGCTGTCGAACGAGATCCTGCTGAGCATCGAGGATCTGATCGACGTCGTGCTGACCGAGAATGGGCTGTGCGACCGCTACGTCGATGCGTCGCCCGGTGAGGCGGTCGTCTATCACATCGGCCTGCTCGCCCGTGATCGCGACAAGGCCGCCACTGATCTGTCACCCGAGCGCCGCGAGGATCTCGAAGCCGTCGCGCGGCGCGTCTGGGCGATGGCGGAAGCCGGTCTCGGTCATCTCGCGCAGCGCCGCGTCGCCGAAGGGCGCTGCGCCTATCTGCTGATCGTGCGGCCGCGGCCGCTCAGCGCCCGGAGCGCGGCCGGCTACGTGCTGGCCGACCTGCTCGGCCGGGAGGCGGCGTGATGGATGTCGCCCGCCGCAACCACCCGACGATCGATGACATGCGCCTGCTGCCGATTGGCCAGGTGATCAACCTGTCGGCCGAGCATCTCGCCCTGCTGCAGGAGGAGGCGCGCTCCCGCTTGGACACCGCGAAGCGCGCGTTGGACTGGATCGAGGGCGCCATCGCCATGCGCTACGAGCAGCGTGCCATCGGTGCTCGTGCCGCGGCCGGCAAGGACACCGGCACGGTGCGCTTCATGGACGGCGCGGTCGAAATCGCCGCCGATCTCCCCAAGAAGGTCGAATGGGACCAACGGCGCCTCGCTGCCCTGGCCGAGCAGATCCGCGCCGGTGGCGAGGATCCCGAAGAGTATGTCGAGGTCAGCTTCAAGGTGGCTGAGCGCGCCTATGCCGCCTGGCCGGAGCGCATCCGCAATGCCTTCGAGCCGGCGCGGACCGTGCGCACCGGCAAGCCGACCTACCGCCTGACCATCTGCACCGAACGCGAGCTGCGCGACGGCGGCATCGCCATTCCCTTCACCGGGGGGATCGGCTGATGGCGCTGCGCATTGTTACCGCCGATGAGCGCCTCTCGCGCGCGGCCAACAAGACCACGCTGGCGCTGTTCGGCTCCAGCGGCGTCGGCAAGACCACCCAGCTCAAGACCCTGCCGCCGGCCGAGACCATCTGCATCGACCTCGAGGCGGGGATGAAGTCGGTCCAGAACTGGCCGGGGGATAGCATCCCCGTGCGCTGCTTCGAGGACGCCATCGACATCGCCTGTCTCGTCGGCGGCGTGAATCCGGCCGCCGATCCGAACGGCTTCTTCTCGGAGGGGCACTACCAGCACCTCGCCGCGGCGCATCCGGACCTGGTGCGGCTGCTCGCCGGGAAGTCGATCGTCTTCCTGGACAGCATCACCGACCTCACACGCCAGGCGATGGCCTGGGCGAAGCTGCGGCCCGAGGCCTTCTCCGAAAAGACCGGTAAGCCCGACACCCGCGGCGCCTATGGCCTGCTCGCGCGCGAGGTCATCGGTCTGCTCAAGCATCTGCAGCACGCGCCCGGCAAGACCACCATCATGGTCGGCATCCTGGAGAAGGTCACCGACGAGTTCGGCAAGGTGACCTGGCAGCCGCAGATGGAGGGCGGCAAGGCCGCGCGGGAACTGCCCGGCATCGTCGATCAGGTCGTCACCATGGGGCTGTTCGGCCGCGAGGGTGACGCCTGGCGCTACGACCCCGAGCGCGGAACGGAACGCCGGCTGGTCTGCCGCGCCGGCAATGCATTCGCGCTGCCCGCGAAGGACCGCTCCGGCCGCCTCGACGAGACCGAGCCGGCCGACCTCGCCGCCCTGCTTCGCAAGATCAACGCCCACACCAGCGCCCAGGGGTGATGCCCATGTACGACATGAACGATGCCGAGCTGCCACGTGGCTCCGACCTCATTCCCGATGGCAGCTTCGCCAAGGTGATCATGGCCATCCGCAAGGGCGGCCTCGACGGGCAGGGCGAGGTGGATCGCGGCCTCCTCAAGGCGGCGCGTAATCCCGAGAGCGACGTCCGCATGCTGGATTGCGAGTTCACGGTGGTGGTCGGGCCGCACATCCGTCGCAAGTTCTGGCAGACCTTCACCGTCGTCGGCGGCAAGGTCGACGAGCAGGGTGTCTCGATCGGCTGGAAGATCTCGAAGGGCATCTTCCGGGCGATGATCGACAGCGCGCTCGGCCTTGATCCGCAGGATATGAGCGAGGTGGCCAAGGCCAAGCGTGTGCTGCGGGGCCTGGCCGACCTGCACGGCATCACCTTTGCCGCCAAGGTCCGGGTCGAGCCTGCGAGCGACTCCCGCTACAGCGACAACAACCGGCTGGATCGGGTCGTGCTACCGGGCGAGCCGGAATACCGCCGCATCATGGATGGCGAGGCGGTGCCGGCCTCGCCCAGCCATCGAGCGGCACGCCCGGCCGCACCCGCCACGCCGGCCAGCACGCCGCCGGCCTGGGCCACGCCGCCCGCGCAGCCGGCGCCTGCCACGTCCGCCCGCAGCTGGGAGCGGGCGGCGCCTTCTGCCCCCATCCAGGCCGCACCGCCTCCCGCCGCGGCGTCCGCACCTGCTTCGAGCGGCCCGGCCTGGCTGAACGGCTGATGGCGGTATGGCCCGACGACGCTGGGCAGGGGCGCGGCCGACACCGCGCCCCGCGGCCGCAACCCTGCCACCGCTCCCCGGCTGCACGCCAGCGGACCAGGTCCGCCGCCTCACCTGCGCGCTCTGCAGCCGCGAGGCCAAGGGCTTCGGCTATGTGCATGAGCTTCGCCTCGGCATTCATCCGAAGCTGTCCTTCTGCTCGATGCGCTGCTGCGACGCCGGCTGCGCGCTGGCACGGCGGAGCGGCGGCGTGATCGACAAGACGCCGATGGAGGCGCGCGCCGTGAAGGATGCGCGCCGGCCGCTCGCTGAGGTGCTGGTGGAGCTGGACCTGATGGCGCCGTTCCACGACCGCAGCGCCGCGGAGATCGACCGCATCATCGAGGCCTGCGTCGATGGCTTCCAGACCTCGATGCAGCGGCAGGCCGCGGAGCGCGACCCGCTCGACGACCCGATTCCATTTTGAGGACGGCGATGATCCTCGACCTCAACCATCAATCTGGCCTGGTTTACGGTCGCGCCGCGTCTGTCGGTGCCGATGCCACCGCGCGCATCAACGCGCATCTCGATGCCGCGCTGGTCGCGCGGAACCGGCAGCAGCGCCCGCGCGACTATCTCGGTGGTAGCCGTGTCGGCGAGGCCTGCGCACGGAAGCTCGTCTACGAGGTGGCCCACACGCCGAAGGACGTCGGCCGCGACTTCGACGGCAGCATCCTCCGCATCTTCGACGCCGGCCATCAGTTCGAGGCGCTGTCGATCCGCTGGCTGCGGCATGCGGGCTTCGATTTGCGCGATCGCGGCGCAGATGGCGAGCAGTTCGGCTTTGCTGCGGCCGGCGGAAAACTCCGCGGCCATGCTGACGGCGTCATCGTCGCCGGGCCCGAGGTCGGCATCCGCTGGCCGTCCCTCTGGGAGCACAAGGCGCTCGGTCAGAAGTCCTGGACCGATCTGGTCAAGCGCGGCCTGCGCCTGTCGAAGCCGGTCTACTTCGCGCAGGTGCAGCTCTACATGGCCTACCTCGAACTCGAGGTCGCGCTGCTCACCGCGCTGAACCGCGACACGCTGGCGCTACACCACGAGGTGGTGCCCTTCGAGCCGGACGAGGCCCAGCGCCTCTCGGATCGCGCCGTCGACATCCTGCGCGCCGCAGAGGCCGGGGAACTGCCGCCGCGCATCGCCGTGGCACGCGATTTCTACCTCTGCCGCTTCTGTCCTTATGCCAGCCGCTGCTGGGAGACGCCCGCATGAGCTTCACCCCATCCCTCCAGCAAGCTGAGGCGATCCGCGCAATCGTGGATTGGTTCCAGAACCGCTCCCACCAGCAGCAGGTGTTTCGGCTCTTCGGCTTTGCCGGTAGCGGCAAGAGCACCGTCATCACCCACGCCATCCAGGCGCTGGGCATCGACGCGGCAACCAGCTGCGACGAAGAGCATGCTCCGCGCCGCCGCATTCTCTTCGCTGCCTTCACGGGCAAGGCGGCGCTGGTGATGACCCGCAAGGGCACGCCCGCCTCCACCATCCACTCGCTCATCTATCGCGTTTCGGAGGCGACGCCCGAGGAGATCGACCGCGTCGAACGAGATCTGCTCGACCTCCAGCGCGGTCTCGGGCGCATGGGACCCGCCGAGCGGGCTTTCGCGGAGATGCAGATCAGCAAGCTGCAGCTGCGCCTCACGGATATCCACAAGCCCACCTTCCTGCTGAACGAGCAATCGCTGGTGCGCGATGCCGACCTCATCGTGCTCGACGAGGTGTCGATGGTCGGGCCCGAGATGGCCGCCGACCTGCTGGCCTTCGGCAAGCCCATCCTCGTGCTGGGCGATCCCGGCCAGTTGCCTCCCATCAAGGGCACCGGCGCCTTCACCGAGGCGGTGCCGGACATCATGCTCACCGAGATCCACCGCCAAGCCGGCGAGAGCGCCATCATCCGCCTCGCCACCATGGCACGGCAGGGCATCGACATTCCGCCCGGCGAGCACGATGCCCATGTCTGGAAGCTGCCGCGCAATGTGGTCAGGCCAGATCAGATGCTGCGCGGCGGCCAGGTCATCTGCGGCCGCAACGACACGCGGCGCTGGCTCAATAGCCAGATCAAGCAGGCGGCCGGCTTTCCCGCGCCCTATCCCGCGGGCCAGGACGAGAAGCTCATCTGCCTCAAGAACCGGCACGACCTGGGCCTGGTCAATGGCATGTTCCTGTCGCTGGCAGAGATCCGGCACGAGAGCGAGCTCGCCTTCTCGGCCACCATCACGACCGAGGATGGCGTCGCCATTTCCGGCCGCCACCGCTTCTACAAGGGCCATTACGACGACCACGTCCGCTACGACCGGGAGCGGCTGACCCGGGACTACCGCGAGATGCGCGGGCTGGTCGAGAGCAGCTGGGGCTATGCCATCACCTGCCACAAGGCCCAGGGCAGCCAGTGGGAGAATGTCGTCGTCTATGACGACGGGCTGAGCCGCACGGCCGAGGATCGCAACCGCTGGCTCTACACCGCCATCACGCGCGCCGAGCGCGGGTTGGTGATCCTTGATTGACCTGAACGACGCGGCGCCGCCAGCACTCGCTCTCCGCTACGATCTGGACGCCATCGCGTCCAGGCTGCGCGACACGGCCCATGCTTGGGTGCCTGGGCTGTTCCCCAACGGGCGGCGCCAGGGCGATGAATGGCGTCTCGCCAACATCCAGGGCGCGCCGCCGCGGCAGTCCGGCTCCTGCGTGATCATGCTGGCCGGGGATCATGCCGGTGACTGCCACGACTTCGATGGCGCCCAGGGCGGTGGGCCGTTCAGCACGCTGGAGCATGGCACCGGCCTCACTGGCCGTATGCTGTTCGCCGAGGCTGCGGCGCGTGCCGGCTGGACGGGCGATGCACCCGTCAGGCAGGAGCCACCGCCGGCGCGCAGGCCCGAGCGCGACATGACACATGAGATTGGCTTCGTGCGGGAGCATGCGGTGCCGATCGAGGGGACGGCCGGGGAGACCTATCTGCGTGGCCGTGGCTTGGCGGTGCCGCCCGACGCCGACCTGCTGTTTCATCCCGACCTGACGAACTTCGAGACGAAGGCCGGCTATCTGGCGATGATCGGCCTGGTCCGTGATGTCGCGGGCGAGGTGATCGCGCTCCATCGCACCTATCTGCAGCAGGATGGCGAGGCGGTCCGCAAGGCCGATGTCCCCAAGCCGCGAATGATGATGGGCAAGGTCGGTGGCGGCGCGGTGCGCCTGGCGCCGATCGGCACGCATGGGGTGATCGGGCTCTGCGAGGGCATCGAGACCGGCCTCGCCGTCATGGCGGCGTGCCCCGGCCTGCCTGTCTGGGCCGCTCTCTCCACCTCTGGCCTCGAGCAGGTGCAGCTGCCGCCCGAGGCCCAGCGCGTCGTCATTCTCGCCGACCATGACACCTCCGGCGCCGGCATGCGCGCCGCGGACGCTCTGGCGGGCCGCCTCCGGCGCAACGGCATCGTCACGACCATCGCCTTGCCACCGCAGGAAGGCGACGACTTCAACGACATGTTGAGCCGGGATGGTCCGGACGCGCTGGCCGCTCTGGTGGATGCTGTCCTGCGCGCTGCCGCCACGCCTCCACCACCCGCGGAGGATGAGACCGGTCGGCACCTGCCGCTGGGCTTCCTGGAGCCGGCTGCGCCATTGCCCGTGCTGCGCGCCGATGAGGGCAATCTCCGCCGCGCCACCGATCGCGCCTGGAGCGCCATCCTCGCCTCCAATCGCACGCCCTGGCTATTCCGCCTCGGCGGCCTGCCCAGCTGGGTCACGCCGGATGATGAGGGCCGGCCAGTCGCCGCCACCGTCTCGGAGGAGCGGCTGCGCCACATGCTGGCCAAGCTGGCGGATTGGCGGAAGGTCAACGCCAAGGGCGATGCCATCCCCGCGCCGCCACCCACCGGCGTGGTGAAATCGCTCCTGGCCACCCCGGATCCCGGACTGCCCATACTTGCCGGCATCGTCACCACGCCGGTCTTCGGGCGGGGCAGCGTCCTGCTCACCGAACCTGGCTACCACCCCGACGCCCGCCTGCTCTATCGCCCGAGCGCGGGCTTTCGCCTGCCATCCATTCCCGACCGTCCCTCGGGCCAGGACATCGCTGCCGCGCGCTCACTGCTGCTGGATGACCTGTTGGGCGACTTCCCCTTCACCAGCACCGCGGAACGCGCCCATGCGCTGGCCCTGCTGCTGCTCAGCTTTCTCCGGGCCATGATCGATGGCCCAACGCCGCTGCATCTGATCGAGAAGCCCACCCCCGGCACCGGCGCCACGCTGATGGTGGATGTCATCGCCACCGTGCTGACCGGCGTCGGCGCCTCCGTCATGACCGAAGGCCGCGACGATGAGGAATGGCGCAAGCGCCTCACCGCCAAGCTGCGGCAGATCCCCTCGCTAATCCTGATCGACAATCTGCGCGAGCAGTTGGACAGCTCCGCCCTCGCCGCGGCGCTCACCGCGCCCTTCTGGGAGGATCGCATCCTCGGGCAGTCCGACATGACGCGGCTGCCCATCCGCTGCGCTTGGGTCGCGACCGGCAACAACCCCACCTTCTCGAACGAGATGGCGCGACGCCTGGTCCGCATCCGGCTCGACGCGCACACCGACCAGCCCTGGCGCCGCGACAGTTTTCGCCACCCTGACCTCATGGTTTGGGTGCGCGCCAATCGCGGCCGGCTCGTCGCTGCCTGCCTCACGCTGTGCCAGGCATGGATCAAGGCAGGCCGGCCGCGCGGTGGCCGCAGCCTTGGCAGCTACGAGATCTGGGCGCAGACGCTGAGTGGCGTGCTGGAGGTGGCCGGCATCGAGGGCTTCCTCGGCAACCTCGACGAGATGATGGCGGCGTCGGACAGCGAGGGCGGCGCGTGGCGGGCTTTCGTGCAGACCTGGTGGGATCGCTTCGGCACGGCGGAGGTCAGCGCCAGCGATCTCTTCGGGCACGCGAAGATCGCGGACCCTCCGTTGTCGCTCGGCGGCAAGGATGAAAACGCCCAGCGCATCCGCTTCGGGCTGGCGCTCAAGAAGCTCCGCGATCGTGCATTTCGCATCAGTGACCGCATGGTCCATGTCCGCCCCGCCGCCACGTCCCACAATGCGCAGCGGTGGCGTCTCACGCCGTCTCCAAAAGGCGACACCGGACAACCCTCCCCACTCTCCCCGATCACCGCACCAGAGGGGAGGGTTGAGGGCTTCCGCGGAGGGTTTGAATTCAACCCTAGTGTTGAAACGACCCAGGTAAAACCTGGCCCCGGGGAGGGTGGGGAGAGTGGGGAGGGATTTTCCAACCCACACACATGCGCACGCGCGCACACGCACATGAATGGCCCAGGGGCGGGAAAACCCTCCCCACTCTCCCCACCCTACCCAAACCCTGATTCCACCTGGGTTTCCGGCGGGGAGGGTTCAAAACCAACGCTACCAACCCTCCCCTTGCCTTCCTGGCTGTATGGCGTGCCGTGATCCGCCGTCCGCACAGCACCGGCCCGCCCAGGCCGCGATCGACTGAAAGCCGGGCAGCGACGGCGAGCTCCGCCAAGAACCGCGCCGTCGCCGCCCTCACCAGGACGATCCCCTCTCGGAGACCACCATGGCAGTTGCGACTCTCACCATGCCCGCTGCGCATGCAAGCGGCCCCCCCATCGCCCTCCCGCACGGGATTAGCCTGGCGCACCACGCAGTGCTCGCGCTCGATCTCGGCACCACCACCGGCTGGGCACTGCGGTCGCGTGACGGCGGCATCACTTCCGGCACCATGACCTTCAAGCCGACCCGGTTCGAGGGTGGTGGGATGCGCTTCCTGCGCTTCCGTGGCTGGCTGGCAGAGGTCGCCGCGCTGTCCGGCGGTGTAGCGCGGATCGTGTTCGAGGAAGTCCGCGCACATGCCGGCACCGACGCGGCGCACATTTACGGCGGCTTCCTCGGCACGTTGACCGCCTGGTGCGAGGAACACGAGGTCCCCTACGAGGGCGTCCCGGTCGGCACGATCAAGCGCTACGCCACCGGCCGCGGCAATGCCGACAAGGCGAAGATGGTCGCCGCCATCGAGGCCCGCGGCTTCGCGCCGGCCGACGACAATGAAGCCGACGCCATTGCCTTGCTGCTCTGGGCGACCGAGCCCACGGGAGGCCGCGCATGAGCATCTACGGCGCACCGCTGCCGCCCCGCTCCTGCCTCAACCGCGGCACGCGCAGCCCGACCAACGACAGCGAGGTCAACGCCATGCGCGCTGCCGCTTGGCATCGGCACGGCGTCGCGGCCCTGCCGGTCGCCGACATTACGGACGACTGGCTCCGTCAGGCCATCACCAACGAAGCCAATCGGCGCTGGGGGCGTCGCAACGGGGAGAACCATCATGGCCGGTAAGCGCAAGCTCAAGGCGTCGAAGCCGAAGCTCGACGATCGGGCGAAGCCGTCGAAGTGGCGGCTGCAGCATGGTGGATTTTCGGAACCGATCCGCGAGGCGGATCCGGAAACCGGCAGCCCGGTCCAGCATCGCCGCGCCGTGGACACACTCGGGCTGATGCTGGCCAACGGCAACATCACGCCGCAGATGCACGAGGCGGGCTGCATCTTTCGCACGCTGTTCCGCAGCGCGGCAATCGACAGCATGTCCACGTCGCAGCTGATCCGCCTGCCAGGCTCGACGGCAGACCGAATGTCCAACCGTCAGCTCGACGCGCGTCGCCGTGTGCTTGCGGCGATGGATGCGCTGGGCGGTCACGAAAGCCCGGCCGGCTCTTGCATCTGGTTCGTCGTGGGGCTGGAGATGTCGGTCCGCGAATGGGCTGCGCGTCGAGGCTGGAGCGGCAGGCCAGTGCCGCAGCCAATCGCGGGTGGCATGCTGGTGGCGGCGCTTGGCATTTTAGCGACACACTTCGGGCTGATACCGCGGGGCCTTAATCGTCGCGCACTGTAACGTAGACAGAAATGCCCAGTTTCTCCGACAGCGCCTCCGCAGCTGCCCTGCACATCGTCTCAGCATAGTAGATGTCACCAGAGCCCTTCGGACCCGGGTAATCGATCCACACCTCGCCGTCGAATGGGCCCGACGCCTTCCCGATCGTTATCAAATATTGAACGATTGGATGCGTCACGTCAGTTGTCGTCGCATGCGCGTATCCGAATCCGCTGAACGATTTTCCGTGCTCAGCAGCGAAAGCGGCGTCTGCTGTCTTCACCGCTAAACCGGCAGCGGCGATTGCGTCCTCGATGATCTTCTCGGCGTCAGTTGGCACATCCGTGATTGTGATGGGCTGCAGCAATTGTGCCTGCGCCAAGCCCTCGATTGTCTGCGCATTCAGGTTGCTGCCGCGCTCAACTGCGTCGACAACGTCCTGGAGGATAATGATATGGGACCGCTCGATCAGTTTTTTATCGAAGGGCGTATCGTAGTTGTTGGATCCAGCGAGATAGATTCCCGTAAGCTGCCGCCTGATCTCGTCAGCCTCTTCGGAGGACCAAACAATAATACAGACGCGCGTAAAAGGACGACCTCCGAGTAATCCCTTAAAAATCGGCATAGCGGGGGTCGGCCCAAGCTTACCGAAATTGTCTTTCACCCAAATCTGATCCAAATCGACATTTTGGGGAATCCAGCGCCACTCCCTCTCATGACTCCAATCTATACGTCCAGTCAGACCTACCGGGTTATGAGCGACATACCGGAACTGCTCTCGTTGCGGGAGCACCGCCTCATCAATGATACGGCACGTGGCGGTGTTTTGAACGTAGTGCACATTGCTAGTGGACAGCCCATAAATCGCCGGGCGCCCCCCGGCAGCGTAAAACTCGGATTTCAGGAACGAGATGCCGTAAGCGGACACATTGCCGGCCTTGGCTCTTTCGCGCGCGTAGGTGGCGAAAGCGTAGAGTGGCATCTCGGTTGCGCAGACGGCAGGCTGGCCGCCGTAAATCGTAGTGCGCCCTTTCCGAAACGAGTATCCGGGCATTATTCCGCCGAGCCGGATGATCGTCTTCAGAACGTCGAACGCCCGGGCGTCCCACTCAAGTTCTCCGCCAGCGTAGTGCCCGCATTCGTCCTCGTCCTCCCCCGGGAAATCCTGCTCGGCGCGCCGATCGCGAACGAAGTGCGTGAGCCAGGCGGTGTGGTCGTGACGCCTCGGATTGGTGGACAAGCTGGTCTCCGATACTTGATGATCTGGCAGTCAACCTGTGGGTACGAACCGCCGAACTGGCACCCAAGGCCGCTGTTACATTAGACCCTATGGCGGCGCGCAAATCGAGTTAGCTAAGATGGTGACACGTCGAGAAGGTGCGTCGAGCACCGCGGCTCCCGAGCCACTCGCCCGCTGATCAGCCACTGTGGCTTTCGAGCCGCGGGGTCCTTCCTGGCCCCGCTGTATGCGGGGGGCGGAAGCGCGCAAGGCGCCTAGCGTCAGCCCCGTTTTCCAGGTTGCCAGCGCTGCCAGGTTGCCAGCCGCGGCGCCTTTCATTCGAACATCACGCAGGTGCAGATGCTCCAGGCCCCATGGGCTGCGAGCGCCGTTGAGGCGCGCGCGGTCGCCTCCCTGCTGCCCTATGCCGGCAATGCGCGCACGCATTCCGCCGAGCAGGTGGCGCAGATCGCGGCCAGCATTCTCGAATTCGGCTTCGTGGCGCCGGTGCTGATCGACGAGCGCGGCGAGATCATCGCCGGCCACGGCCGGCTGCTGGCCGCGCAATCCCTCAGCCTCGAGGTCGTCCCCACCATCATCCGCGCGGGGCTGACCGACGCCCAGAAGGCCGCGTACCGCCTCGCTGACAATCGCATTGCACTGAACGCTGGCTGGGACGAGGCGCTGCTCGCCGCCGAGGTCGCCAAGCTCCACGACATGGGCGGCATCGATCTCGCTCTCACCGGCTTCGATGGCACCGAGATCGACCGGCTGCTGGCGGGACTGGAAACCGAAACTGGCAACGTTGCCACCCCGGCGGTTGCCAGCGGTGCCGAGCCTGCCGCTGGCAACCCGGCCGCCGATCCGGGGACCGATAGCGAGCCGGATCCCGCCGACGCGGACCCTGATCCGCCGCGCCAGGCGGTCACCCGCCCCGGCGATCTCTGGTTGCTCGGCGAGCACCGGCTGCTCTGCGGCGACAGTACCGATGCCACCAGCGTCGCGCGCCTGATGGGTGACGAGCGCGCGGCGCTGCTGTTCACCTCCCCGCCTTACGGCAACCAGCGTGCCTACACCACCGGCGGCGTCTCGAATTGGGACGCGCTGATGCAGGGCGTGTTCCAGCATGTCGACGTGGCCCTGCGGGGCGACGGTCAGGTGCTGGTGAACCTCGGCCTGATCCATCGCGACGGCGAGTGGCAGCCCTACTGGTCGGGCTGGCTCGACTGGATGCGCGCCCGTGGCTGGCGCCGTTTTGGGCTCTACGCCTGGGACCAGGGGCCGGGCCTGCCGGGCGACTGGAACGGTCGCCTGGCGCCGGCCTTCGAGTTGGTGTTCCACTTCAATCGCGAGGCGCGGGCGCCGAACAAGATCATCCCCTGCAAATGGGCCGGCACGCCGAACAAGGGCAGTGGGCTGCGCGCCGCCGACGGCGAGGTGAAAGCCTATACCCATGTCGGCCTGCCGGTGCAGGAGATGCGCATCCCGGACAGCGTGCTCCGCATCACCCGCCACAAGGGGCGGGGGATCGAGACGGAGCATCCGGCGGTATTCCCGGTGGCGATGCCGGAACTGCTCCTGCAGACCTATGCCAATCTCGGCGATGTGGTGTTCGAGCCCTTCACTGGCTCCGGTACGACGATCCTCGCCGGTCAGCGCACGGGCCGGAAGGTGCGGGCGATCGAGCTCGCGCCGGCCTATGTCGACCTCGCCATCGCGCGCTACCGCACGCTGTTCCCTGAGTTGAGCGTCGCGCTCGACGGCGACGGACGCGGTTACGACGCGGTTGCCGTCGAGCGCGCGGCGGAGGTCACGGCGAATGCAGCCTGATCTTCGTGTCGAGACCATGCCGGTCGCCGCCCTCGCGCCCTATGCCGCGAATGCCCGGCTGCACCCGGCCGAGCAGGTAGCGCAACTCGCCGCCTCGATCGCTGAGTTCGGCTTCAACGTGCCGGTCCTGGTGGACGATGCCGGGGTGCTGATCGCCGGGCACGGCCGGGTCCTGGCTGCAAAGGCGCTCGGGCTGCAGGAGATCCCGGCCATCCGCCTCGGCCATCTGACCGAGGCGCAGGCGCGGGCCTATCGCCTGGCGGACAACCAGCTCGCGCTGAACTCAACCTGGGACGAGAGCCTGCTGGCGGCCGAACTGCGATCACTGCGCACCGAAGAGTTCGACCTCGGGCTGATCGGCTTCGATGGGGCGATGCTGGATCGGCTGCTCGTTGACGCCGCGCCCGAGGCGCCGGCCGCGGCGGGTGGCGATCCCGACGCGCCGGCGCCGGAGCCACCGGTAGCGCCCGTCACGCGCCCCGGTGACCTCTGGCTGCTCGGCCCGCACCGGCTGCTCTGCGGTGACAGCACTTCCGCAGCGGACGTCGCGCAGCTGCTCGACGGGGCGCGGCCGCACCTGATGGTCACCGACCCGCCCTATGGGGTGAACTACGACCCGGAGTGGCGGAACGAGGCCGGCGTCTCAGCGACGATGCGTACCGGCAAGGTGGCAAACGATGATCGTGCCGACTGGCGCGCTGCCTGGTCGCTGTTCCCCGGCGACGTCGCCTATATCTGGCACGCCGGTGTGCACGCCCGCACCGTGATCGAGAGCCTCGAGGTGGCCGGCTTCGCGGTGCGCAGCCAGATCGTCTGGGCGAAGTCGCGCTTCGTGCTGGGACGGGGCGACTACCACTGGCAGCACGAGCCCTGCCTCTATGCGGTACGCAAGGGCGCGACGGGACACTGGCAAGGTGCACGCGACCAGGCGACGCTCTGGGCGATCTCCAACGGCGGCGACGAGGACGCGGCGACCGTGCACGGCACGCAGAAGCCGGTCGAATGCATGCGCCGGCCAATGGTCAACAACAGCGCGGTCGGTGATGCGATCTACGAACCGTTCTCGGGGAGCGGCAGCACCATCATCGCCGCGGAGACGATCGGGCGGCGCTGCTACGCGATGGAACTCGATCCCCGCTACGTGGACGTCGCCGTGCTGCGGTGGCAGCAAATGACGGGACGGCGAGCTTCGCTCGCAGGATCGGGCCGGGCGTTGGAGACTGTCACAGCGCCCCGTGCGATGGCTCGTGGGTGAAATTCTCTGGCGGCGCGGATGAGATCACAGAGACAGGCTTAACGAAGACAGCCATCGACAATCGTTCGGCCGGGACGTGCTCCGAGTGCATCCCTCACGTTCGCCAAGGAAAACTGCTGGCGCCAGCCAACCTCTGGGATCTCTGCGAGGAAGGTGCGGGGGTTGCTCCTGATGAGTGCATGCGCCGCGTTGACGATGGCGGCCTCGGCGGACCGTCCCCGCCCAAGCGAGAAGCCGTCGTTCAGACCGAGGGGAAAGTTTCGGCCATCAATGACGAGTTGCAGGGTGGTTTGGCCTCTTGGTGTGCGGCCTCTCACTTAGACCGAGACGGATGGAGCTGGATCCATTTGCCCCCCTGGACAGGCGAAGGCGACATACGAATCATCTGCCGAACGAATCATTGCTTCGACGGTCCCTTGAGCGAAGCCGCTCGCCCACCTGAATTGCACCGTGCCCTGCTGAGCGACCGCTGGCGCCGCAAGGGAAATGGCTGCGACGAGCACCGCACTGAACCGTAAGCGCGTGGACAGCAAGAAACGCAACGCGGACGCCAAAACGCGATGATCAACGAAAGCAGCTGACATGCAATACCTCTTGCGATGGCCGATATAGGCTGCCCTACTCGGTAGCCTACCGGAATACCGCACGCTGCCAATCAGTCTGTCACTTGGTACACAGTGTAGGACCCGCGCGCGCCTTCCTTGTTCGGGCCGACCTGGCGGACCCGCTCCAGCACTTCGACGGCGATGCCCTTCTTCTTCAGTCCCGCAAAGAACCCACGCACGGTGTGCTGCGCCCAGCCGGTTGCCTCGGCGATCTGTGCCACCGTGGCCCCCTCAGGCCGGCGGAGCATGGCGAGCACCGCCTCCTGCTTGGTTCCCCCGCGCGGCTTGCGCGGCGCGCCCGCCTCGCGTGTGGGTCGGCCCGGCTTCGTGGCCAGCGCGGCGCGCAGGGCGTCGATCGCGCTCGGCAGGTCGGCGCGCTGGTTCTCCTCGTCGTCCCAGGCATCGAGGACGCGCTGCGCGACCTCACGCAGCGTCGCTTTGCGCGCCGGGCGCGGCGTGGCAAGGGCCTGGTCCAGCAGCGCCACGTCCTCGGTCCGGGCGGGGTAGAGGGCCGCCTCGGCATTCGCTGCGGCAGGGGCCCGCGGCGGGACGTCCGCCCCGCCCGTCGGCGCCGTGTCGGCAACCGCGACGGGGCAGGCAGCCTCGTCGTCACCGTCAATGAGGCGGGGATCCACCCCCTTGCGCTCGTCGCGCGGCCGGGTGTCCTCGACCTCCTCCGCCTCGCCCTCCGGCGTGACGCCGATGGCGCGCAGACCGGCCTCGGTGATGCGTAGCAGCCGGGTCCGGCCGTCGATCTGCCAGGCGTCACGCGCGTCGGTGGCGCTCGCGTGCTCGTCACAGACGAGTTCCTGCTTGATCAGGGACTTCGCCACCGTCTGCCGCGCCGCGGCGGGAAGGCGCTCCGGCGGGATGGCCAGCCGGTCGTCGCGCTGGCTCGCCTGGCTGAGGATGATGCGCTGGGTGTCGGAGAGCGTCATCTCGGGGCTCCTGGTTCGGCACCCGATGATCCGGGTGCTACTGCCCCGAGCCCCATGCGGGGCGATGCGCCGCCGAACCTCGGCGCGTGACGCATGCTTCGCGCTGCGGCGGGGGCTGAGCCAAGCGCCATCGGCGCTGCGTTGATGGCGTTGTTCGAGGGATTTCGATCACATCATGATCGCCACCGCGCCGCCGGGCCGCGTGGCCTCGCAGCGCGAGGTGGCACGCCGCCTCGGCATCTCCCACACTGCTTTGCAGAAGGCGCAGCGAGCCGGGCGCATCGCGCCGGAAGCTGACGGCGCCTGGGACGTCGAGAAGGTCCGCGCCGGCCTCGCCGACAGCAGCGATCCCGTCCGGAAGACGGCCACGCTGGCGCCGGCTCCGCCGGCAACACCGCGCCCTCCCGCACCATCGCCCGTCGCCACAGTGGCGCCGGCGGCCGATCCGCTCCCGCGCGCAGCCCAGAACACCTTTCACGATGCGCGGACGGCGAACGAGGTCCTCAAGGCGCAGGAGCGGCGGCTGCGGCTCGACGAGCGCAAGGGCAAGCTGGTCGACAAGGCCCGCGCGCTGCTGCTCGTGCACCGCCTCGCCAAGGAGGAGCGCGACGCCATCCTCGCATGGCCGGCTCGTATCGCGGCGGAGATGGCAGCCGAGCTCGGCGTCGACGTCCATCGGCTGCAGACGATGATGGACACGCGGCTCCGCCAGCATCTGGCCGCGCGGCACGATGTCCGGGTGAGTGTCGGCTGATGGCGGGCGAGCATCTGCTGGAGGAGCTCGGCCGTTTCGACGGCGACGCCGAGATCCTGCAGGCCTGGCGTGACGGCATGGCGCCCGAGCCGGCGCTACTGGTTTCGGAATGGGCCGACCGCCACCGCCTGCTCGGCTCACGGGGCTCCGCCGAGCCGGGACCCTGGCGCACCGCGCGCACGCCCTATCTGCGCGAGATCATGGATGCCCTGTCGCCGGCCCATGCGGCGCGACGGGTGGTGTTCATGAAGGGGGCCCAGGTCGGCGGCACCGAGTGCGGCAATAACTGGATCGGCTACGTCATCCACCACGCGCCCGGGCCGATGCTCGCGGTGCAGCCGACCACCGAACTGGCGAAGCGCTTTTCCGACCAGCGCATTGACCCGCTGGTCGAGGAGACACCGGCGATCCGCGAACGGGTCGCGCCGGCGCGGTCGCGGGACAGTGGCAACCGCCAACTCAGCAAGGAGTTCCCCGGCGGCCAGCTGGTGATGACCGGGGCAAACAGCGCCGTCGGCCTGCGCTCCATGTCGGCGCGGTTCCTGTTCCTCGACGAGATCGACGCCTATCCCGGCGATGTCGAGGGCGAGGGCGATCCGATCGCGCTGGCCGAGGCCCGGGCACGCACCTTCGGCTGGCGGCGCAAGATGCTGCTGGTCTCGACGCCGACTATCGCCGGCCTGTCGCGCGTCGAACGCGAATACCTGGCGTCCGACCAGCGGCGCTATTTCGTGCCCTGCCCGCATTGCAGGGCGATGCAGTGGCTGCGCTTCGAGCGGCTGCTCTGGGATGACGGCGCGCCCGACACGGCAAGGTACCTCTGCGAGGCCTGCGACGCCCCGATCGGCGAGCAGCACAAGGCGGCGATGCTGGCCGGTGGTGCCTGGCGGGCGACCGCGGAGCCCACCGATCCCCACGCGGTCGGCTTCCACATCTCGGCGCTCTATTCGCCGCCCGGCTGGATGCCCTGGTCCGAGATCGCTCGGCTCTGGCTCGCCGCGCAAGGCGACGATCGGGCGATCAAGACGTTTCGGAACACGGTACTGGGCGAGACCTGGCAGGAGGCGGGCGAGGCACCCGACTGGCAGCGGCTCTACGATCGTCGCGAACACTGGGCCGTCGGCACCGTCCCCCTTGGCGGGCTGCTGCTGACCGCCGGCGTCGATGTGCAGCGCGACCGGCTCGAGGCCTCGATCTGGGCCTGGGGGCCGGACCGCCAATCCTGGCTGATCGAGCACCGTGTTCTGGCGGGAAACCCGTTCGAGGCAGCGGTGTGGGAGGAACTCCGGCTGCTGCTGGGAGAGACCTGGCGGCACGCCAGCGGCCACCGCCTGCCCATCGCCATGGCGGCGATCGACAGCGGTGACGGCATGACCACTGCGGAGGTCTACGCCTTCGTGCGGCGGGCCGGCGCCGGCCGCGCCATCGCGGTCAAGGGCCAGGACGGACTGCGCGCCGCGATCGGTCAGCCCGCGGCGACGGAGGTGCGGCGGAACGGGCGCAAGCTCGGTGGGCTGAAGGTCTGGCCGGTCGGCTCGTCCTTCCTGAAGGCCGAGACCTATGGCTGGCTGAAGCTCAATCGCCCGACCGAAGAGAGCGGGGATCCCTTCCCCGCCGGGTTCCTGCACCTGCCGATCCATGCGGCGGGGGAAGAATTCTGTCGGCAGCTCACCGCCGAGCAGCTGGTCGCGCGCGCTGGCCGCAACGGCTTCCGTCGGCTCGAATGGGTCAAGGCCAGGGAGCGCAACGAGGCGCTGGACTGCCGCGTCTATGCGCGTGCGGCCGCCGCCGCGCTCGGCATGGATGGCTGGGGCGAGGGACGCTGGGCGCGGATGGCCGACGCGCTGTCGCTGCCGGCCGACGAACCATTCTCCGCGGCGGCGCAGACATCGTCCGCCGGTGCACCGCCGACCCGCCCCCGCGCCTGGCTTGCCCCGCGTGGCGGCTGGCTGCGCTGAACCTGGAGATCTCCATGACCGCCATCGTCCCGGTGCGCACCAGCATCGCCGCCGGCCAAGCGCTGAGCGGACCCGTTGCCACCGTCGGCTATGGCGTCTGCCTGCTGCTGCTGCCCGCCGCCTGGACCGATGCGCCGCTCACCTTGCAGGGCTCGCTCGACGAGGGTGAGCCCACCGTTTGGGCCGATCTCTACGACCACCTGGGCAACGAGGTGGTGCTGACGGTCGCCGCCGGCCGCGCGCTCACCCTGCCACCCACGCTGCTGCTCGGGTGGCGCTGGCTGCGCCTGCGCTCCGGCCTCGCCGCCGCGCCCGTGAATCAGGCCGCGGAACGCCTGATCACCCTCGGCATCCGGCCCCTGGCATGACCGCGCTGTTCCAGCACTACCTGCCGCAGGCGCCGGCGATGCTGCCCTACGTGTCGGGGCGCTTCTACGCCTCGCAGCATGCGCGCGCGGTCGGCGGCGCGGTCGCGATGACGGCGAACCGGCTCTACTGCGTGCCCTACGTGCTGGCACGTCCCGGGCTGTTCTCGGCTATGGCTGTCAGTGTGACGACCGGCGCGGCCGGACTCCTGCGTATGGCGCTGGCCGCCGACAACGGCGCCGGCCGGCCGGGGGCGGTGATCGAGGAGCCGGTGACGGACGCCGACACCACCTCCGCCGGCAATGCGCTCTGCCCCTTCGCGCAGCCGCGCTGGATCTCGGCCGGAGTCTGGTGGCTGCTGCTGTGCTTTTCGGGGGCGCCCTCGGTGCGCGGCACCAGCACACAGGCGTTCAGCGGGGGGAACACGCTGCTGCTCGGCTCGGCTGCAGCCGACGGCGGCGCCGGTGGCGGCACCGGCAGCGAGAACGGGTTCTTCGCGGCGCTGACGCATCAGGCGGGCGTGCCAATCATGCCGAACCCGCCGAGCGGGCTGTCCTATCTGGCCAACGCAGCGACGCCGCTGCCGACGCTGCGGGCGGCCTGATGGACCCGACCGTCCTGGCCTGGGCGCTGGCGCAACCGGCCGGCAGCCGCGCGACGGTGCTGGCCGCTGCTTACACGGGCGGCACCACGCGCTTGACCTTCGACGGGCGCACCGTCGAGTACCGCTCGCTGGATGAACTCGGGCGGGCGCTGGCGGTGCTCCACGCGGCGGAGAACAGCGCCGCGCGTCGCCCCAGCGTCACCTTTGCCAGCTTCTCGCGCGAGGGAAGCAGGTGATGGGCCGTCTCCGTGATGCATGGAATGTCCTGCGCGGCTACGCCGCGGCGCAGGACCAGCGCGGCTCGGCCTGGGCGCCGTCGGGCGGCAGCGCCAATGCCGAGGTCGGCGTGGCCGCGGCGACGGTCGCCCGCCGCGCGCGCGACGCCGTCAGGAACGATCCCTATGCCAGCCGCATCGTCGACCTCTGGACCGGGAATGCGATAGGCGCCGGCATCACCACCCGCTGGCCCGAGGACGCGCATGGTCGCGCCTGGCAGCGCTGGGCGGAGAGCACCGCCTGCGACGCCGAGGGGCGGCTCGATCTCTACGGCCTGCAGGCGCTGGTGATGCGGGCGGTGGTGGAGAGCGGCGAGTGCTTCGTTCGCTTCCTGTTGGTGCCACCGTCGCCATCGAACCCGCTCGGCCTTCGCCTGCAGGTGCTGGAGGCGGACCATCTCGACACCGCGCGCAACGGCATGGTCGAGGGCGCGCCGACCATCCAGGGCATCGCGCTCGGCGAGGCCGGCGCACCGATAGGCTACTGGTTGCATCGCGTCCACCCTGGCGCGGCCTGGATCCTGCCAGGGGCGACCTGGCAGAGCAGCGAGCGCATTCCGGCATCGGAGGTGCTGCACGTCTATCGCAAGCGCCGCCCCGGCCAGCTGCGCGACGTCTCCTGGCTGGCGCCGGTGCTGCTCCGCCTGCGCGACCTCGGCGACTATGAGGCCGCCCTGCTGATGAAGGCCAAGATCGAGGCCTGCCTCGCGGCGGTGGTCACCGAGGAGGGCGACGAGGCGCTGACGGGTGCCGCTGCGGGCCTGCTCCGCGACGCGCAGGGCCGCACGGTCGAGAGCTTCGAGCCGGGCATGATCCTCTACCGCCGCGGCATGGGCTCGGTGGAGGTGGTGAACCCGTCCGGCGGCGGCAGCCACGCCGCGTTCGCGCGCCGTGCCCTCGAGGCCGCCGCCGTCGGCGCCGGTCTCACCTACGACCAGGTCTCCGGCGACCTGACGCAGGCGAACTACTCGTCGCTCCGCGCCGGCAAGATCGAGTTCCGCCGGCTCTGCGAGCAGGTGCAGTACGGCATGCTGATCCCGATGCTGGTGCGTCCCATCGCCGAGCGGTTCCACGCGCAGGGCGCGCTGCTGGGCCTCTGGGGGGCGGACATGCCGGACGGCGTCAGCCATGTCCCGCCGGCGCATGAGATGATTGATCCGCTCAAGGACACCACGGCGCTGATCGCCCAGGTGCGCGCCGGCTTCGTGCCGCAGCCCGAAGCGGCCGGGGCCTTCGGCTACGACTTCCGTGCGGCGGTGGAGATGATCCGCGAGGCGAACGCGCTGCTCGACGAGGCCGGCATCTCGCTCGACACCGATCCGCGCCGTGTGGCGAAGTCCGGCGCGGCGCAGGACGCCGCGCAGATGGCTGCGGTCGAGATCGCAGCCACCGGGGCTGCGACGTGATTTTCCGCTAGGCCACGACGCCACCTTATGCGCCGTCTTGCAGCCGTCGCGGTACGCCGTGTCGGAGCCAAGCACGGACAGTCGACACGAACTCATCTACTGGGATGTAGTTTCGGCTCGGTGCCTCCCGAGCGTAGCTGACCGCATAAAGGCGGACTGTTCCGCCAGAGGTCACGACGTCGTCTTGCAGAAGTCTCCATACAGCGCGACCCACTCCCACGTAGCCAATGGGAGATTCTTGTGAGCTATGCGCCTCGAGAATTTCTGCAGCTGTCATGCGCGAGTCCGCGTGGTCATCCTTCGTACCAGCCACTGCCCGAAGCCAACACTCCCAGCCCAGAGCATGGCGCAGCAGTCGAACCCAATACGAGGCGGCCGCCACGTCACGGTAATCGTAAGCGATCTCTTCCCAAGTGAGAGTCTGATGCGCGGGGGAGTCGGGCAAGAGCCGCCGGATGCCTTCCGCGAGCGACGCAGGTACCAGTGCAATTTGGAGAGCATCGCAGCCGCCGACAATCTCCTTGAGTGGCTCGACAACGTATTCCCGCTGGCGACGAAGCTGCTCGGCCATATTCTCGGGAGTTCCCGAGCTAAAGAGCTTCGCTTCGAGCACAAGGAGCAGCGGGTTGGGCGCATCGATTAGGATGACGACGTCAGGAGTATCGCCGGTCAGCTGCGGGAGCAGGTGACCGTGCGGTGAGTTGCGCCGCCCGCGGATCGCATCGCGGAGATCATATTCAGTGAAGAGCTGGGTGTTGGTCGAGTCGGGCATCAGGTCAGCCCTGACATCTGACCGACCGAGGCGCTGGAGCAAGCGCTGCAGCCCATCCGTGCAGATTATGCCGGGCAGTACCGTTGCCGCGTAGTAGCGCTCCTTTCGATTCAAGGGCAGCCGATCATCGCGCGCAAAGAGATCCTCTAGCGACACTGCGTGTCCTTCCAAACTCACTGCCAGGCCGGTGTAGCCCGTATGGGGACCGCCGTACCGATGAACTCTGCATTGCGCAGTGGGGCGACCCTCAGTGCTGATGCCGCAATCGCGGGCTCTCAGATCCGTCGACCCAGCGCAGCCAAGCATTAGGACCAGAATGGGATGAATGAGGCGACCGCTGTGAGCGGCGATGACGCCGTGTGCGCCGGCCCCGATGCACCGGCCGCTAGGGATTTTCCCTTGGTCGCGCAGCGTGCCATCACCGCGCCTGCCACCGTCGACCGAGCCGCCCGCACCGTCGAGGTGGTGTGGAGCACCGGCGCGCGCGCCCGCAACTTCGTCCCCGCCCTCGGCCTGATCACCGAGGAGCTGGAGATGTCGCCGAACGCGGTGCGCATGGACGCGTTGCGCTCCGGCCGCGCGCCGGTGCTCGACACCCACCGCCGCGGTGGCGCCCGCGACGTGCTCGGCCGTGTGGTTGCTGCCCGCCTCGAGCGTGGGCGCGGCTACGCCACGCTGCAGTTCAGCACCGCCGCGGACATCGAGCCCGTCTGGCAGCGCATCGCCGACGGCACGCTGCGCGCGGTCAGCGTCGGCTATCGCGTGCATCGCTACGAGCCGCGGCCCGACGCCGCCACCGGCGAGACCGTCCACCGCGCGGTGGATTGGGAGCCCTTCGAGATCTCCGTCGTGCCGGTCCCGGTGGATCGCGATGCGGCGGTGCGGGGTGAGGCGCCGCAGGGCGCGCCCGCCATCGCCATCGAGCCCGCCCTGCCTGATGAGGATTCACCCATGCCCGAGACGACGCCGGAGACCCCGGCTGCTGCCCCGTCGGCGCCGCCCTCCGCCGCGCCGTCCAACCCGCCCCAGGAGACCACGGTGACCACCACACCCAGCCCCGCGCCCAGCGCCCTGGCACCCACCCGCGCCGCACCGGACCTCGATGCGGTCCGCGCCGAGGCCCAGCGCGCCGAGCGCGAGCGCATCGCCGGCATCGACGCCGCGGTCGACGCCGCCCGCGCCTTGCTGCCGGCGGACCGCATCACCCCGGTGCGTGCCGAGGCCATCGCCCAGGGCTGGACCGGAGACCAGGCCCGCCGCGCCCTGTTCGACGCCCTGGTGGCGCAGGGGCCGCGTCCCTCCATCCCCGCCCGCCCCGAGACCGGCCCAGGCCACGATGACCCGGCGCAGATCCTCGACGCCATGGCCGAGGCTCTCGCTGCCCGCGCCATGCCTGGCTACCAGCCCCAGGGGGAGAATGGTCGCTCGGGCCGCCACGCCGAATTCATGGGCTGGCGTCCCTCGGACATGATCGGGGAGCTGCTCCGCGCCCGCGGCGAGCGGAGCGTGCCCCGCAACCCGACCCTGCTCGCCGAGCGCGCTTTCCACACCAGCTCGGACTTCCCGCTGCTGCTCGCGGCGGCCGCCAACAAGATGCTGCTCGCCGCCTACCAGCCGGCGCAGCCGACTTACCGTCAGGTCTTCCTCCGGCGCGACTTCCGCGACTTCAAGCCGCACCGGCACCTGCGCATCGGCGACTTCCCGACCCTGCTGCCGCTCGCCGAGAACGGCGAGATCCAGGTCGGCACCATGTCCGAGAGCCAGGAGATCGTCCTGCTGCAGACCTTCGCGCGGCGCATCCGCGTCACGCGGCCGATGCTGGTCAACGACGACCTCGGCGCCTTCACCGACTTCGCCGCCGCCATCGGCCGCCGCGTTGCCGAGTTCGAGAACGCCACCGCCTACAATCTGCTGAACAGCGCCAATGGCGAGGGCCCGACGCTGACCACCGGCAGCGCGCCCGTGTTCGCCACCGGTGCGGCGCGCGCCAACAAGGCCAGCACCGGCACGGTGCTCGACACCACGACCATCGGCGCTGGCCGCACCGCCGTCATGAAGCAGCGCACGCTGGACGGGCTGCCCATCTCCATGGGGCAGACCATGCGGCTGCTGGTCGGGCCGAACCTCGAGCTCGCCGCCCGCCAAGCGACGGTGGTCGTGCAGGCGAGCGAGATCGGCAAGGCGAACGTCTTTGCCGGCTTCGTGCAGCCGGTGATCGAGCCGCTGATCCAGGCGAACCGCTGGTACCTGTTCTCCGACCCGGTCGCGGCACCCGTCTATGTCTACGGCTACCTCAACGGGGCCGAGGGGCCGCAGGTCACCACCGGCCCGGTGCAGGGCGCAGACGGCGTCGAGGTCAGCGTGATCTTCGACTTCGGCGTCGGCGCCATCGACTGGCGCGGCGCCTGGTTCAACCCGGGCACCTGATCCCGCCGCTCCATTCCATTCCATCCGTAGCGCGCCAGGGCGCCGCCGGAGCTCCGGTCGGCGCCCTGGCGCTTTCAGGAGACCCTCCCATGCGCAACTGCATCCGTCCCGACGCGCGCTCCATCCCGATGGTGGTGCCCTATGCCGGGGGCATCCTCTCTGGCCAGGGCATGCTGGTCGGCGCCTTCTTTGGCGTGGCGGCGTCCGACGCCGCGCAGAATGCCAGCGTCGACTGCGAGACCCGCGGCGAGTTCGAACTCACCAAGGAGCCCGCGCTCGCCATCAGCCAGGGCGTGCGGGTGTTCTGGGACAACACCAATCGCCGCATCACTACCACCGCGACCGGCAACTTCCAGGTCGGCCTCTGCACGGTCGCGGCGCTGGCGGCCGATGCCACGGTGCGGGTGATGCTGGCCCGTGTGCCGGCCTCGGGGGCGTGATGGCCACGCTCCTGCCGCGCGACCGCGCGCGCCTTGAGGGCGTGCACCGCGACCTGGTGCGCGTCGTCGAACGGGCCCGGCTGGCGGTGCCCTTCATCGTCACGGAGGGGCTGCGCACGCGCGAGCGCCAGGCCCGGCTGGTCGCGATCGGTGCCTCGCGCACCATGAACAGCCGGCACCTCACCGGTCATGCCGTCGATCTCGCCTACTGGCTCGACGACGGCGACGGCTCGGTGGAGCAGGGCGAGATCCGCTGGGATTGGCCGCTGTACGAGCAGATCGGCACGGCGATGAAGGCCGCGGCGAAGGAGCTCGGCGTGCCGATCGTCTGGGGCGGCGACTGGGCCTCCTTTCGCGACGGGCCGCATTTCGAGCTCGACCGCAGGGCCTATCCCTGATGGGCGCGGCGATCCTTGCGCTGCTCGGCCGGCACGCGCTGCCGATTGGGATCGCGGCAGCAATCCTGCTCTCCGCCGCGGCCGCCTGGCACTTCCGGTCGCAGCGCGACGCCGCCCGCCTGGATGCCGCGACGGCCACGCGCACCGCCGAGGCCAATGCGGCGGCGCTGGTCCGCGCCACCGCCGAGCACGCCCGCCACATCGCCGCGCTGACCGGCGAGGCCGAACGCGCCCGCGCCCAGGCAGCCCGCCTCGGCGCCAATCTGGAGGCCCTCCGCCGTGATCCGAGCCACGCTGCCGGCGCTGCCCCTGTGCTGCGCGATGCTGTCGAGCGCCTGCGCGCCAACCGCGCCGCCGGAGATCCGGTTGCTGCCGCTCCGTCTCCCTGACGCGCTGCTGGTCTGCGCCGCGGCGCCGGTTCTCCCTTTCGGGGATGGCCTGACCCAGGGGCAGGTGGCGGAGCTGCTGCTGGCCTATGACGCCGCCCATGCCGACTGTGCCGGGCGGCTCGCCGCGGTGCGGCGGCTGAACCCCGCCGACGGGGGCGAGCAGTGAACGCCTTCACCGACGCGATGGCGGCCCTGGTCGCCGATCCGAACCTGGGGGCCGACGCCGTCTACCGGCAGGGCGGCAGTGGCCCACCCATCAGTCTCCGCGTCCTGCGGTCGTCACCCGACCGTGTCGCCGACGCCTTCGGCACCGAGATCCTCTCGGCCACCGACATCCTCTCCGTCGCCATCGCTGTCCTGCCCGACCTCGCCGCCGGCGACAGCTTCGTCCTCGGCCCGGATCTGCTCACCGTCACCCATGCCGAGCGCGACGCCTCCGGCACCGCCTGGCGCGTGCTCTGCCAGCGATAGGAATCCGCCATGCCGCAGAACGCCCTCACCCTGCTGGAGATCCTGCGCGACCTGCTGCTCGGCGCCGCCGCCGGCCTCGCCGGTGGCTTCGTGCGCTGGAACAACCCCGAGCGCCGGCGCTTTGGCTGGTGCCTCGCCTGGGAGGTCCCCTCCGCCGCCCTGGTCGGCAGTGCCGGCTATGCGCTCGGGGGCTTCGTCGAGCTCAACGAGTACGGCCGGTTCCTCTTTGCCTTCGTGTTCGGCTACCTCGGCCAGGCGGCGCTGCACGACCTCGCCGTCGCCATCATCCGTCATCGCACCGGCCTGCCGCCTGACGGCGGCACGCCATGAGGCTCGCCGCCAGAATCGTCGGCGATCTGCGGCAGGTGCTCGCCGCCGAGGTCCGCGCCGGCGAGCGCGCGGCGATGACAGCGATCCGCGCCGAGACCGAGCAGGTCAAAGCGGAACTGCGCCGACAGGTCACCAGCAGCTTCGGTGGCAATGCGCGTGGCATCGCCCATGCCTGGCGCTCGCAGGTGTTTCCTCGCTCGGGGCAGTCACTGCGTCCCGCTGGGCTGGTCTGGACCAAGGTGCCGAATGTCATCGACGCCTTCGAGCGCGGTGCGCTGATCCGGGCCAAGGGCGGGCGGAAATTCCTGGCGATCCCTACGGGCTTCAATGCGGCGCGGGGGCGCCGGGGACGCGGCGAGAAGGGCCTGCGGGTGACACCGGCGCAGATGGTCGCCTCCGGGCAGGGCTTTCTGCGGCCGTTCCAATCCGGGCGCGGCTTCGTGTGGTGCCTGCCGCTACGTCAGGGGGAGCAGACCGGCCGACGTCGGCGCACCCGGCTGGTCGCCGGTGGCCTGGCCGAGATCGGCACCGGCAACCGCAAGGGTCGCGAGGCCTGGGCGCGCGGCATGCTCGCCCGCGGGATGGTGCCGATGTTCCTGCTGCTGCCGCAGGTGAAGCTCGCTAAGCGGCTCGACGTGAAGGGTGCCGCCGAGCGCGGCCTGCGCCGGCTGCCGGGGCGCTTTGTCGCGGCCTGGGAACGCGAGAGCGGGAGGGCGGCGCCGTAAGCATGCGGGAGGCTGCGATCGCGGCGCTGCACAGCCGGCTGGCCACATCCTTGGCCGGCAGGAATCCGGCGCCGCTGGTGCTGCGCGGCGAGACCGTGCCGCAGCGCCTGCCGCCGGGCGGGCTGGTCCTCATCCGCGATGGCGAGACCGTCGACGAGACGGCATTCCTCTCGCCACTCGCCTGGGCGATCGAGCACCGCGCCGAGGTCGAAGTCACCGTTGGTGGCGCGACGCCGGCGGCGAGGAATGCTCTGCTCGATGCGCTGCTGGTGGACCTCGCCGCCGCTATTACCGCGGATCGCACCCTCGGCGGCGCGGTGGAGTGGGCGCAGCCCGGCGCGCCCGAGTTCGAGGACGTCGAGTTCGAGGGCGCGGCTGCGGCTAGGGCTGCCTCCATCCCCGTCGCGCTGTTCTTCACCGTCGCCGGCTCGCCGCTGGCCTGACGCTGCTTCCTCCCGCTGATCCCGGAGACACCCGATGCCCCGTGCCATCGGCGCCAATTGCCGCCTGCTCATGATTCCCGAGGCGACCTACGGCACCGCGCCATCGGGCGACTGGCTGCGCATGCCGTTCCTCTCCTGTGACCTCGGCGCCGAGCAGCCGCTGCTCGATGCCGACGTCATTGGCGTCGGCAGCAGCCGCGATCCCGCGGCGCCGTTCCTCGACACCGTCACCGTGCAGGGCCAGGCGGTGGTGCCGGTGGACCTCGTCAACATCGGCCACTGGCTGCGTCTGCTGCTCGGCCCGCCGACCACCACCGGCACTAGCCCCAATTTCATTCACAGCTTTGGCTCGGGCGCCGCCTCGCTACCTTCGAACAGCATCGAGATCGGCTATCCCGACGTGCCGAACTACGACCTCTGCACCGGCGTGCGCGCCGACACGCTGGAGATCGATTTCTCGCCGACTGGGCCTGCGACGGCGACCTTCGGGCTGATGGGGCAGGGCTCGGTGCGCGGTGCCGCAAGTTCGGGCGGCACGCCGACCAGCGCCGCATACACCGCCTTCAACAAGGCGCAGGGCGCGATCAGCCGGAACGGCTCGGCACTCGCACAGGTGACCGGGGCGCGGCTCACCTACGCCAATGGCATGGAGATGGTCCGCACCATCCGCGCCGACCGGAAGGTGGAGGGCGTCGATCCCGGCATCGCGCGCGCCACTGGCCAGATCACCGCGCGCTTCGCGGACACCGCGCTGCTGACCCAGGCGCAAAACAACGCGCCGGCCGAGTTCGCCTTCAGCTACACGATCGATGCGAACCGCAGCCTCACCTTCACGCTGCACGAGGTGTATCTGGCGCTGGCGAAGACCCCGGTCGAAGGGCCGGGCGGCGTCGAGGCGAGCTTCGAGTTCCGCGCGGCCTTCAACGCAACCGCGACGCGCATGATGACCGCAGTGCTGAAGAACCAGCAGGCAGGGGCGGAGTACGCGTGATGCTCATCACGCAGCCCTCGGGCGGGCAGCGACCATAGAGTACGTGCTTCAGAAGCCTGACCTCCGCTCGATCAGCAAGCCGGGTCTTAGTGCATAAGCGTTCCGCGCGGTGGGCGCAGCAGCCCCTCGATCTTGCGCAGTGGCTTCCGGCCGAGATCACGGGGAGGGCCCCAGGGCTTCTTCTTGGTGAACTTTGGCGACAGTCGGACGGCGGGACGCTTGAGGCCAATCTCCTCGTAGAAGTGCGCAACCATAGCAGCGACTCCTACCGCCTTCGATGCTGGCACCGTGAAATGCTGGAAGGGGAACCTCCGCGCGCGCTCGTCTGTCCACCCTGTCAATGTGCTGAAGAGCCCGCACTTGCTGACAGCGCCGCGATTGAACGTTGCGTGTGCGATCGTCGGAGCGGGGATGATCACTTGCTGGAGAGCAAGCTTCGGCAAACGCGTGCGCGCTCGCAGTTCGACCGACATCGCCGGAGGCGCTGCGGGCTTCGATTTCCTTGCTGCAATGTCGAGACGCGGAGCCATCAGTCCTTCTCTCCTTCGGTGGGATCAGCGGTTATTGGAACCAGCAGTGCGTTGCCGCTCGCTGCCGCAGCGCGAGCCGCCGCACGTAGATTGGCAGGAGCACGGCGGAGGCTCTGGTGCTGCTTCGCCTGCTGGATCACCACGTACGTGTCCATCCGGACGAGATCGAAACCGGCCCTCGCAAGGTGCATTGCCACCTCGTCTAGGAAATGTTGGCCGAGCACCGGTCGACCAGTGATCTCTCGCACGCTGGCATGTGCAAGCCGAAAGCGGCGGCCTGCTGGCTGCCCGCCGAAGGGCGTCTCGTGGAGGAAGATTAGGGCAGCCGCCGTCTGCTCCGCGTCAAGGACGACTGACCCAGTGTCGACCTTGGCAGGTGCTGCGGGAAAACGTTCGTCTTCCTTCGGTTTCGGAAGTTGCGCTGGCTGACGGGCCACCAAACTCACCATCAATGTTGATCAGGTTAATGTGAAAGGTTGATCGGATCAACATCAATGTCAACAGCCCGAGCGCAGCGCCGCTGCGCTGCTAGCCGGCGCAGATCAAGGCTAATGGATGGAGTCGCCCATGCTCACCCTCGACCTCCCGGCCGAGCCGTACTGGCTCGACCTGCCGCGCGGCGTCCGCGTGGAGATCCGACCCGTCACCACCGCCGTCATGGCGGCTGCCCAGGCCACCGCCGCGCGCCGCCTCGCCGCGATACGCATCGCCGACCCGGACCTCGACCCCGACATGTCGCGCGGCCTGTCCTTCGCCTTCCTGGTCAAGGCGCTGGCCCGCCACGCCGTGACCGCCTGGGAGGGTGTCGGCGATGCCGCCGGTAAGCCCCTGCCGCTCTCGCCCGAGGCGGTCGAGCGCCTGATGGACCTCGACGACATTGCTGCCGCCTTCTGGGACCGCGCCACCGCCCCGGTCGCCGCCGTGGCGCTGGAGGGAAACGGCTGAGGGCCCGCGCCGCCTGGCACTTCGGCCGCGGGCCCGACTACTGCCGCGGCTGCGCTGCTCTGGAGCGCGATTGCGGTTTGGCCTGCCCCTACGCCGCGCAGGCCCCCACCAGCCTCGAAGGCCACGCCTGCTGGTCTGCTGGCACGGCCTGCGCTGAGGCCACCATGGCCGGCCTGACGCTCGATACCGCCGGCGCGCTCGCCGCGGCGCGGGAACTGGGCGCTACGGGTTGGGCGGCTTCCGAGCTGCTGCTCGCCATCCGCATCGGCATGGCCGAGGGCGCCATCGATCGTCGCAATTCAAAGGCGTGACAGGACAAGTCCAGCTTAGGACTAGTTACGTTGCTAAGCGTGTGACCCTCTTCGGGAGAGTTGGTCCTCAGTCGTTCGGCTGAAGCAGCCGCTTCGCTGTCTTCCCCACAATGCGCGTGCCGATCGCATTCATGGTACCGCCCACCACTCCCCCAGCGACGGGCACGAGCTTCACGAGATTGATCGCGCCCTTTTGGCCAAACTTCGTTGCAAGGCGAAAGCCTACCGCCTTGTTGATCTGCGTTAGGACCGTGCCTGGCATTCGGCGTAAAGCGGTCTCCGCGCTCCTTGTCGCGATGGTCACGCCCACCTTGCCCAATGCCTCCTGGGCACCGCTGCCAAGAAGCGATGCATAGCAGAGAGTGCGAACACGATCCTCCTTTGGATCGAGCCCGAAGATGAGCGCGGTCGCGGCGACCATTCTCAACTGCACATACCAGAGCGCGGTCAGGTCGAGTGGTACTGTCACGGGCATGGCGAGCAAGCCCGGCAGGCCGTTAGCAAAACCGGAAAGACCGGTCTTGCCGCACTGCCAGGCGATGAGGTTGTCGACGGCCTTTGCGGGCGATTGGCCTCGCCGTTGGTAGTCCTCGGCGAGTTGGAAGCAGTTCTTCTGAATGCCGCCCAGCGTCGAATTGAGCGTGAGATCGTAACAGTAATCCAGGCTGCGGCCCACCCAGTTGGATGGGCTCTCGCCGTCGTCGTTGTCCATAGCACGGCCCCAGTACTTTAGGTCGATGCTGCAACGTGACGCTGACCGCAGCAAGCGGCATCGATTGCCTCTGTGGAGCTTGCTGATGGCCGACGCCACCCGCCGCGTCTCGGTCCGCCTGTCGCTGGACGACGCCGCCCGGGTCAAGGCCGGGCTGCGCGAGGTCGGCGAGACCGGCCAGCGCTCCCTCGACCAGATCACGGGCGGCGCCGAGCGCGCCTCCCGCTCGCTCGAACTGCTGGACGTTGCCACCCGCGGCATCCAGATCGCCGGCGTGGCAGTGGCCGCGCGTGCGCTGGTCCAGGCCGGCGACGCGCTGACGCAAAGCCTGTCCCGCCTGCAGAACGCCACCGGCTCGGTGGAGCGGGCGAGTTCGGTCTACGAGGTGCTGTACCGCAACGCGCTGCAGACCGGCGTCGCCGTCTCCGAGAGCGTCGACGCCTTCCAGCGCTTCTCGATCGCCGCGCGCGAGATCGGCGCCACCTCCGACCAGGTGGTCCGCCTCGTCGGCGGCCTGCAGCGCGTCGCCATCGTCTCCGGCGCCTCCACGCAGGAGATCTCCTCCGCCACCCTCCAGCTCGCCCAGGCCCTGGCCTCGGGTGTCCTGCAGGGCGACGAGCTGCGCTCCATCCTCGAGGCCATGCCGCTGTTGGCCGAGGGGCTGGCCAAGGAACTCGGCGTCTCGATCGGCGAACTGCGCAAGCTCGGCTCCGAGGGCAAGCTCACCGCCGAGCGGGTCTTCCCCGCCCTGCTGCGCGCGACCGAACGCCTCGGTGCGGAACTCGACCGCGCCCCGCTCTCCCTCGGCCGTGCCTTCGGGCAGCTGACGGCGTCGACGGAAAACTTCCTCGGCCAGCTCGACCGCGCCATCTGGCTGTCCAACGCATTGGCCCGGGCGCTGTCCGCTGCCGCACGCGCCGTGGACGGCGTCCGCCAGGGCGCCGGCCTGCTCAGCGAGGAGGAACGCTTTGCCGGCATGCGGCGCCAGGCCGAGGCGCTGGCGGCGCAGATCGCTCGGCTGGAAAGCCAGCAGGACGGCCGCGCCAGCCTCAGCGCGTCGGTCCGCCGCGGCAGCATCCGTCCTGGCTTGGTCGGCACCGCGGAGCAGCAGGCCGGGGTCGATCGCGCGGCCCGGCTGGAGGAGCTGCGCCGGCAGTACACGGAGCTCCAGGCCGAGATCACCCGCGGCGAGCAGGCCGCCGGCGAGCGCCAGCGGACGGAGCAGGAGACCGCCGCTGCCGCCGCGGCCGATGCCCGCGGTCGCCGCGCGACGCAGGACGTCCAGGAGCTCACCCGCGACCTCGACGACCGCTTTCGGATCAACCGGGAATACGAGGAGCGGGTCCGCCGGCTGCGCGAGGCGGAGGCCGCCGGTGGCGTCACCGCGGCTGAGCGCACCCGCCTCGAGACGCTGGCGCTGCAGGAGCGCGACGAGGCACTGCGTCGCCTCGAACCCCGCGTCGCCGCGGTCCGCCGCGCCAGCAATGAGGGCGCGCGGGAGGCGCGCGAGGCCGAGCGGGAGCTGAACGAGCTGCTGCGCGAGCGCGAGCGGCTGATCCAGAACAACGAGACCGCCTATGAGCGCTACCAGCGCCGCCTCGCCAACCTGTCCAGCCTCGTGGAACGGGCGGAACGGGCTGGCCGGGCGGTGCCCGACGAGACCATCCGGCGCGAGGCGGTCGCGGCGATGGAGGAACTGGAACAGGCTGAGGAGCGTGTGCAGCGCGGCGCGGAACGCACCTCCGACACCGTCCGCGAGTTGGGCCTGACGTTCTCCAGCGCCTTCGAGGACGCCATCGTCAAGGGCGAGAAGTTCTCCTCCGTGCTGGAGGGCCTGCTGCAGGACATCACGCGCATCCTCGCCCGCAAGGTCATCACCGAGCCGCTCGGCAATGCCGTATCGGCGGGGCTGTCGAGCATGGGCGCGGGAAGCTGGCTCGATTCCATCGGCGCCGCGATCGGCGGCCTGTTCCGCGCCGAGGGCGGGCCGGTCACCGCCGGCCAGCCCTATGTCGTCGGCGAGCGGGGCCCCGAATGGTTCGTGCCACGCCAGGCGGGGACGGTGCTGCCGAATGGCACCGCGCCGGGCGGGCCGACCATCCACACCAGCATCGCGATCGACGCGCGCGGCGCCGACGCCGGTGTCGAGGCGCGACTGCGGCTGCTCGCCGGCCAGATCGCCGGCCAGGCCTCGGCCATGACGCTGGATGCCATCCGCCGCGGCGGCGCGGCCTACGACACGGTGCGGGGATAGCGGGGAGGGGCGCGCATGACCGAATACGCCTGGCCCACCGCGCTGCGGCCGTCGCGGCTGAGCTTCTATCTGCAGCACAACACGCTGCGCTTCGTCTCGCCGGTCAGCCGCGCCACCCAGGTGCTGCGCCGCGACGGGGCGCGCTGGATCGCCGAGGCCAGCTTCGATCCGCTCAACCGCATCCAGGCCGGCGTGCTGGAGGGGCTGCTCGCCGCCCTGGCCGGATCCGCCAACACCATCCGCATTTGGGACTGGCGGCGCGAGTACCGCACCGGCGATCCGCGCAGCCAGGGGGAAGTGCCCTCCGGGCCGTACTCCTTCTCGGACGCCACCATCTTCACCGATGGCACGGGGCTGATGGTGGGCAGCGGCACGCCGTCGCTCGCGGCCGGCGCGGCGCGCGGGGCGCTGTCGCTCTCGACCCAGGGCTGGTGGCCGAACGCGGTGGCGGTCGGGGCGGGGGACCATATCGGCCTCGCCGGCCGGCTCTACATGGCGACCGAGCCGGTGGTGGCCTCCGGCACCGGCACGGCAACCATCCCGATCGCCCCGCCGCTGCGCGCCGCGGCCTCGCTCGCCGAGCCGCTGGTGCTGACCACGCCGACCGTCGCCATGCGCCTCGCCTCCGACGACGAGGGGGCGAACCCCACCCGGCCGGGGCGTTTCACCGCCATCACCATCCGCCTGGAGGAGGCGCTGCCATGAGCGAGGGCATCGCCGCCACGCCGCGCCTCTCGCCCCAGGCCGCGGCCGCCGCCACCGCGCCGGTCGCCAGCCCCGTCGTGCTCGTCGAACTCGCCTTTGCCTCCGGCCCCATCCGCGCCTGGACCGGGCGCGGCCCGCTCCATTGGGCGGGGGTGACCTACGAGGGCATGGGCACCATCGGCGCGGTCTCCGACATCGAGGAGACCGCCGAGCTCCGCGCGGTGCGCATCACGCTCACCCTCTCGCCCGTGCCGCAGGAGGTGGTGGACATCGCGCTGGCCGAGCAATCCTTCCGGCTGCGCCCGGCGCGGCTGTGGGGCGCGCTGCTCGATGCCGAGGGCGCCTTCGTCGCCGACCCTTTCCCGCTCTGGGCCGGGCTGATGGACACCATGCAGGTGGTTGACGGCGCGGAGGCCAGGATCTCGCTCACCTGCGAGAGCCGCCTCGTCGACCTCGAGCGCGCCGCGGCGTCGCTCGCCGAGCCGCTGGTGCTGACCACGCCCACTGTCGCCATGCGGCTCGCCTCCGACGACGAGGGGGCCAACCCCACCCGGCCGGGGCGCTTCACCGCCATCACCATCCGCCTCGAGGAGGCTCTCCCATGAGCGAGGGCATCACCGCCACGCCGCGGCTCTCGCCCCAGGCTGCGGCTGCCGCCACCGCGCCGGTCGCCACACCGGTGGTGCTGGTCGAGCTCGACTTCGCGTCCGGCCCCATTCGCGCCTGGACCGGGCTCGGGCCACTCCATTGGGCCGGCGTCACCTATGAGGGCATGGGCAGCATCGGCGCCGTCTCCGACATCGAGGAGACTGCCGAGCTGCGCGCCGTGCGCATCACCCTGACGCTCTCGCCGGTGCCGCAGGAGGTGGTCGATATCGCGCTCGCCGAGCAGTCCTTCCGGCTGCGCCCGGCGCGGCTGTGGGGCGCGCTGCTCGATGCCGAGGGCGCCTTCGTCGCCGACCCGTTCCCCCTCTGGGCCGGGCTGATGGACACCATGCAGGTGGTGGACGGGGCCGAGCCGCGGATCTCGCTGACCTGCGAAAGCCGCCTCGTCGACCTCGAGCGCGCCGAGGTGCGGCGCTACACCGACGCCGACCAGCAGGCCGAATATCCGGGGGACCGCTTCTTCGAGTTCGTCCCCGCCCTGCAGGAGGCGGAGATCCGGCTGCCGGCCAACTGATGGCCCGGCTGCCGGATTGGCCTTCGCGGCTGGCAGCGCTGCTCGCCGCGGCGGAGACGCGTCCCTTCGACGCCCATCGCTGGAACTGCGGGCGGTTCGCGCTGGCGGCGGTGCTGGCAATGACCGGCCGTCGGCCGGGGTGGCGCAGCCTGCCGACGCTGGAGGCCACCGCCGACAGCGCGGGCTTCCCGCGCATCCCGCCCAGTTTCGCGCGGGCGGGCGACGTCGTCCTCGCCGGCGACCCGCCGCGGCTCGGCGTCGTGGTCGAGGGCGGCCGCGCCGCCTTCGTTGGGCCGCGCGGCCTGGTCCGCATCTCTCTGACCGATTGCACCACTGCTTGGCGCATCGACTGACGCCTCGGAGGGCCGCGCCTGATGCCTGCCGCTGTCCCGCTCATCGCTGTCGCCGCTGCCGGCGTGGCCTCCGCCGCGCTCGGCGGCGGCATCATCGGCGCCGTGGTCGGCGCTGGCGCTGCCTTCATCGTCTCGGCCATCGGCCAGTCGGTCTTTCCGCAGAAGCAGAAAAAGCAGGCCAGCCTCAGCCCGCAGGCGGCGGCAATCGCCGGCTTCGACGCCGGCCAGCCGGGCGCCGGCCGCACCCAGGCCTTCCGCCAGCCGGTCACCGAGCATCAGATCGTCGTTGGCCGCTGCAAGGTGTCGGGGCCGATCGTCTTCCTGCACTCGGCGACCGACGACGAGGGCCGGGCGGACGGCTACTTCTATTCCGTCGTCGTGCTGGCGGCGCACCGGGTGCGGGCGATCGGCGAGGTGTTCCTCGGCGACAAGATCGAGAGCGACCCCTCGCTCGCCGGGCTGGTGCGCATCGACCGCCATCTCGGCGCCCCCGACCAGGCGGCCGACGCCAACCTGATCGCCGAGACCGGCGGCCAGTGGACCAGCGCGCATCGCGGCCGTGGCCGCGCCTATGTCGCCGTGCGCCTGAAGCTCACCGCCGAGGCCTTCCCCGCCGGCCCGCCCAACATCGCCGCCATCGTCGAGGGCGCCGACACCATCCTCGACCCGCGCACCGGTGCGGTGGGCTGGTCCGACAATCCCGCCCTGCTGCTCGCCTGGTACCTCACCGCGCCCTTCGGCTGGCGCGCGTCGTGGTACGATATCGACATCCCGGCGCTGATGGCGGCGGCCAACATCTGCGACGAGTTGGTCGGCACCCGGGCCGGGGTCTATGAGCGTCGCTACATCGCCAACGGCGTGCTCTCCCTCGCCGAGGGCAAGATCGCCATCACCCGCAAGCTCGCCGCCGCCATGGCCGGCGCGCTGGTGGTTTCGGGCGGGCGGTTCTTCATCCATGCCGGGGCGCCCGCGCTGCCGGCGGCGACGCTCACCTCCGACGACCTGCGCGGCGATGTCACCATCCAGGGCGCGCGGCCGCGACGCGATCTCTTCAACGGGGTGCGCGCAGTCTATGTCGAGCCGGCGGCCAACTGGCAGCCGACCGACGCGCCGCCGCTGCTGGCCTCCAACTACGTCGCCCAGGATGGCGGCGAGATGATCTACCGCGACCTCGAGTTCCCGCTGACCACCTCGGTCGCCACCGTGCAGCGGCTGATGAAGGTCGAGCTGGAGCGCAACCGCCGCCAGCGCACCGTGGCCTTCCCCGCCAACCTCTCCGCGCTGCGGCTGCGGCCGTGGGACGCGGCGACGGTGGCGCTCGACCGCCTCACCCCGTTCCCGGCGCGGGTCACCGCCTGGTCGCTCGCCGCCGAGGGTGGTGTCGACCTCACCCTGGAGGAGGAGGACGCGGCGGTGTGGGACTGGAACCCGGCGGTCGATGAGCGCGCCACCGGGAGTAACCCGGCCGTGGTGCTGCCGAACCCGGGCGTCATCGCCGCACCGGCCGGCATCACGGTGGAGACGCCGCAGACCACCGCCTTTGCCGTGCTCTCCCTGTCCTGGGCTGCGGTCGGCTCCTCGCACCTTGCCGGCTACCAGGTCGAGTTCCTACCGGCCTCGGTCGCGGCCTGGCAGGGCTACGGTGGGTCGTTGGGCGCCACCGCCGCCGCCATCCCCACCGCCGAGCCGACCGGCTTTCGGGTGCGCGCCGTGGCGCGTAGCGGCGCCGTGTCGGGCTGGCGGCAGGCGCTGGTGCCGGCCGCGGTGGCGGCGCCCACGGCGACGGGAATAGCCGGTGGCATCCGCCTCTCCGGCGGCTTCCCGCCCGATGCTGTCCGCCTGCAGGTGTTCGAGGCCAGCAGCAACAGCCTGGCTGCCGCGGTGAAATTGGCCACCGAGCCGACCAGCCTCTTCTGGGACCGCACCGGCCTCAGCGTCGGCGACACCCGTTGGTACTGGCTGCGCGCCGTCTCCGCCGAGAGCAACGTCTCGGCCCTCGTTGGGCCGGTGACAGCGACCGCGCTGTAAGGGTCATCTCCCATGCCTGCCCGCATCGACGACCTGCTGGTGCTCGACACCGCGGTCAGCAAGACCGACCTCGCCAAGTACCTGCGCGACCGCGAGACTGTGCTGCCCTCCGACTTCGGCGGCCTCGGCGACGGCGTCGCCGATGATCGCAGCGCCATCCAGGCGGCCTTCGATCGCGCGGCGGCGGACCAGAAGTTCGCGGTCATCCCGCCCGGCACCTGGAACGTCTCCGCCGGTGTCACCCTGGGCGGCGGCGCCCGCGGCCTGATCATGCACGGCGTCATCCGCTACACCGGCGCTGCCCCGGCGACCGTCCTGACCCTCGGCGACGGCGGCACCACCCGCAATGGCGAGAAGCACTATGCCGGGCTGCAGGTCATCCGGCAGATCCAGTCCGACTGGCTCGACGAGGCCGACATCGGCATCTTGGTGCGCAACATTGACGCCTCGGTGGTCGAGCTGCGCTTGGTCGCGGGCTTCACCATCGGCATGCGGACGCTGGGCGACGGCCGCGGCGTCGAGGACAGCACCTTCCATCTTGGCCGCATCCTCAACAACCGCATCGGCCTCGATATCCACTGCGCCACCGCGACCGCCTGGAACACCTCGATCCGCTACTATGGCGGGCACTTCGCGATCGCGACCGGGATCAATCCCGGCCTGGATCGCTTCGGGATCCGGCTGTCCAAGGCGGATGGCGCCTATTCCAACCACAACCGGCACGTCTTCGACGCGCCGAATTTCGAGCTGCGCCAGCTCGACCCCAATGTGGCGATCCCCTTCCTCAACGAGACCAGCGGCTCGGCAATCATCGGCCGCGCGCTGCGGATGGAGGCCTGCTCGCCGATCGTCGCCCGGCACACCGCCGCGGCGCAGGATTACGAGTACGAGGTCGCCTGGTCCAACACCTACCAGGTCGGCATCGACTACACCGCAACCGCCACCCGCTGCGGCAACACGGTGCTCAACCGCCATCGCGCGCCCGCCTCGCGACATCTGCGGCTGCTGGGGGCTGTGCCCAATGTCCGGGCCGCGGCCTTCCGGCACAGCGCCACCGAGATCGGCGTCGAGGGGCTGGCGGTGGTCGCGACCTCGACCACCAGCGCCACGACGCTGGCCGGGCTGTCCTTCAACGGGCTGGACGACATCACGCCCACCGCGCGCGGGCTGCTGCTTGAGGCACAGCGGGGGCTGGCCTTCGTGGTGGAGTGCAGCCAGGCGAAGGAGTTCGCCCTGGTCCATTCGCTCGTCGGCGGCGCCGACGGGGGACGGATCTTCGTGCGCTGCTTCGATGCGGCGATGAATGCGCGGGAGAATGTCGCGGGGGACGCGCTGGCCTCGATCACCACGCTGCTGTGGAATGTTCCGTCCAAGGCTTGGACCGGCGGGGCGGCAATGGCCGACGCCTCGCTCAACAAGCGCATGACAGTGCGGCTGGGGGCAGGGGTAGCCTTCGCGCAGATCGGCATCGTCGGCTTCGACGGGCAGATCGAGGTCGAGGCGCTGCGGCTCTACGGGTTGCCCGAGGCGGCACCGGCGCTGCTCTGCGGCACGCCCGCCCTGCCGGTGGGGCAGCGGGAGTTCGCCGCGGAGGTGGCGTGGGACCTGCCGTCGCTGGCGCCAGGGGCGACCAGCCTGCTCGACGTCACCGTCACCGGCGCACGGCAGGGGGATCTCGCCCACGGGGCGCTGGCTTCCTCGACGCGCTTCATCGAGCTTGATGCCGCAGCGTGGTCCAACAATACCGTGCGCGTCATGGCCAGGAACATCTCGCCGGCCACCTTCGACCTGGGTTCGGCAGTGCTGTCAGTACACGCAACGAAGCGGCGCCTGCCCTGAAGCGTGAGATAATCCGGAGCCGAGCCATAGCTGCGACGTCGCGGTGGTCCCACCGGTTCAGCGAACGGGCTTGACCGTGTTCCCTCTATCCAGCCTTCAGATCTCGAAGGGCTGTTGGCCGTCGAACGCTGCGTCTTTGCGGCCGACAACCCAGTGATTCGGGGTCTGACTGCGGGGCATCCGCTTCACAATCTCTTTGTGGAAGGCCGCATAGTCGCCGCGGAAACCTTGCTCCAGAACCTGCAAGAGCCGGCTCGTGAAGAGCCCGTTGATATCGCCGTCACCCGAGGTCTGGTTGTCCATGCAGCCCGACAGCAGCCTGACGCTGCATCCCAGCGGATTGGCGGCCTGCCGGTCGCTTCGCGGGGCGAGGCCGCCGGCCTGGCCCGCGCTGGCGGCGAGGCCCCGGGCGATGCTGCGGTAGAGCGCCTGGTGAGTCACATTCACCTGCCGCCGCACGTCATCGGGCAATGTCCGAGCGCGTGGGCCGGCGTCGAGGCTCGCCGTCGCGTCGATGGTCACCAGCCCCGCCGCCGTCGCGCGGATGACGGAGCCGCTGTGGCAACTGTCCGACACGACAAGGACGCGGACGCCTTCGCGGAACCCCAGCCACTCGGCATAGAGCTCGTCATCGAGAAGCTCGCGGTCGAACAGGCACCAGGTCTCGTCCCTGCCATCGTCCAGCTCGTCGCCGCTGTAGTCCGGGACGCTCGAGCCGTGGCCGGCATAGGTGATCAGGAAGATGTCACCGGCGGACAGCTCCTTGGCCGCCTTTCGGATGGCCGTCTGCACGGCCTTCACGGTTCCCGCGTGGTCGAGCAGCACGCCCATGACGTCATAGCCGCTTTCCGTGGCGATCGAGGCCATCGCCTTTGCATCGTTGTGACAGCCATAGAGCGTCTGCGGCCCACCGTAATGCCCCGGATCCACGACGTTCAGCCCGATATGCAGCGAATAGCCCCGGTTGACCCGGGTCGGCACCTTGAGGCCCCTGCGCGGCTCGGGCGCGGCGGCCGATTCCTCGGCCGCCTTGCCGCGGCCGCGCTTGGCGGAAGGCGCCATCGTCACGCTGCGGGAGCGGCTCGCGGCCGTCTTGATGGCGGCGTCGAATTTCGCGGCGACCTTCTTGAACCCGGCAGGGTTGGGATGAAGCTCGTCCGTCCACTCATCGTCCGCGACGGTGTCGCGGTTGTCGAGGAAGACGACATGGGGATAGCGCGCGGCAAGCCGGCCTATCGCCAGCGTGAAGCGGTCGATGAGCTCCTTCACGATCGCGCGCTGGAACGCCGGGGCGGCGATCCCCAGCTCCAGCATCGGGTTGCCCAGCCACTTGCCCTTGGCAGGAATGGCGTAGTCATAGCCGTGGCAGATCGCCGTGACGCCCGGCGCCTCGCGCGCGATGCGCCTGAAGATCTGGTCGAACTGCTTCACCGCGCCGTCCACCAGCGCGTTGAAGGAGGACTTGACATGCTGCGCCGGCGACAGGCCCGCATCGAACGACCGCAGATGCACCTTGAGGTTGCCGCCGCCCAGCGCGTCATTGCCGCCGCCCGAGAGCAGCAGGATGCGCGCGCCGACACGTTGCGTCTCCTCGAGGTATTCGTCCTGCTCCAGCATCTGCGTCAGCGTGTCGCCCGCCGCGGCGAGATGCGAGATCGCATACCGGTCGTTCAGCGCCCCGATCACATCGAGCTTCGGGTAGGTGAACCAGGAATCGCCCTCGGCCACCAGGACCGGCCCATCATAGCCGCCGATCATCTTCAGTTCGAACTGCCCGCGCCGCATGATCCGCACGAGGGCATTGAACCCCGGCAGGGCGACCGCCGCACGCTGCCGCGCCTCGGCGGTGCCGCCCATGTCGATCAGCGCCGTGTCGTAGACCACCTTCAGCTGGAACGCGGCCGACTCGTCCGGCACGATCTTGAAGTACTGTGCGAACTCCTCGATCTTCGCGCCCGGGGCGTAGAGCCGCCGGATGAGTTCGTCCGCCTTGATCTTCTTGGTCATGAGCGAGTCCTCCGGGATTGCGGATACTATCGGCGTGCCTGCTTGATCGCGTCGCGCACATGCTCCGACGCGGCACAGTGCTCCAGGATGTCCAGGGAACCGAGATCGCCGCTCCGCCGGGCGGGCGGCGGAAGCAGGACGATCTGCGGGCACCCTTTCAGCGCGTCCTTGAATCCCGGTGCTCCGACGATCTCGGTGGGACCTTCCTCCAGGGCCTTCCGCACCAGGTCGGTCCACGACCCGCTGTAGGCGCCGACGCATAGTCGCTCGTCGAAATGGCGATCCGGCTTGAGGATCGCGGCACGCAGCCCGCGCGTCCTGGCCCAGTGTTCGAGGAAGGGGCCGATCGTCTCGTCGAAGTCCCGTTGCGTGTTCAGCGGCGCGACCAGCGTCAGGCTCGCGAGGACCGTGGCCAGGACGTCGTTCTCGGCGCGCCGCGCGGATTCGGTCCGCAACAGCTCCGCGAGCAGCAGGGAGCCGGTTCCTTCCGTCACGATGTGGAGGCGCTTGGATTGCGCCGCGCACAGCGCCGCGATCCCGGCGAGTGCATCCGCCGCGTCACCCCCTGGCTTGCCGGCGATCTGCGCCGCCCGCTTCACGTCGCGCCACAGGGCGCGTCCGACCGGCCTCACCGACAGCTCGATGCGCTTGTCGGCGTCCCGCCGGTTGCCCTTGGCGATCAGGAGCGCCTCGTTGAACAGGGGCGCCAGCGCTGTCGAGGCCCCACGCAACAGCGCGTTGGCCCAGACCAGCGAGATGCCGTGGATGCGCTCGCGCTTGTCGTCCGGAATGCTGCGCGCCGCGCGTGCCATGACGTCGTCGGTGGCACTCGTGTCGCCATGCAGTGTCAGGCGGATGTCGTCATACTTGCCGGCGCCGCCCGCCTCTCCCTCCGTCCCGAGATGCTCGAGCGTGGTCGTCAGGCTTTGCCGCGAACTCGGATAGGATCCGGTGTGGACATGGCGCCCGTCATCCAGGTGGATGTAGCGGCCGAGCACCACCTGGCGGCGGACCGAGGGCGCGCCCAGTGCGGGCTGGCCGGCGCCGAAGGCGGCAGCACCCTGCTGGTCCACGGTGTGGCGGAATGAATCCGGCGTCGGCACCGCAAGGCGCAGCGCCCAGGCGTCGAGGACGCAGCTGGCCCAGTCCTCGTATGTCCAGAGCGCGATGCCGGGGAGCCCGGCGCGGCCGGCGAAGGCGTATCCGCCCCATTCCTCGCCCCAGGAGTTGAGGACGAGGAAGCCGTCCCGTTCATAGCCCACGATGACGAGGGCGTGGCCGCCCTCGATCACCCGGCTTGTCGTGCACCGTCTGATCACGCCGCCTGCCGGCTTGTCCCATCCGTCGTGCAGCTCGGCGGAGACGTACAGCGCGCCTGCCTCGACCAGGGCCGCATGGTAGTCGTTGATGAAGGAGCGCACGCGGTAATACGCCCCGAGCGTCACGTTCCGTGCCTCGCGCATCGCCGCCACTGTCGCCACGTCGAATTGCGCCCGGTCATGCGACAGGGCCGTGGTTCTCCAGAGTTCCTCCGTACAGACACCCGTGTTGTAGAAACCCTTCAGCCCCGATCGCAGGCTATAGATCTCGCCTCTGCCCCCCTCCGCTGCGCTGCCTTCGATCTCCAGGGCCATGGCATGCAGCATCGGGCCGCTGGCGGGCAGGACCGTCCGCGCGGCCTCCGACGTGGTGCGGAGCTTGTGGAGTGTCTCGATCCGCTGGATGTCGATGAGGGCGGCCAGTGCCTCGCCGATACAGCTCGGCTTGCTCCCCTGATGGCGGATCTTCAGGATCCTGGGGACGCCGCTTTCCGGATCGACGGCCGCGCACAGGAACCTCGCCGGCAGCAGGCCGAGCGATGGCCGGTAGATGAGGTCGCGGAGATCGGCCACATCGGGGATGATGCGGCAGGTCGGCGGATCGGCGGCGCAAGCCTCGATCACGGCTCGGTCCGCCAGTGGAAGCTGCCGCGACGGTCCGAAAGTCGCCCGGATCGCACCACGTCCTTGATGCGCTGCGCGCGGCCATCCGAATCGGTCATGCTGGTTCCGCGGCGCAGTTCCAGATAGTGCGCGAGCGTCGCGCGCTCCTCAGCATCGGACCAGCCGGCGGGATCCGATTTGCCCGTGGCGGCGATGACCGCCGTGATGGCCGCCGCGATCGTCTGTGGCACGTGACCGGGACGGTTCACATGCTGGTCGAGAAGATGGGCGACGGCCTCCTCGGAGCTCATGAAATCCCCGATCGTCCGGCCGTCGAGGGCCGCGACTGCCGGTCCGTAGAAGACCGGAATGCGGTCGATCGCGACCCTGACATAGGCGCGCCGTACCGCGGCGTCATGGGCGGCGCGCCAGAACCGGTACGCCCACAGGTGGCCGCGCAGCGGGGCCTTCAGTGCTTCCGTGTCGAGCGTCCTGCCATGGAGAATGAAGTGGCCACGGCCGACTGCAAATGGCTTGGGCTTGGACACGGCAACATCGAGCCCGAGGCTGCCGAAGTATGTCGCGAAAGCCGCCGGCGCCCGCTCCTTGAGGACGGACAGCGCATAGGGCAGTTCGCCCGCGCCCGTGCCGGCCGCGACTGTCCATTGGTAGATGCTGCAGGAGAGGATCGAATTGTCCCAGGTGTTGATGGCCTCGATCTTCCCCTCATTGGCGGAGACCGCACGCATCACCCGCTGAACGCTCGGGGAAAGGTCAGGAAAGGCGTCTGGATCCTCGTCGAAGAAGGTATCGAGTCCGGTCCTGCCGTAGTTGACGAGCCCGAGCTTGTGGATTTTTCCGAAGACGATGCCGTTCGGTCCAAGCACCTTGCTGCCCACCACCTTTATGTCGCCTGGCCCGGCGTCAGGCGGCATGGCGGGCGCGCCGGAGGGTGTCCCCCTGCTCGCGCGACGCGCGGCCGGCGCGTGCCCCAGGCGGAAGCGGCGCCGCGAGAGGACGCCTTCCATGCCATTCGCAGCCACCTCGACCCAGTCGCCTTTGCCTGCCTTCACCGCAATCGGCGTCCCGCGCGGCAGCCGGGCGATCATCGCGCCACCCGGTGCAGCGCGCAGGATGGCGGTGCTGGCCGCAACGACGCCTTGGCCCGTGACACCCTGCGCCCGCAGGTGCGGCGACGCCTTGGCCTTCTGCCTTTTCGGGGGATCGTGTGCGACCGTGGAGCGGTCGGCCGGAGGCTTGGGCATCAGGGGCCCGACCAGTCGGCGACGCTGCCGCGCGTGTCGATATGGACGAAGTTCTGCTTCGGATACACGCCGATCCCGCCGGTGAAGCGCGGGTCCTCGGACCGGAGGCGCGCGGCGATGCGGCGCCAGATCTCGGGCGTTCCGGCCAGGCAGGTGAAGTCGATGGCGTTGAACTGGGAATGCAGGCTGTTCGGCTCGCCCTTGACGCAGGCGTTGTAGGCGGGACTCCGGTAACAGCTCGTGATGCGGATGCTCGCCCCCATCTCGGCCCGGATCCGGTCCAGCATCAATGCCGTATTGGCGATCCGCGGCCAGAGCTCGCGCGGGGGAAAGGCGTTGAGACCCTTGCAGGTGCCCGCATTGTTGCTGGCACCCAGTTCCAGAAACTCGTCCGGATGGAAGTGAGTCAGCCCGAGTTCGCCGATGAAGGCGACGAAATCATCCTTTTCCGTCCAGCCTAGCGCGGCAGGCGCGATCGCGAAACGGCCGCGGGCACCACGTACAAAGGCTCGGGGAAATGGATTGCGCGGTGGCGCGCTGCGTTCTCCGGCTTCGCCTGGAACAGCGCCGCGGGCACGCACGGTGGCGACCGAATCCAGGCTGAGAAACTGCTCGATGCGCGCGCTGCTCGTGGTCCCCGCCTCGCTCTCGATGGCATCGCCAAAGCTCGCGGCCTTGCCCCGTGACCGCGTTGCGGTGGCAAGATAGGCGGTCACGCCGTCAGCGATCGCCTTGGCGATGGCGTCGCGGTAACGCTCGTCGCGCAGACGCTCCTCCTCGTCCGCGCGGTCGAGGAAGCTGATTTCCGCGAGGCAGGCCGCAGTTTCAGGATCATGATCGGCGAGCTTCAGGACGCCGAGGGCCTGTGGCTTGATCCGCGTGGCGGCATCGAAGCTCTTGTTCCTGTCCCGCAGGCCTGTCACCGGCAGCAAGGCATCCTGCACGGCGAGGCTGAGCCGCGCCGACCTGGATGTGTGATTCAGCCCGACCAGCGTCTCGGTGCCCTGTGCATCATGGTTTGTCGAGCCGTTGAAGTGGATCGAGACGAAGGCGTCCGCCTTGCGGGTCTTGGCCACCTTGGCGCGATCGCGTAATCGCAGGTTCACGTCCGTCGTACGCGTTGCCGTCGCGTCATGTCCGGCCGCCGCAAGCAGGGCTTTAACCTTGAGCCCGATATCCAGGGTCAGGTTCTTTTCTAGCGTGCCTTGTGGCCCGACAGCGTTATTCCAGGTGGAGTCCCCTTGAATGGTGGCCGATCCGCCGTGCCCCGGATCGATGACAATAACAGCCATGTCGGTTCCCCCGGGCCACGACGCCAGCGTCTGAAAAGATCTTATTTCGAAGTTGTAGCAATAATCGCTTTTCCAGAGCATCGTCCAGTACGATTATTCAGTTGCCCGACAAAATGAGGCAATTCCGCTCCGGTCTCGAGGAGAACAGCCGTGATACGCCGCCACACCTGCTTCCCATACTCCAAGCTTGGCTACGACCAGTGTGCGTCGGAAATCAGATGGCCGTGCGGTTGGCCGGCGGGCACCGGAGCCACCAGAGCATCAACAGCAGTCGATGCGTCTCGGGTGTCGAGTACGTCGCGAGCTTCTTGTCATGATCGATGATGAAGAGCCGGGCATGACAAGCGATGATCTTCGTCGCGAAGCCTGGTTGCGCGTGGCGGATGCTGTCAGCAGCATCGTGGCGAGCCAAGAAGACATAGCCGCGGTCGAAGACCTCCTAGCTCAATCATCAGAGGCACGGCGGCGGCGCATTTCATCTTTGTCTGCCGGCGCTTGGGCGATCATAGCTCGGGCGGTCGGCAGAGCGGGCCCCCAACCGACAGCGGGCCTTTGGGCAGCGACTTTTGTCGCCGCAGTTCCCAATTCCTCCAGCGATCTCCATTTGGTCGGTGCCGCACTTGCCGCTTTCGCGCTGCTTTCCGAAGCTGACGCAACATCGGACGCTGCGGCGGCTCGATGCATCTCACACATGGTAGCTCCAACCGAGGCACAGGGCCGGTCTGATCTCGCATACGATCTTGTCGCGATCGCGCTTGAACTCGCCTCGGATGATCCGACCGAGCGTCTTGGTTTGGCCCAACGCGGGTTGGCGCTGGGGCAAGCGGCAGGCAAGGCACATCAAGCGGCCGCTTGTGCCACCGAGGCCGCCCTCTGCCTTGCACAACTTGCCGCGGTGGATCCCGGCCGGCGGCTGGCCGCCTTCGACGCCACCGACCTTGCTGTGGAGTGGATACTTGCCTCCGACATGCCGTTCCGCGAGATATTCGGCGATCGCTTGGCTACAGGTCTCCGGGAACCTGCCAATGCCGGCTTGCGCATTCTTGGCGATCTCATGATGCCCCATCTAAATCCGCAGGCGAAAGCCGAGGTAGAGGCGCAGCAGCGCGGCTATCCCTGGCCGCGTCGGGTCGAGGTTGCCCCTCGCGAGCGAATGCCGGAGTACGTCTTGGGCCAACTTGGGCCCATGACCTGCGATATCGAGGTCTATAGGCAGCGGCTCGCCCTGTTGCCGTCTGCTACACGCCGCAACCCCACGGCTGACTGGGTGGACTGGACGCTCGCTCATCCAGGCTATCTCCAGGCCGTCCCGCACAACCACTCATTCTTGCGCGAGAAGCATGCGCGCGGGAATCTTTTAGATCTAGCGCACGAGATCACGCATGTCATGACCCTACTCGGTGGTATTGGTGGAACCCTGACCGCACTGCGTGCCGCATTGCTGATCAGGCAGGCTGCACGATGGTCGGCTGCCGCGCGTGACATGGCGGAGGTTGATGAACTGATTCGGGTTGGCTCGGCGTTGCCGCCGCTCGATGCAGCGGAGCCACGAAACTTGCCGCTAGTGGAACTCTCGCTTGAACTGCTGTTGAAGTCGCAAGCGCTTCAGGATTCTTGGACGCCATGGTTTGAGGGGCTCGCGGTGTTTGGCGAAACCGCCGCCGACCCGGCACTTGATCCAATTGGAATCCACCCGGTGGCGGAAGCGCTGCGCGCCCTCGTGGACTATCGACATCCGGAGAGTTCTAACGACGCGGCGCGAGAGGCCAAGTTAAACGAACTTGCGACCGACTTCGAGACGCACGTTAGCGAAGCAATGCAAACGGCCGCGCCGTCGAGGCTTCGCCACCTGCTGGGCCAGCGCGACGTTCCCTATTTTGCCGGCTACCTTGCCGTGCGTGCTGTTGTGGCGTGCTGGCGCCGGACGATGGGTCAGCCGTTGGATGGTGCCAAGGCGTTCGGAGCCCTGCTTTACTTGACCCGGTATGCGGTAGAGGAGGCGATCCCTGACTTATCGCTCCACAGCGCGCGCTTCGCGCAGGAGGCCGAGTCGTCGATGAGCCAGTGGGCAGCTGCGATGGCGTCTCTGCCGGCTGAATCCCTCGCCCTGATCTTGCAGGGCCCATCGGCACCCAATGAGGCGGGCCCGCGTTTCTTATGGAGTGGCGGCAGGCCGCAAAGCGTGACGCCAGAGCAAGGCGAAGAAATCGCACTGCAGCGCCTCCGCCAACGAGTCATCGAGGCATTGAGAGGGTCGCGCGGGTCAGTCGACCTCGCTCGTCACGGCCCTCCAGGAACTCCTGCTCGCGAATTGGCAGAGGCGGCGATGCCAGACCTCGAAAAAGCAGACGAGGATACACAGTATGCGCGGACGATCGAGAACACGGTGCAAATGGCAACAGCCTGGCTGGGTCACGGGCAGCTACTCCCGATTGGACGCGCCGACGCGAGATTTTTTCTGCTGCTCGATTCCGACCCTTCCGCGAGTATCGCCCGCCTTACGCTTACCATCCGCACTGCGGAAATGAATGCTGACGGATCCGGCGCGAGCGTCAATGGCATCTCAATCCCGTTGCCTGCAGATGTTGCGCGCCGATTGGCGAAGGCTTTCGAAGCGCGGCGAACACCGACGATGGAGGTGGTGCGTGTCGTTGATCTTAGTCAGCGGTTCGTCGACAGCATGTGGCCAGTTCTGCTGCTGCGTTACGGCGACTGGGTGCACGTTGAGGGGCCAGCGGGCATGCTTCCGACTGAATTGGCTGAGAAGCCCGAGGCACGGCAGAACTTTGCCAATCAACTGCGGCAGCGTTTGTGGCCGGACGATCGCTACGGCTTAGATGCGGTCGGCCGCGGAGCGCTCCTGGCGAGGCAGGCGCTGGGATGGTTCGATGCTAGCAGCGGTTGGGCGCAGTCTGGGTCGCCTTTCGAGCCCTGGGCGTTCCATGTACGCGGGCTTGCGACATCCATTTTGGACGACTCCGTTCGAGCCTCTCGTCAGAAGCGAGCTGGGTGCGCGCTGCTCGCGGCGGTCGGATTGGATGCCTCGATCGAAACACGAGGCTTCAACGAACTTGTGCCCCCAGCGGATCGCGCTGAGACTGTCGCAGCGCTCTTCCGTTCTGCGCGGATGCCGATCTCCGACCCATGGCTGGACACCAACGCTCCGCGGCTTGCGTTACGCGGGTTCGATGTGTTTTCGTGGCAGAATGACATAGGCTGGGATGTACGGCCCCTTGGCGGGAGAGAGTCGTCATGAGCGTTCTAGTCCTCGGCACTCGGGCCGTGCTGCATCAAGCCGGGGTGGACGCTGCCGAGGCCGCAATCGACGTTGCCCGACTTCAACCTGGAACGCTGAACTCACCACTCCATGAGCAGGAAGGCCATTGGGTTCAGCGCTTATGGGACACCGCGTTGGGCGCGATCGAGGCAGCATGGGAGGGCGGTAGCGAGGCCGCTGGTGCGCTGATCAAGCGTTTCGAGGGAGAGATCGGCGAGCTGCGACAAGCCTTAGTTTCCGGTGCGCAGCGCGTCGTCGACGAAGTCGCAGAGCGCTTGGCCGGCTACGCCCGTGGTCTCACGTCACAGCTTCTCCGTCAGTTCCAGGACCAGCTATCGATCGGCGGCCGCGACTTCCGCGTGAACGGCCTGACCATCCAACAGAGATTTAAGATGACTGGTTCACTGAAGGCGTCCCTCAAAGAGATCTGCTCGTTGGTCAGTGAAGGCGAGCTCAGTATCTCGGCCACCTATGCTGTTTGACGGCTGCGGCGCCGCCAGCGGCCATGCTTGGCGAATCGGGTAACCGTTTGCTGGGTGCTCAGATCTCATCTGCCACCGCGGGAACCGGGTCTTATGGCTTAGCCGCCCAGAGAGAGTTGCGTTCTCGGTTCCCTTTGCTGCTCCATTCTTCTCTCTCACAACCTGTCTCTCCTGGTCAGGGCACCGCGCTGTCGCGCAGGTTTGGCCGGGGTTCGCGCGCGAACCTTGATGGTTAGCCGGCGCAACCAGCGCCGAATTTCGGCCGGAGAGAGCGGAGAGTCTCCGAACCTTGAGGGTGGGCTGATTTTACCCTCAAGCTTAAGCTATTGAATTTAGATTGTATTTTTGGCCCGCGTTTCCGAAATTCCGCAAAGCGATTGCCTCAGCATCTTATTCTTGCAGCAAACCGATGGTCGCATCGCAGCCAATCAGCGGGGGAGGGCAATTGGCTCGGGCTCGCCGAGGTCGCCGGCACCTAAGAGCCCATCCGGGAAGTTTGGATTCACATTGAGGGCGTTGCGGCGAGGCGCCGCAGCATGATGCGGATCATGGCCATGCGGACAAAGGCGGCAGCGATGCGGCAATGCCGCTCGAAATCGCG
>NZ_JBDOQQ010000026.1:0-54125 GCF_039839775.1 Roseomonas sp. CAU 1739
GTGCGCAACGCGCTCTACATGGCCACGCTCGTCGGCGTCAGGCGCAACCCTGTTCTCCAGGCCGTCTACGACGGCCTTGTGCTGAAGGGGCGTCCCAAGAAACTCGCCCTGATCGCCTGCGCCCGCCGGCTCCTCACCATCCTCAACGCCATCCTGCACACCAGGACACCCTGGCGGAGCCCCCTATGACACGCTTGTCAAACAAGACGGTCGCTCCGGTTTTCCAGGCTTTCGCTAGATGACCGGCGGGCCGCCTTCGCGGCCTCGGCACGAGTCAATCGCTCGTGCCGTTGGCATGATGCGCCGGGTTTATCGCGTGATTCAGACCTTCGGCGCCTGCCCACCTGCGGTCATCACGCTCATGTCCAGGCCCAATCGTAGACGTTCCACGTGATGTCCGTGACGTACTGGTTCGGAGTCGGACCCTGCAATTGCTTGCGCTTCAGATGCCCCTGCACCGACCCGCCCTGCGCGGCGAAGGGCACCTCCTCATGCAGGATGGCCTGGATCTGCTTGTAGGTGGTGATGCGGTCCGCCTGCTCGGTCTGCGTCACGCCGAGTTCGAGCAGGCGATCGACCTCCGCATTCTCGTACTGCACGTAGTTCGATCCCTGGCGGTGCTTCACGGGGATCATCTTCGAATGACAGCGCGCGGTGTAGTCGGGATCGAGGCCGACGGTCGGATCCCAGGCGACCAGCAGCGTGTCGAAGCGAGACTGCGTGGTGTATTCGCCCCACACGACCGAGGCCGGCATGTTGCGGATTTCCATCTCCACGCCGATCGCCTTCCAGTTCTGCTGGAACAGCGCCTGGCAGCCCTGGCGCGCGACATTGCCCGCGGTGGTGGACATGGTGAATTTCAGCTGCACGCCGTCCTTGGCGCGGATTCCGTCCGCGCCCTTGCGCCAGCCGGCTTCGTCCAGCAGGCGCTCGGCACCGGCCGCATCGTTGGTGTAGTCGCGCAGGTCGCGATTGTAGGCCCAATGCGTCGGCTGCAGGTAGGACAGCGTGCGCGGCCAGGTGCCGAAGTAGATGTCGTCAATCGACTTCTGCATCTGCGTCGCCATGGTGAGCGCCTTGCGGACGCGCGCATCGGCGAACTGAGGTCTACCGCAATTGTAGTAGATGAACTGCACGTTGGGCGTCGGATTGAGCAGGAAGTCGCGATCGGGGAAGGCGCGCGCTTCCGTAAATCGATCGGGCGGCACGCCACCGAGTGCGAAGTAGTCCACCTCCCCTGTCCGCGCCTGGCCATAGGCCGCCATCTGGTCCGGTACGAATTTGTGGATGAACTGCCGCACCTTGGCCGGGCCACGATGATAGTTCGGGTTGCGCTCATAGATCATGTGACTGCCGGCGGTGCGAGTGCGCAGGATGTAGGCGCCGGTGCCGATCGGCTGGCTGTTGAAGGCCGCGGTCTGGATGTTCGCCTCGCGCCCCAGGATGTGCTGCGGGACGATGTGCATGTTCTGCCATGCCCAGAGGAAGGGCAGGAAGGGACGCGACAGCTCCATCTCGATCGTGAAGTCGTCCTTCACGCGGAAGGCCTTGATCAGGTCGAAGCCCGACCGGCTGCGCACCGCGACCGCCGGGTTCATGATGGTCTGGTAGGTGAACTCGACATCCTTGGCGGTGAAGGGCTGGCCGTCGGACCATTTCACATCGCGCTTCAGGTTGACCGTCCAGGTCAGGCCGTCCGCGGAGATGCCGCCATTCTGCCGCGACGGCACCTGGACCGCCAGGTTCGGTATGAAATCGCCCTTGTCGTTCACGTCCCACAGCGCATCGAAGATGCACGCCTCGGGCACGTTCTCGGTGCCGGCATTCACATACAGCAGCGGGTTGAACTGCACCGGTTCCTGCGTCATCGCAAGGATGATGCGGTCGCGATTGATCGACTGCCCCCAGACGGTGGGCGCGGCGAGCATCGTCGCGGCACCGGCGGAACCGGCCAGCACGCCGCGGCGGGTGATCCTGATGGTCATGTCGCGAGCCTCCTTCTTGTCGTTGATTACGGATCCATGCGCAGGCGTGGGTCGAGCGCATCGCGCAGCCCATCGCCCAGGAAGTTGAAGCCCATCACGGTCAGGGTGATCGCCGCACCGGGCAGGATCGCCAGCCAGGGCACGGTGTCGAAATACCCCTGCGCGTTGGTGAGCATATTGCCCCAGGAGGCAAGCGGCGGCTGCACGCCGTAGCCGAGATAGGAGATGTAGCTCTCCATCAGCACGGCGGAGGCGACCTTCAGCGTCGCTGCCACCAGGATCGGCGCGGCGGCATTGGGCAGCAATTCGCGAAACATGATGCGCGCCCGGGATGCACCGAGCGCGCGCGCGGCCGCGACGAAATCCTGTTCCTTCAGATGCAGGATCTCGGCGCGCACGATGCGGCTGACCTCCATCCAGGATGTCAGGCCGATGATCAGTGAGATGGACAGCAGCGTCGGCGGCACGAAGGCGGCGACCACCAGCAGCAGGAAGACCTGCGGGAAGCACAGCATGGTGTCGACGAAGCGCATCAGCGCGGTATCGACCAGGCCGCCGATGAACCCCGCGGTGATGCCGATCAGCGCGCCGGTCATCACCGTGGTGATCATCGCCACCAGGCCGACCGTCAGCGAGACCCGGCCGCCATAGAGCAGGCGCGACAGCGTATCACGGCCGAGCTCGTCCGTCCCCAGCGGGAAGCGCCAATCGGCGAAGGGTGGCCGGAAGCGGAGCCCGGTTTCCAGCAGTGTCGGGTCCTGCGGCGCGAGCATGGGCGCGAACAGCGCCGAGGCCAGCAGCAGCGCCACCACGAAGCCGCCGGCCAGCGCCAGCCGATGATGGCGGAAGCGCGACCAGATGCGCCCGGCCTGCCCTTGCGGCGCGGCGGCGGTCGCGCTCATGACAGCCGCACCCGTGGATCGACCGCGGCGATGGCGATGTCCGCGAGCAGATTGCCGACGATGACGAAGATGGCGGTGAACATCATCATCCCCATCAGCACCGGATACTCCTTCATGTTCAGCGCATCGACGAACAGCCGCCCCATGCCGGGCCAGCCAAAGATGGTCTCGGTCACCAGCGCGCCGGAGAACAGGAAGGGCAGTTCCACACCCAGCAGCGCGATCAGCGGCTTGGCGGCGTTGGGGAAGGCATGGCGCAGCAGCCGCGCGGCCGGCGGCACACCCTTGGCGCGCGCGGTGCGCATGAAATCCTGATGCATCACCTCGAGGAAGGCGGAGCGCGAATAGCGGCTCCAGGTCGCGGTGATGACCAGCGCCAGCACCATGGTCGGCAGTATCAGGTGGCGCAGCAGGGACAGGATGTTGCCTTCCTCCCCCAATTCCCACATGCCGCCCGACGGCAACCAACGCAATTCGATGGCGAAGATGAAGATCGCCATCAGCCCGAACCAGAAGGTCGGGAAGGACAGTGCGAACAGCGCGCCGGTCGTCGCCAGCACGTCGAACACCGAATACCGCTTCACCGCGCCGAGCACGCCGACCGACAACCCGAGCACGATGGCCACCGACAGCGCCGAGCCCATCAGCAGAAGCGTCGCCGGCAGCCGTTCCAGGATCACGTCCAGCACGGGCCGCCCGCCGAAGAAGGTATAGCCCCAATTGCCGGAAAAGATGCCTGACGCCCATTTGACGTACTGGATGTGCAACGGCTGATCGAGGCCGAAAATGATCTTGATGCGCTCGATATCCTGCACCTGGATCGTCGGGTTCAGCGTGTAGATGGCGAGCGGCCCGCCCGGCGCGAGATGCATCAGTCCGAAGCCGATCACCGACACGCCGATCAGCAGCGGGATCGCCTGCAACAGGCGGCGCGCGACGAAGCCGATCATGGCGTCACCAGATGGCAGGCCACCGCATGGCCCGGTGCGATGATGCGCGATGCCGGCGCTTCCTGCCCGCAACGCGCGATCGCCATCGGACAGCGCGGATGGAAATGGCAGCCACTCGGCGGGCGCGCGGGGCTCGGCACGTCGCCCTGCGGCACCTGGCGCGCGCGGCGGCGACCCGGCACCGGTTCCGGCACCGCGGACAGCAGCGCCTGGGTGTAGGGATGCCGCGCATTGAAGAACAGCGCCTCGCGCGGCGCGGTTTCCACCACCCGGCCGAGATACATCACCGCCACCCGATCCGCGACATGGCTGACCACGGCAAGGTTGTGCGAGATCATGATATAGGCGAGCCCGAGTTCCGCCTGGAGCCGCTTCATCAGGTTGATGATCTGCGCCTGGATGGAGACGTCGAGCGCGCTGACCGGCTCATCGCCGATCACCAGTTCCGGCCGCAGCGCGAGCGCGCGCGCAATGCCGATGCGCTGGCGCTGGCCGCCACTGAATTCGTGCGGGTAGCGTCGGGCGGCTTCAGGCGGCAGGCCCACGGTGCGCAGCAATTCGGCGACGCGGTCGGGACGGTCCTTCGCGTCGCCGATGCGATGGATCTCGAAGGGCGCGGCGAGGATGCCGCCCACGCTCATCCGTGGGTTGAGGCTGGCATAGGGGTCCTGGAAGACGATCTGCATGCGCCGTCGAAACGGTGCGAGCGCGCGCGGCGTATGCTTCGCGATGTCTTCTCCGCCGAAGCGGATCGACCCGGCGGTTGGTTCGACCAGGCGCAGGATCGCCTTGCCCGTGGTGGTCTTGCCGCAGCCGCTTTCACCGACCAGCGCCAGCGTCTCCCCGCGCGCCACTTCGAGGTCCACGCCATCCACCGCGCGCACCGTTCCTGTGCGCCGGCGCAGCAGGGCGGAGCGGATGGGGAAATGGACTTCAAGGCCCGCGACCCGGAGCAGCGGTTCAGCCATGGACGGGATTCCAGCAGGCGACGCGATGGCCCGGCGTGATCTCGGCCAGCGGGGGCGGCTCGGCCGCACAGCCGGAAATGGCACGGCCGCAGCGCGGCATGAAGGCGCAACCGATCGGGCGGTCGGCCGGGCCGGGCACCATCCCAGGAATTTCCGGCAAGGTCGGCGACGGCGTGCGCTCAATGCGCGGGATGGAGGCGAGCAGCCCGCGCGCATAGGGGTGACGCGGCGCAGCGAACAGCGCGGCAACGGGCGCTTCCTCGACGATCCGCCCGGCATACATCACCGCGACGCGGTGCGCCGTCTCGGCAATCACGGCCAGGTCGTGGGTGATCAGCAGGATGGCGCTGCCCATCTCCCGCTGCAATTCGGCAAGCAGTTCCAGGATCTGCGCCTGCACCGTGACATCAAGCGCGGTGGTCGGCTCATCCGCAACCACAACCAACGGGCGACAGGCGAGCGCAATGGCGATCATCGCGCGTTGCCGCATCCCCCCCGACAGCAGATGCGGATAGGCGCGCGCCACCCGCGCCGGGTCGGGGATGCCGACCAGGCGCAGCATCTCCTCCGCCCGCGCCGCGGCGGCCCGCGACGGCAAGCCAAGATGGCGGATCAGGGGCTCGGCGATCTGCCGCCCCACCGTCATCACCGGGTTCAGCGAGGTCATCGGTTCCTGGAAGACCATCGAGATCGCGTGGCCGCGCAGGGCGGACATCTGTGATTCGGTCAGCCGCATCAGGTCCGTGCCATCAAGCAGCACTTCGCCCCGCGGCAGGTGGTCCAGCGGTGGTTCCAGCAGGCGCATCAGCGTCAGAGCCGTCAACGTCTTGCCGCTGCCGCTCTCACCCACCAGGCCTAGCGTCTCGCCGCGATGCAGATCGAAGGAGATGCCGTCCACCGCGCGCAGCACATGCGGCGGCACCGGAATGTGCAGTGTCAGGTCGCGGACGCTCAGCAGCGGTGTCCCGACGGCCGCCCCCCTATGGTCCGGGAGGGTCGCCGCGTCACTCACGAGATCACCAGGCCAGAACCGGCGCCGGCTTCAAGCAGCCAATGGAAGAACGGTTCCGCCAATGTCGAGAAGACGGTGAGGTCAAAGCTCGGCGCGTCGTCGGTCTGATGCAGCAGACAGCCGATCTGAGCGATGGTCGTGCTGGCGGCGCGACCGGGGCCGAAGACGCGCGGATGCAGGTCGATGCGGCAGCCGCGCGCCAGGACCTCCCGTGCGGGAGGGCCGGCGATGGTAATGGTGGTGCGGCCGTGGCTCTGGTCCTCGACGGCGGCGAGGCCGGCGAAGGCCACGGCGGCGCGGTCGGCAAGGCCAGGTTCCGCCGCGGTCAGCAGATAGGCACCGGGCTGGACCCAGATGATGGTGACCGCACCGCCTGTCGTCGCATGGCTCGGTGCGGGGGGCGCCGTACCGAAGGCCTGCACCATGGCAGCGGCGAAAGCGGCGTCGGCGCCACGCCGAACCATCAACTGCACGATGTCGCGTCGCGGCAGGCTGACGCGCAGCGATTGGGGGCCCGCGGCGCCGCGCAGCCCCGGCATGGCGATTGCGGCGAGCGGATGCATCGGTTCAGGCGCGGACACGGAGGTTCTCCGGATCATAACCATGTGGGGAGACGACCCTTACCGGCACCTCCTCGCCCAGCAACGGATTGGCCGCGAGGATCGTGCTGCCGATGCGCGCTTCACCCTCGCGCAACATGCCGAGGCCGATCCAGCCCGGATCCACGACGGATTGCGTCGCACTGGTGATCCAGCCCTGATCGGTGCCATCCACCAGAAGATGCGATCCGGCACGTATCTGCCTTTCGGGATCGGCGCTGCGTAACCCGACCAGCCGGGGGCGCGACGGATCGGTCAGGCCGGGGCGCTGCGCCAGGACGCGGCCGATGAAGTCGCCCTTCTTCTTGAGCATGCGCCCCAGGCCGAGGTCATGTGCGGTGGTCTGGCCATTCAGTTCAGACCCCGCGACATGCCCTTTCTCGATGCGCAACAGGCCAAGTGCTTCGACGCCATAAGGTTCGATGCCGTGCGCAGCGCCTGCCGCCATGGCGGCCTGCCAGACATGCGCGGCGTAGCCGGCGGGCATGGCGATCTCGTAGGCCAACTCACCGGAGAAGGAGATCCGGAACAGCCGCGCTTTCACGCCCGCAGCGACGCAGTCGGCCACGGCCATGAAGGGGAAGGCATCGTTCGACAGGTCGATGCCTTGCACGATCCCGGCAATGACGTCACGCGCCTTCGGTCCGGCGATCGCGATCGCTGCCCATTGGTCCGTCACGCTGGCGAGGCTGACGTCGAGGTCCGGCCAGGCGCTGGCCAGGTGGAATTCCAGATGCTGCATCACCGGCCCGGCCTGCGCCGTGGTGGTGGTGACGAAGAAGCGCTCGGGCCCGATGCGGCTGGTCGTGCCGTCGTCGAACACGATGCCATCCTCCCGCAGCATCAGCCCGTAGCGCGCACGCCCGACCGGCAGCGTGGAGAAGGTGTTGGCATAGACGCGATCGAGGAAAGTCGCCGCACCCGGCCCCTCCACCGCGATCTTGCCGAGCGTCGAGACATCGCAGATGCCCACACGGTCGCGCACCGCACGCGCCTCACGCTTCACGCTGGCCCAGGCATCGACGTCCTCGGGCTTCGGGTAATAGGCCGGCCGCTTCCAGATGCCGGCATCCATCCAGACGGTGCCGTGGGCATCGTGGGTCGCGTGCAGCGAGGTCCGACGCACGGGTTGGAAATGCTGGCCGACCTCACCGCCCGCCATGGCACCCCAGGTGATCGGCGCCGTGTAGGGGCGGAAGCGTGGCAAGCCGACCTTGGCGACGGGTTCGCCCCGTGCCTCGGCGAGCACCGCCGCGCCGACGATGCCGCCAGTCTTGCCCTGGTCCGTGCCCATGGCGTGGGTGGTGTAGCGCTTGGCGTGCTCGATATGGCTGAAGCCCTCGCGATGGGCGAGCCGTATGTCATTCGCGGTGACGTCGTCCTGGAGGTCAACGAACGCCTTGCCGCCACCCTTCACCTCCCAAACCGGATGCGGGCGATGGTCGGGCGCGGCGGTCTCCGGCAGCGCGACATCCGGTGCCGCCGTGAAGCCTGCGGCGACGGCCGCGTCACGCCCTGCGGCCGCGCCATCCGCCGCCGCGGCGCCGATCCCGTTCACGCCACGGCAGGCGCCGGCGCTGCGTTCGCGCTGCACCGGCATGCGCGGGATGAAGGTGTGCAACGCCTCATCCCAGGCAAGCGTCGCGCCCGACATGGAGGCGAGATGCACCGCCGGATTCCAGCCGCCGGAGATCATCAGCAGATCGACAGGCACGGCATCGTTCCGCCCGCCGCTGCCCGCCGCGCCAATGGCGATGCCACGCAAGGCGTTGCCGCCCACCGTGCCGCTGACCACGCTGCCGGACTTGACGGTGAAGCCGGCCTCTCGCGCGCGCTGCATCGCCGGGCTGTCACGACGCGGGTCGATGATGGCGGCGATCCGTGCACCCGTTTCGGCCAGCGCGAAGGCGGAATCATAGGCGCCGTCATGCGTCGCGAAGAGCGCGGCCGCTTCCCCCGCCCGCACGCCATAGCGGCGGACATATGTGCGGGCAGCGCCAGCCAGCATGACGCCTGGGCGGTCATTGCCGGGGAATGCGATCAATCGTTCATGCGCGCCGGTGGCGAGCACCACTTCCTTCGCACGGATCGTCCAGTATCGCTGGCGCGGCGTATGCGGTGGCGGCTGCGGCAGGTGGTCCGCGGTGCGTTCCATCGCGCCCAGCACGCCCTGGTCGTAGAAGCCGAAGACGGTGGTGCGCGGCATCACCGTCACGTCCGGCATGGCATCCAGCGCCGCGATGGTCTCACGTCGCCAGGCATCGAGGCCCGGTTCATTCAACAGGTCGCCGCCCAACAGGAAATCCTGCTCCGCCAGGATCACCCGCGCGCCGGTCGCTCCCGCCGCCCGCGCAGCCGCCAGCCCCGCCGCGCCGGCGCCGACCACCAGCACGTCGCAATGGGCGTGCGCCGCTTCGTAGTGATCCGGATCAGGCAGGCCAGATGCGCTGCCGAGACCCGCGGCCTTGCGGATCATCGGTTCATAGACCCGCTCCCAGAAGGCGGCGGGCCACATGAAGGTCTTGTAGTAGAAGCCCGCGCCGAGCCAGGGCGACAGCAGCCCGTTCACCGACATCCAGTCGAAGGCGAGCGAACCGCGCCGGTTCTGGCTGGTCGCGCTCAGCCCATCGAACAGTTCGGCCACCGTCGCGCGGGTGTTGGGTTCGCGCCGCGCGCCTTCGCGCAAGTCGACCAGAGCGTTCGGCTCCTCGACGCCGGCGGAGAAAATGCCGCGCGGTCGGTGGTACTTGAAGGATCGGCCGACCAGCCGCTCCCCATTGGCGAGCAGCGCCGAAGCGAGCGTGTCGCCGGCATGCCCTTCCAGGCGACGACCATCGAAGGTGAAGGCCAGCCGGGTCGCGCGATCGACATGGCCGCCGGCGGCAAGGCGGTGCGGCTGCGTCATGCCTGCGGCACCTCCAGCGTCTCCGTCGCGGTGGCGACGGCGCGGATCTCATGCGTCACGGTGTGGCGCAACACCTTGAGGAATGCGCGGCAGCCGCTGTTGTGCTGCCACCATTCCACCTGCCAGCCCCGCGGATTGGCGCGCAGGTACAGGTAGTCGTGGAAGGCGTCGACGCCCGCGTCGGGCCCCGGGCGGGTCACCGTTGCATCGCCGCGATAGGTGAACTCGACCTCGTCGCGCGGGCCGCAATGGGGGCACGGAATGCGCATCTACTGCGCCCAGAAGAAGGGGCCGTTGCCCCGTTCGTCGAGCATGCGGCCCTCGCGGAAACGGTCCAGCGTATGTGCGGCGTTGAGCCGGTGCGGCTCATCCTTCGCGATGGTCCAGGCGTGGCACCAGCCCGACCCCGGCGTCGCCTTGAACCCGCCATAGCACCAGCCAGCGGTCATATAGAGCCCCTGCACCGGCGTCTTGCAGATGTAGAAGGACCCGTCCGGCGTCATGTCCATCACCCCGGCCCAGGACCGCAATCCGCGCAGCCGGCCGAGTGCCGGGATCATGCTGACACCGGCGGCGTAGACGTGTTCGGCTTCCCGCAGCGTGCCGCGCTGGCCATAGGACGGGTATCCATCCAGCCCGCCGCCGAAGACCAATCCGCCCTTGTCCGACTGGCTGACATAGAAGTGCCCGGCACCGAAGGTAACGACGCAGTCGATCAGCGGCTTCAGCCCCTCACTGACGAAGGCCTGGAGGAGATGCGTCTCGATCGGCACGTCGAAGCCGGCCATGGTCGTCAGCGTGCTCGTGCTGCCGGCGACGGCCAGCCCGACCTTCGGCGCGCGGATCTCGCCGCGCGTCGTGCGCACGCCGTGGATGGCACCACCTTCCACGATCATGCCGGTGACTTCGCAATGCTCGATGATGTCGACACCGCGCGCATCCGCCGCATGGGCGAAGCCCCAGGCCACCGCATCATGCCGCGCCGTGCCGCCGCGCCGTTGCAGCAGTCCGCCCATCACCGGGTATCGCCCGTTGTCGAGATCGACGATCGGGCACATCGCCTTCACGCCGTCGCGATCCAGCAACTCGGCATCGATGCCGTTCAGTCGCATGGAATTGCCGCGCCGCATGGCCGCATTGCGCTGCGCATCGTTGTGGAACAGGTTGATGACGCCGCGCTGGCTCATCATCACGTTGTAGCCGAGCGACTGCTCCAACCCCTCCCACAGCTTCAGCGAGTGCTCGTAGAAGTTGTTGTTCTCGGGCAGCATGTAGTTCGACCGCACGATGGTCGTGTTGCGCCCGGTATTGCCCTGGCCGATCAGCCCGCGCTCCAGCACGGCGACGTTGCGGATGCCATGCACCTCCGCCAGGTAGAAGGCGGTGGCGAGGCCATGCCCGCCCCCGCCGACGACGATGACGTCATAGGCCGGCTTCGGCGCCGCCTTGCGCCAGGCAGGCTTCCAGCCGCTGTTGCCGCGGAGCCCCTCACCAAGAATGCGTAGCGCCGAGTACCCTGCCATCGGGATCCTTCGATCATGGCCGGCTCAACGTTAGGGTCGTGAATTCGCCGCTGGCAAGACAGTGAGGGGTGACGCGCTGCGCATTTCCGGCAAGGATGCCCTCAATGGAAGCAGGAACGCGATGCCCTTGAGGCATCCGCGCCGGGAGGAACAAGGATGACCGCATTCCGCAGGGGGCTGTTCTGCGCCGCCGCATTTGCCCTCGCGCCGTTCGCGACCCAGGCGCAGACATATCCCGATCGCCCGATCGCCATCGTCGCGGGCGCTGCGGCCGGCGGGCCGACCGATGTTATTTCCCGTATCGTGGCCGAGGCCATGGCGCGCCACTTGCCGCAGCCCGTGGTGGTGGAGAATACGCCACCCGCCAATGTCGGCGCGCAGCGCGTCGCTCAGGCACGACCCGACGGCTACACGCTGCTGATGTCGAATGTGGGCCTCGCCGCCGGCGCCACGCTGTTCCGCCGGCTGTCCTTCGATACCGCGACCGCCTTCGCGCCGCTCGGCCTGGTGTCCGATGCCGCGATGACCATCATCGCGCGCCCCGAGTATCCGGCCGAGGACATGCGCGGCCTGCTTGCCGACATCAATCGCCGTGGGGAAGCCCTGAACATCGGCACGGCGGGCCTCGCCTCGGCAGCCAATCTGTGTGCCCTGCTGATGCAGCAGCAGGCGCAGAGCCGGATGACCATCGTCGCCTTCCGCGGCACGGCCCCGGCGATCACGGAACTGATGGCCGGGCGCCTTGACCTGCTGTGCGACCAGGCGACCAACACCGCGCCCTTCATCCGCGAGAATCGTGTCCGCGCTTTCGCGGTGACCAGCCCGGCCCGGTTGGCGGGGCTGCCGACCATCCCGACCACCGCCGAGTCCGGTGCGCCGATCATCGCCATGAGCACCTGGCATGGGCTGTTCGCCCCGGCCGGCACGCCGGAGGCGATCCAGCAGCGCATCAACGCCGCGCTGGTCGCAGCCCTGCAGGATGAGCGGCTACGCGCCCGCTTCGCCGAATTGCAGACCGATACCGCAACGCCGGAACGCGCCAGCATCGCCTTCCATCGCCGCTACCACCTGGAGGAGATCGAGCGCTGGCGCCCCATCATCCAGGCTGCCGGCGCCTACGCGGATTAGCCGTCGTCGCCGCGGATCCCGGCTGCGGCGATCACCTGCGCGAAGCGGGTCTCGGAGTTGGCGAGATTCGCTTCGAAGGCCTGCGAGGTCGTGGCGCGGATGACGAAGCCGAGCGCCTGGAGACGGTCACGCACCACCGCTTCGGCCAGTGCGATACGCCACGCCTCCTCCAGCGCAGCGACAGCAGCGTCCGGGGTGCCTGCGGGGACCAGGACGCCTTGCGTGCTCGGCACATCGAAGCCTGGTGCGACAGATTCACTGTAGGACGGCACGTCCGGCATCGCCGGATCGCGTTCGCGCGTCGAGACTGCAAGCGGGATCAGGCGACCTTCCCGCACATGCGTCGTCACCGCCGGCAGGGTGATGATCATCGCATCGACCTGGCCGGCCAGCAGATCCAGAGTCGCCGGCCCGCCGCCACGATAGGGCACATGCGTCACGCTGACGCCAAGCTCGCGATTGACCATCTCGCTGATGATGTGCGCGATGCCGCCGATGCCTGGCACGGCCAGCGTCACGCGGTCCCCGCGCGACCGAAGCGCGGCAAAGTATCCCTGCACGTCGGTGATGCCCGAACGCGGATGGGTCACCAGCAGCTGCGCCGCGCTGACCGTCATGGTCACGGCACGCAGGTTCGGCCGCGCCTTGCCGTGGCGCGCGCCGGCCAGGATATCCTGCAACACAAGCCCGTCGCCGGAGGCAACGAGCATGTTGTGTCCATCCGGTGCGGCGCGACCCATCTGCAGGGCCGCCACGCGACCGGCACCGCCGCCCTGATTTTCGACGATCACTGACTGACCGAGCAGCGCCGTCAGCGGACCCTGCGCGGCACGGGCATGGATGTCGAGCGTACCGCCCGGCGCGGCGGCCACCAGCACGCGCATGGGCTGGGATGCGCGCCAATCCGCCGCAGTCGCCGGCGACGCCAGCAGCGCTGCGCCCCCGGCCGCCAGCAATTCCCTGCGCTTCATGGTGCCTTCCCCCCGAAACATACCGGCCGGGATGCGTCCTGGCATCCCGGCCGGGCCTGTTTCAGGCCTGCTCGAGCCGCTCGGTCACCCGCGGCGGCGACATCGGCAGCGCGTAGAAGCGCTTGCCAAGCGCGTCATGGACGGCATTGGCGATCGCCGCGAGCGGCGGCACGATCGGTGCCTCGCCCACGCCGCGCACGCCCTGCGGGTGCTTGGAGTTCGGGATCTCGATGACCAGCGCCTCGATCATCGGCACGTCGGAGCAGACCGGCATGCGATAGTCGAGGAAGCCGGCGTTATCGACGCGGCCGTTCTTGTCGTAGAGATATTCCTCCGACAATGCCCAGCCGATGCCCTGCACCACGCCACCCTGGATCTGCCCTTCGACATAGCCGGGGTGCAGCGCGCGCCCGACATCCTGCGCGGCGGTGTAGCGCAGCACACGGACAATGCCGAGATCGACGTCCACCTCGACATCCACGCAATGCGTGGCGAAGCCGGGATCGGCGCCGGTGGTGTTGAGCTGGACCTGGGTGCCGATCGGCCCGCCCATCTCGTTCGCCTTGGCGGCGAGATCCTTGAGGCTCAGTGGCGGGAACTTGCCCGCATTGTCGCCGGCCGGCAGGGCCATGCCGTCTTCCCACTTCACCGCCTCGGCATCGATCTTCCAGATCTTCGCCGCGCGATCCTTCAGCTGGCCGATCACCTTCTCGCAGGACGCCGTCGCCACCATCGCGGAAGCGAAGGTCACGCGGCTGCCGCCCGTGAGGTTCGAGAAGCCGATGGTCTGCGTGTCGCCGATGATGACGTTGACGCGCGAATGCTCGATGCCGAGCAGCTCCGCGACGACGTTGGCGATGGACGCACGGCTGCCGCCGACATCCGGATGGCCGGTGGTGACAACGACGTTGCCGTCCTCGGTGATATTCACCTGGACGGAGGATTCGCCGCCGGCATTGTACCAGAAGCCGGAGGCGACGCCGCGGCCGCGCTTCACGCCCGGCGCGGGATTCTTGTCGAGCGGCGCCTTGTAGTGCGGGTGCTTGCGGATGGCGTCCACCGTCTCGATGAAGGTGACGTCACCGAAGACCGGCCCGTAGATCGCCTTGTCGCCCGGCTTGGTGCTGTTGCGGATGCGCATGTCGAGCGGATCGAGGCCAAGCTTCTCGGCGATCTCGTCCAGCACGCATTCGGTCGCGAAGGCGCCGAGCGGCGCGCCGGGCGCCCGATAGGCCGCGACCTTCGAACGGTTCGACACCACGTCATAGCCGGTCGACAGGATGTTCGGGATCGCATAGGCGGCGAAGGAACACCCCACCGGCCCGCGCAGCGGCGAACCCGGCAGCCCGCCGGCCTGCAGGTAGAAGGTCCCTTGCGCTGCAACCAGCGTCCCGTCCTTCTTCGCGCCGATCTTGACGGTGGACAGCGAACCCGGCGCCGGGCCGGTCGCGCGCATCACATCATCGCGCGACATCACGATCTTCACCGGGCGGCCCGACTTCTTGGACAGCATCACCGCGACAGGCTCGAGATAGACGATGGTCTTGCCGCCGAAGCCGCCACCGATCTCGGCCGGGAAGGCGCGGATGTTGCTCTGCGGGATGTCCGTCAGCAGCGAGGTCATCGCCCGGACCATGAACTGGCCCTGCGAGGACGACCAGATCGTCACCCGCCCATCCGCCGCATAGGACACCGTGCAGGCGTGCGGTTCGATGTAGCCCTGGTGGACCGGGCGGGAGGTGAAGGTGCGCTCGACGATGATGTCGGCCTCGGCGAAGCCCTTCTCCACATCGCCGGTCTTCAGCACCATGGTGCCGGCGATGTTGGACGGCTTGCCCTCATGCCGCACCCAGTCGTGCAGGATCGGCGCGTCGGGCTTGATGGCGTCTTCGATCTCGATCGCGTGCGGCAGCACCTCGTAGTCCACGACGATCAGCTTGCAGGCCTCGGCGGCCACATCCTCGCTGATGGCGGCGACTGCGGCGACCGGATGGCCGTGGAACAGCGCCTTTTCCTTCGCCAGGATGTTGCGCGCCATCCAGCGCATGTCCTGGATGCCGAGCATCACGGACTTGTCGATCGGGAAGTCCACCAGGTCCTTCGCCGTGACCACGGCCTTCACGCCGGGCAGCGCCTCGGCCTTGGAGGTGTCGATCGACCTGATGACCGCATGCGCGTGCGGGCTGCGCAGAACCTTGCCCCAGATCATGCCGGACACGCTGTTGTCGGCGGCATAGGCGGCGCGGCCGGTGACCTTGTCGGCACCGTCGGGGCGGATCGTGCGGGCACCGATCCACTTGTTGGACATGTCGTTCATCGCGCGGCCTCCCTCATGTCAGCGGCCGTCTCCATGACGGCGCGCACGATCTTGTCGTAGCCGGTGCAGCGGCAGAGATTGCCCGCCAGGTAGAAGCGCACCTCATGCTCGGTCGGATCGGGGTTCTTCTCGAGCAGCGAGCGCGCCGCCATCAGCACGCCCGGCGTGCAGATGCCGCATTGCAGCGCGGCCATCTCCAGGAACTTCTGCTGCAGCGGATGCAGCGTCTCGCCATGGGCCATGCCTTCGATGGTCGCGATCTCATGCCCCTCGGCCTCGGCAGCGAGCATCAGGCACGAACAGACCAGCCGGCCATCGACGGTGATCGAACAGGCGCCGCAATCGCCGGTGCCGCAGCCTTCCTTGGTGCCGGTCAAGCCGAGCGGCCCGCGCAGCACATCCAGCATGCTGGCCGAAGGATCGCAGAGGAACTCCATCGGCTCCCCATTGATCGACGTGGTGACATGCATCTTGGACATGGTCTCAGTTCCCCCCGGCGCGTGCGGCGGCGATCGCCACCACGCGCTTCAGCAGCACCCCCGCCACCTTGGTCCGGTAGGCAATGGTGCCGCGCTTGTCATTGATTGGCTTGCAGGCGGCGCGGCAGGCCGCCGCGGCCGCTTCCACCGCCGCATCCTCGAGCCGCGATCCGATCAGCGCCTTGGCCGCATCCTCGACCAGCAGCACGGTTGGCGCCACGGCACCGAGGCCGACACGGGCGGCCTTCACCACGCCGCCCTCCATCGTCAGGCTCACGCCGAGGCCGACCACGGCGATGTCCATCTCGGTACGCGGGATCATGCGCAGATAGGCGTCCGACGCCCCCTTGGGCCGCGCCGGCAGGGTGAAGGACACGACGATCTCGCCCGGGGCCAGGTTGGTGCGCCCCGGCCCGGCCGGCACCGCTTCCACCGGCATGTCCCGACGCCCGTTCGGGCCTTGCACGGTGACCACCGCGCCAGCCGCGACCATGGCCGGCACGCTGTCGCCCGCCGGGGAGGAATTGCACAGGTTGCCGCCGGGCGAGGCACGGCCCTGCACCTGCTTGGACCCGATCAGGTTGATCGCCTCCAGCACGCCGGGCCAGGCCTTGCCGAAGGCCTTGTGTTCGCCAAGCACGGCACCGGAGACCGCCGCGCCGATGCGGAAGGCGCCGCCGCCAAGGTCCTCGATTGCCGTCATCTCGGCGATCTTCTTGATGTCGATGATGGTGCCAGGTTTCGCCACGCCGTTGCGCATCTGCACCAGCAGGTCGGTCCCACCCGCCAGGATGCGCGCCGCGCCGGCGGCTGCGGCATAGGCGCCCACGGCCTCATCGAGCGTCTTCGGCGCCAGGTATCGGATATCTGTCATTCCTGCTTCCCATCCCGTTGCATCCCGTTGGCCCGGGAATGCCAGACATGGCCGTGCGAGGTTCACAGCCAGCGGGGAAAGGCTAAGCCGCCACGGCGCCGCAGCATAGCCCCCTGCATGTCCCGGTTGACACCGCCCGGCCAGGGGCTAGGCCTTGCAGGTCAGCAGAGGGAAACGACCATGGCACGCCATCTCAAGCGCAGCCGCGATGCCGAGGCGCGGGCCGAGGACGACGCGAAGGTCCGTGCCACGGTCGAAGGCATCCTCGCCGACATCGCCGCGCGCGGCGATGCTGCGGTGCGGGAGATGTCGATCCGCTTCGACAAATGGGACCGCGCCGATTTTCGCCTGACGGACGCCGAGATCCGCGACTGCCTGGCGCAGCTGTCGCCCCGCGACCTCGACGACATCCGCTTCGCACAGGAACAGGTCCGCAACTTCGCGCAGCACCAGAAGGACGCTTTGCGCGATATCGAGGTGGAAACGCTGCCGGGCGTGGTCCTTGGCCACAGGAACATCCCCGTGAACTCGGTCGGCTGCTACGTGCCGGGGGGCAAGTATCCTCTGCTGGCGTCCGCCCACATGTCGGTGGTGACGGCCAAGGTCGCCGGTTGCCAGCGCATCATCACCTGCGCGCCACCATTCGAGGGCCGGCCTGCGCCGGCGATCGTCGCGGCACAGCACATGGCCGGGGCGGATGTCATCTACTGCCTCGGCGGCATCCAGGCAGTCGGCGCCATGGCGCTTGGCACGGCCAGCATCGAGGCCGTGGACATGCTGGTCGGGCCGGGCAACGCCTTCGTCGCAGAGGCGAAGCGACAATTGTACGGCCGCGTCGGCATCGACCTGTTCGCCGGACCGACCGAGACGCTGGTCATCGCCGATGAGACGGTGGACGGCGAACTCTGCGCCACCGATCTGCTCGGCCAGGCGGAGCATGGGCCGAACTCCCCGGCCATCCTGCTGACCAATTCCGAGAAGCTCGCCCGTGAGACGATGACCGAGGTCGAGCGCCTGCTGACCATCCTTCCCACCGCCGCCGTCGCCCGGAAAGCCTGGGAGGACTACGGCGAGGTGATCGTCTGCGAGGATGAGGACGAGATGGTCCGCGAGGCGGACCGCATCGCCTCCGAGCATGTGCAGGTCATGACGCGCGACCCGGACTATTTCCTCGCGAGGATGACCAACTACGGCGCGCTGTTCCTCGGGCCGCGCACCAACGTCTCCTTCGGGGACAAGGTGATTGGCACCAACCACACCCTGCCCACGAAGAAGGCAGCCCGCTACACGGGCGGCCTGTGGGTCGGCAAGTTCCTCAAGACCGTCACCTATCAGCGCGTCCTCACCGATGAGGCATCGGCGAGGATCGGCGAATACTGCTCGCGGCTGTGCATGCTGGAAGGCTTCGCGGGCCATGCCGAACAGGCCAATATCCGCGTGCGCCGCTATGGCGGGCGCAACATCCCCTACGCCACCGCGGCGGATTGAACCGATGCGATTGCCGAAGACGCCGAGCCTTCGCCTGGACGGCCGACGCGCGCTGGTCACCGGCGCCGGGCGCGGGATCGGCCTGGCCGCCGCCGCGGCGCTGGCGGAGGCGGGCGCGCATGTCACGCTGGTCGCGCGCAGCGCTGCCGAGATCGAGGACGCCGCGACCGCAATCCGCGCCGCCGGCGGTGCGGCGGACGCGTTGACGCTCGACGTGCTGGACGTGGTGGCGGCGCGGAATGCCATCGCCGCGGCCGAACCCTTCGACGTGCTGGTGAACAATGCCGGCACCAACCGGCCCAAGCCCTTCACCGATGTCACGCTGGACGACTACGACGCGGTGATGGACCTCAACCTGCGCTCGGCCTTCTTCGTTGCCCAGGCGGTGGCGATGCGGCTGGTCGCTGCAGGCCAAGCGGGGTCCATCATCAATATCTCATCGCAGATGGGCCATGTCGGCGGGGCGAACCGGACCATCTACTGCGCGTCGAAATGGGGCATGGAGGGGATGACCAAGGCGATGGCGATCGATCTCGCCACGCATAGAATTCGCGTGAATACGGTCTGCCCAACCTTCATCGAGACACCACTCACCCGGCCCTTCTTCCAGGATGCCGCCTTCAAGGCGAACGTGCTGTCCAGAATCAAGCTCGGCCGCATCGGCCAGGTCGAGGACCTGATGGGAGCGATTCTGTTCCTCGCCGGCGACGCCGCGGGGCTAATGACGGGTTCGTCGATCGTGGTCGATGGCGGCTGGACCGCCGAATAGGGAGAACAACGCCGTGAACCACTGCATCGTCGAGGATGAAGGCCGGCTACGCATCGTCACGCTGAACCGGCCCGAGGTGATGAACGCCCTGCACAGCGAGGCGCATCAGGAGCTCGACCAGGTCTGGAACGACTTCGCCGCCAACCCCGATCTCTGGGTCGCGATCGTCACCGGCGCGGGCGACCGCGCCTTCTCCGCTGGCAACGACCTGAAGGTACAGGCGGCCGGCAAGCGTGGGCCGTCGCCGGCCTCGGGCTTCGCCGGACTGACCAAGCGCTACGACCTCGACAAGCCTGTGATCGCCGCGGTGAACGGCATCGCCATGGGTGGCGGCTTCGAGATCGCGCTGGCCTGCGACCTGATCATCGCCGCGGAGAATGCCATCTTCGCATTGCCGGAACCGCGGGTCGGGCTGATCGCCGGCGCCGGTGGCGTGCATCGGCTGCCGCGCATGATCGGGCAGAAGCATGCGCTGGGGATGATCCTGACCGGGCGGCGTGTCGGCGCGGAAGAAGGCCGAGCGCTCGGCTTCGTCAACGAGGTGGTGCCGCAGGGCCAGTCGCTGGAAGCCGCGAAGCGCTGGGCCGGGCTGATACTGGAATGCTCGCCGCTTGCGGTGCGCGCCTCCAAGCAGGCGGTCTATGCCGGGATGGACAAGCCGACCCTGCAGGAGGCGATCGGCACAATCTACCCCGCGCAGCAACGCAACATCGACAGCGAGGACTACATCGAAGGCCCCAGGGCCTTCGCCGAGAAGCGCAAGCCGGCCTGGAAGAACCGCTAGATCCGCTCTCGTTCGCCTTGGCTCACCACGGCGGCTCCAGCCTTCTGTTTTTTCGAGCATCTTCACCCGATCAGGTGATTCCACCTGATCGGGATCTGCTCTAGCGGAACAGCCGCCCGCAGGCGATCGACGCCGTCGGCACATCGAGCCGCCGCAGCGCCGCCCAGAGCGAGGCCTGGTTGGAGGTGATCACCGGGCAATCGAGCGCCTGCTCCAGCGCCGCGATCTGGTCGAGCACGAGCAGGTTGGTGCAGGAGATGAAGACCGCGTCGCAGCCGGCGATGGCGTCGCGGTTGCGCAACACCAGCGCCGCCACGTCCTGCGAGGAGATGGCGCGGATCTCCTCGCTCAGCGCGCAGCGGAAGGAATCATAGGCAGGCACTTCGAAGCCATGATGCGCGAGGAACTTCACCTCATGCTGATTCATGTCCTCGGGATAGGGCGTGACCATGAAGACACGCCGCGCGCCGACCGCGCGCAGCGCCTCGAGCACGGCGGTGGAGGTGGTGAAGGCCGGCACGCCGATCAGGCCAGTGATGCGTTCAGCGATCTTCGCCTCATTGCCGAAGCCGTCGAGGAAGGACCCGCTGGTGCAGCCATACATGACGACATCCGGCCGCGCATAGGCGAGGTCGGTCGCGGCGCGCATCGCACTCTCGCCCATGGCGAGCAGCGATTCCTTGGTCAGCCGTGCCTCGGGGCGCGACAGGCGATTGTGGCTGGTGACCACGCCGTCGGGCAGATAGCGGGGCAGTTCCCGTTCCAGCGCGACATTCGCGGGCGGAGCGATGACACCGATGCGTTTGACCTCGTTGTCCATCGCCCCCTCCGTGATTCAGCGCGCGGCGCGGCGTGCCGCGGTGGCCGCCGGATCCGGCTCTCCGGCGGCGGTGAGGATCACGCCGTAGGCGGCCTCGGCCTGTTCCGGATCGATGAGGCCGTAGCGCACGTCGCGCGCCACCTGCAGCGGATCACGGGTGAACGGGTCGCCGTACCCGCCGCCACCCGGCATCTCAACGATCAGGCGGTCGCCGGCCGGGATCACCTGGAAGCCCTTCACCTTCAGCGCCGTGCCCGAGCCGAGCGACAGCCGCCCCAGCCCGCCCGCCGCGCCGCCGGACCGTCCGCGCGCCGGGTATTCACCGCGTTCGAACCGGGCCTGGATGCCGAAGGCGACCGCGTCGCGGTTCTCGATCTCCATGCGCTGGCCGAGGCCGCCACGCTGCCGGCCCGGTCCACCGGACCCCTGCCGGAACTCCTTCTTCCACACCACCAGCGGCGTGATCGCCTCGGTGATCTCGACCGGCACGTTGCGCACGCCCGACGGAAAGGGCGTGGCCGACAGCCCGTCCTGCCTGGGCCGTGCGCCGGCCCCGCCCGAATGGAAGGTGGTCACGTTGAAGGCGCGCACGGCGGAGCCTTCCGAGCCGGTCAGCCCGTGGCCGGCGAGCAGGGAGAGATTCCACAGGCTGGAGGTGCCTTCGGCCGGCACCGTGTCCGGCATTGCCTGGTCGAGGCAGCCATAGACGACATCCGGCAGCATGTGCCCGATGACCGACCGCGCATAGACCGCGGCCGGGTGCGGCGCATTGACGATGGTGTTCTCCGGCGCGGTGACGATCACTGCATCCAGCGTGCCGGTATTGTTGGGGATCCACGGCGCCAGCGCCGCCTTCACCCCGAACGCGGTATAGGCATCCGTGTAGCAGATCGGGCAGTTGATGGCGTAGCGCGACAGGCCCGAGGTGCCGGTGTAGTCCACCAGCACGCGGTCGCCTGCGATGGTCAACGTCGCGGCAAGCGTCACCGGTGCCTCGAAGCCGTCGATCGTCATGGCGGCCGACCACGATCCTTGCGGCAGTTTCGCGATGATGTCGGCCATGGCGCGGCGGCTGCGGGTGATGATTTCTTCGCCAAGCTTCTCGAGGTCGCGCAGCTTGAACTCGCGCATCATCTCGACGAGCCGGGTGCCGCCCTTTTCGTTGCAGGCGATCAGCGCATAGATGTCGCCGACCACCTGCACCGGTTCGCGCACATTCGCGCGGACCATTCCGAGCAGGTCGTCATTCATCTGCCCTTCCCGCGCCAGGTACATCAGCGGGATGTAGAGCCCTTCATGGTAGATCTGCCGCCCTTCCGCGCTGACTCCGAGGCCGCCGATATCGACCACATGCGTCGTGCTGGCGAACAGCGCGACCGCACGGCCGTCAAGGAAGATGGGCGTGACCACCGTCAGGTCGAACAGATGCCCGGTGCCCTTCCAAGGGTCATTGGTGATCAGGATGTCGCCATCCTTCAACGTCGCGGCCGGGAAGGCGTCGAGGAAATGCACGACCGAGCGCGCCATCGAGTTGATGTGCCCGGGCGTTCCGGTGACGGCCTGCGCCAGCATCCGACCCTTCATGTCGAAGACGCCGGCGGAGATGTCGCCGGCCTCGCGCGCCGCGGTGGAAAAGGCGGTGCGCACCAGCGTCTGCGCTTGTTCCTCGACCACCGAGAGCAGGCGGTTCCAGAGGATCTGGATCTCGATCTCGCCGATCATGTTGCTCATCGGGCGATCCTTTCGATCAGCAGGTGGCCGGCGGCATTGGGGCCGGCGCGGAAGCCATCGGGCACCAGGGTCGAAGTCTCGGCCTCCACGATCACCGCGGGGCCGGCGATGCGCGCACCGGGCAACAAGGTGGCGCGGTCGTAGATCGCGGCCTGTACCGGGCCGCCGGTGCCGGGGTCGATGATGCGGCGGGTGCCGGCAGGTGGTGGCGCTGCCGCGGGTGGTGGATCGGCAATGCGCGCGGGCAGCGGCTTCGCCTCGGCCAGCGAGAGCGTCCAGGTCAGCACCTCGATCTCCAGCTTCGGGATGATGCGGCCGTACAGCGCGTGGTAGGTCGCCTCGAAGGCGGCACGGAAGGCGGTGGTGCCGTCGCCATCCGTGTAGGGTCCGTCCTGCAGCGTGACCGCCACCTCATGTCCCTGGCCGCGATAGCGCATGAAGCCGGTGCGGGTTTCCTGCACGGCGGCGTCCGGTGCGCCGAGGCGGACGACCGCCTCGGCCTCGATGCGCATGGCGTCGTACAGCCCGTTCACCAGCGTGGCGTCGAAGGCGTTGAGGCTGACAAGGCGCGTGCGCACCACCTCATAGCCGATCGGTGCGCCAAGGAAGCCATGCGCGGAACCGACACCAGCACCGACCGGCACCAGCACGCGATCCATCCCGAGCTTCGCCGCCATGCGCGCGGCGTGCAACGGTGCGGCGCCGCCGAAGGCGATCATGGTGCGTCCCGTGGTCTCCTTGCCGTTCTCGACGGCGTGGACGCGGGCGGCATTCGCCATCGTCTCCGTGACGATCTCGGTGATGCCAAGGGCGGCCGTCTCCACCGTCATCGACAGAGGCGTGGCGACGGTCGTCGCGCAGGCGGTGCCGGATGCGGCCGGATTCAGCGTGATCTGACCGCCGGCGAACAGCGCGGGATCGATCCAGGACAGTACCAGGTCGGCATCGGTGACAGTCGGCATGGTGCCGCCGCGGCCATAGCAGGCCGGCCCCGGCATCGACCCCGCGCTGTCCGGCCCGACCGTGATGCGGCCGAGACCGTCGACACGCGCGATGGACCCGCCGCCGGCGCCGATCTCGACCATGTCGATCACCGGGATGCGCACCGGGATGCCGCTGCCTTTGACGAAGCGCGCGGCGCGGGCGATCTCGAAATGCCGCGCCTGCTGGGGCTTCATGTCGTCGATCAGCGTGATCTTCGCCGTGGTGCCGCCCATGTCGAAGGCCAGAGCGCGGTCGATGCCGTTCTCGGCGGCGAGGATCTGCGCGAGGATCGCACCCCCCGCCGGGCCGGATTCCACCAGGCGGATCGGGAATCGTCGCGCGGTCTCGATGGTCGTGATGCCGCCCGAGGACATGATGAGCAGCAGCGGGCAGGTGGCGCCGAGCGCCTTCAGCCCGTCCTCGAGCCGCCGCAGGTAGCTCTCCATCAGCGGCAGCACATAGGCGTTGGCGACGGTGGTCGAGGTGCGCTCGTATTCGCGGATCTCGGGGCAGACCTCCGACGAGATCGCGATCACCTCGGCCGGCAGATACCGCGACAGGATCGCCCGGGCGCGGCGTTCATGTGCGTCGTTCTGGTAGGCATGGAGGAAGCAGATCGCGAGTGCCTCGACGCCTTCAGCCTTCGCCGCAGCGCCGATGCGATCGAGCGATGCCTCATCCATCGGCAGAAGCACCTCGCCATCGGCGGCGACCCGCTCGGGCACTTCGAAGCGCATTGGGCGCGCCACCAGGGGTTCGGGCCGCTCCATGTACAGGTCGTACTGCTCGAACCGGTGCTCATAGGCCATTTCAAGGGAATCGCGAAAACCCTCGGTGGTCACGAGCGCCGTGCGCGCGCCCTTGCGTTCGATCAGCGCATTGGTGGCCAGCGTGGTGCCATGGATCACCAGCGCCAGGTCGGCCGCGGCGATGCCCGCCTGCGCCAGGATGGTGGCGGTGCCTTCCAGCACCGCGCGTTCAGGTGCATCGGTCGTGGTCAGCACCTTCGTGGACAGCGACCTGTCGGGCAAGGCGAGGACGAGGTCGGTGAATGTGCCGCCGATATCGACGGCCAGGCGCGCGGTCTTGGTCATTCTGTCCCTTGCAATGATGCGGCTGGCGCTGCGGGCGAGCGGAGGAAGGCCCCGGCGTCAGTCAACGGCACTTATACTGGCCGCCTGGACGACGGCCCTCCAGGTCTCGAGTTCGGTGCGCACGAAGGCGGCGAATTCGGCGGGCGGCATCGGTGCGGCATCGAAGCCGATGCGACCAAGCATCTCGGCGACCTCCGGACGCGCCAGCACCTTGGCGATCTCGGCGGCGAGGCGTGCGCGGATCGGCTCTGGTGTCCCCGCCGCAGCGATGATGCCGTACCAGTTGGAGATGTCGAAGCCCTGGACCGCCGTGCCGACCGACGGCGTCTGCGGCGAGGTCGCCCAGGATGACGCCGAGCTGACGGCGAGCAGGCGCAATTGCCCCTGCTGCACCATCGGCCAGGCCGAGGCATCGCTGAAGAAGATGTCGACATTGCCGGCGACCAGGTCGGTCAGCGCCGGCCCGGTGCCGCGATAGGGAACATGGACCATCCGTACGCCGAGACGCAGGTTCATCAACTCGCCCGCGAGATGCGTGCCGGTGCCCACGCCGCCCGAGGCAAAGCGGATCGCATCGGGTTCGCGCTTCAGCAGCGCGACGAAGGAGACGAGGTCAGTCGCCGGCAGGGTGTTGCGGGCAACCAGCAACAGCGGGCTGCGCGTGACCATGCTGACATAGCCCAGTGCGAGCGGATCATAGGGTGTCGGCCGCACGACAGGCCCGGCGGTCATGTTGCCGGGGCTCACCATGGACAGCGCATAGCCGTCCGGGGGCGATTTCGCGACGGCGTCCACACCGATCGCGCCGCCGGCGCCGGCGCGGTTCTCCACCACCACCGGCTGCCCAAGCAGCGCCCCGAGCGGATCGGCGACAATGCGCGCCACCGCGTCCACGCCGCCGCCGGGTGCGAAAGGCACGACCAGGCGTATCGGACGTGTCGGATAGGATTGCGCCTGGACGGCCGGGGCAATGCCGAGTGCCAGGCCGGTACCGAGAAGGTGGCGGCGCGTCGCGGAAAGGCTCATCGGTTGGGGTCTCCTGTGCGATGGGCCGTGACGAAGGCTTGTCCCGAAGCGTCGTCCCGGTCGTTGGATGCCAGGCACGCATTGCGCGGGAGCGTAGATCAGCATGGCGAGGCGGGGAATGGGGTCAGGCGCCTGGCGCGATGGAAAATGCGAACGTCTCGCATCGCGACGCCGGCGCGTCTTCGCCCTTTCCTCCATCGCGAAGCGGAGCGACGATGGGGGACAAGCAATAGCCATCGCGAGGTGCCTCATGTCGCTCACCAACCAGCCGGATCCCGAGGAACGCAAGCGCGTCGTCGCGCAGGACCTCGCTCATGTGATGCACCCGATCGTGCAGCACCGCGCGCTGGAAAAGACTCAGATCGTAGTCACCGGTGGGCAGGGTTCGACCATCGTCGACGCTGATGGGACGACGTATCTCGACGCCATGGCCGGGCTGTGGTGCGTCAACATCGGCTATGGGCGAACCGAACTCGCCGAGATCGCTGCCGAGCAGATGCAGCAGATCGCCTACTACCCGCATACGGCGATGAACCTGCCCGCCGCACGGCTCGGCGAGCAGATCGGCGCGCTGATGGGTGGCGACTACCACACCTATTTCGTCAATTCGGGCTCGGAGGCGAACGAGGCGGGCTTCAAGGTCGCGCGGCAATACGCCAAGCACGAGTTTCCCGGCCAGTTCCGCTTCAAGACCATCGCCCGGCACTATGCCTATCACGGCACGACGCTGGCGACGCTCGCGGCCGGCGGCATGGGCGAGCGCAAGATGAAGTTCGAGCCCTATGCGGGCGAGTTCATCCATGTGCCGGCGCCGACCTGTTATCGCTGCCCCCTCGGGCTGGAATATCCGTCCTGCAAGACCGCCTGCGCGACCGCGTTCGAAGCCACGATCCTGGCCGAAGGGCCGCAGACGGTCGCCGAGGTCATCGTCGAGCCGATCATGTCCGCGGTCGGCGTGGCCGTGCCGCCGGATGACTACCTGCCGAAGGTCGAGGCGATCTGCCGCAAATACGACGTGCTGCTGCATGTCGATGAGGTGATCAACGGCTTCGGTCGCACCGGGAAGATGTTCGCCCACCAGCATTACGGCATCAGCCCGGATATCATGGCCGTGGCAAAGGGCATCGTTTCCGCCTATCTGCCGATTGCCGCGACCGTGGTGAAGAACCGCGTCTTCGAGAGCTTCCTCGGCGAGGTCGCGGAAGCGCGCCAGGTGATGCAGGTGAACACCTATGGCGGGCATCCGGTGGCCGCGGCGGTGGCGGTGCGCAACATCGAGATCATGCTTGAGGAGAAGCTGCCCGAGCGCGCCGCGGCGATGGGCGCCTATCTGATGGACGGCTTCAAGGCCACGCTGTTCAAGCACGCCATTACCGGGGACGTCCGCGGCAAGGGCCTGCTGATCGGCGTGGAACTGGTCACCGACCGCGAGAGCAAGGTGCAGTTGGAGGGCGCTCTGGTGCAGGGCGTGGTGGATTTCTGCAAGGCCAATGGCGTGATCGTCGGGCGGTCCGGCGGTGGGTCGCGGCATTCCAACACCATCGTGTTCTCGCCGCCGCTGGTGATCACCAAGTCGGAATGCGACACGCTGATCGAGGTGATGGACAAGGCCCTGGCCGCAACCGTCGCGAAGATGGCCGGCAAGGCCTGAGCCGGACACGCTGCGCCCCGGGGCCTCTGCCCCGCGGGTGATGCGCCGGCCGCCGCCGCGATCACCGCGGCCCCGGCGCGGCGGCGCTTGGCGCGCGTGGCTCCGGGCCGTGGTGCGCCGTGGCAGGTCTGCTTCGCGCGGTCGGGGATGGACCCGGGCCGCCCTGCAGACCCCCGCTCCGCCGACTCCGATGGCGACGATGGTCGAACCGGGGCGGCTTCGTGGCATCCCCCCCTCGCCATGGCGAGGCGTGCGACTAAGATGAAGCGACCGGCCGAACGGCCGATTGCAGGGGGCCACCACGGCATGATTCGCGCCGCCATCATCGGGCTTGGGGCATGGGGTCAGAACCTCGTGCGGAATGTGCCGAAGACCAGTCCGCATCTCCGCTTCACCGCCGCGGCGACACGCACGCCGTCCAAGGCTGCCGGGTTCGCCGCCGAGCACGGCCTGCGCATGCTGGATGACTACGGCGCGGCGCTGGCCGACCCCGACGTCGACGCGGTGGTGCTGGCGACCCCGCACACGCAGCACACCGACCAGATCGTCGCCGCGGCGGCGGCCGGCAAGCATGTCTTCACCGAGAAGCCGCTCGGCGTGAATGCGGCGGCGGCCGCGCGCGCCGCGCAGGCCTGCGCCGATGCCGGGGTGACGCTGTCGGCCGGCTACAACTGGCGCTTCCAGCCCGCCCTGCAGCGCATCCGGACCCTGTTGGCGGACGGCACGCTCGGCCGGCTTCTGCACATGGAAGGGAATTTCTGCGGCCCCAGCGCCTACCGCTTCCCGCAGGGGCATTGGCGGCATGACCGCAACGAAGGCCCGGCCGGCGGCATGACCGGGCGCGGCGTGCATGTGGTGGATGCGATGCTGTCACTGGCCGGACCGATCGCGCAGGTGACGGCGCAGAGCTTCCGCCTGGTGCAGGATTTTGGCATGGACGACACCACGTCGATGCTGTTCCGCTTCAAGGGTGGCGCGACCGGCTACCTCGGCACCGTGATCGCCACGGCGGAGACGTGGCGGCTGCAGGTGTTCGGCTCGGAGGGGTGGGCCGAGGTCGGGGATGTCGAGCATCTGACAACCTGGGACCTGAAGCTGTGCCGCATCGACCGCGCCAATATCGGCGTAAAGCAACGGCCGCAGGTGATCTCCTTCCCCAAGACCAGCACCGAATGCGCGGAACTCGAGCATTTCGCACAGGCCGCCGCGACCGGGCGCCCGCTTGTGCTGCCCGGCGGCGATGCGGTGCACAACGTGCAGGTGTTGGAAGCGATCCTGGAATCGGCGCGCACCGACGCGCCGGTCCGGCTGGGCTGAACGGGAGCGCGTGGCGATGAACGGTGTGACGCGACGACAGGTCATGGCCGGGCTGGCGGGGCTGGCCGGCATCACACCGGCGCTGGCGCAGATGCCGGCGGACTGGCCCTCGCGACCGATCCGCGTCGTGGTGCCATCTTCTCCGGGCGGGCCGCCCGACCTGATCCTGCGCGCCATTCTGCCGAAGATGCAGCCGCTGCTGGGCCAGCCCATCATCGCCGAGAACCGTGCCGGCGGCGGCGGGCTGGTCGGCACGACCTTCGTGGCCCGGCAACCGCCGGATGGCTACACTTGGCTGTTCACCACGGCGTCGCACACCAACATCCCGCCCTTCAACGACAACGTCACCTACGATCCGGTCCGCGACTTCACCCATGTGACGCTCGCGGCGCAGAATTTCGGCCAGGCGCTGATCGTGCATCCTTCCGTCGCGGCCACGACCCTGCCGGAACTGATCGCCCTGGCGAAGCGCGATCCCGGCAGGCTGACCTACGTCAATGCCGGCAACGGCACGGCAAGCCACATTCCCGCCGAGCTCATGAAGACGATGACCGGGACGGACATCCTCTCCGTGCCCTATCGCGGCGTGGCCGAGGGCATGACCGACCTGCTCGCCGGGCGTGTGGACATGTTCTTCGTGGGCACGCAGATCGCGCTCCAGCATGTGCAGTCCGGAGCGGTGCGCGCGCTGGGCATCACCGGCGCGCGGCGCTGGACGGGCATGCCGGAGGTGCCGACGCTGCAGGAACAGGGCCTGGCCGGATTCGATGTGGTGAACTGGTTCGGCCTGTGGTTGCCTGCCGGCGCGCCGGCGCCGATGGTGGGCCGCATCCACGCGGCGGTTGCCACAGCCGTGGCGGATGCTGAGGTGCGGCAGCAATTCGCGTCCCTGGGCCTTGAGGGCGTGGCGATGCCGCCGGATCGCTTCGCGGTCTTCGTTGCCGACCAGGCGCGCATCGCGCAGGAGATCGGCCGGCGCGTGAACGCGCCGCGCTGAGACGCGATGGCACTGTTCTACCGCGCCGCATGGCGCGTATCTGACATGGGGATCGTTGCGGCATGCCTTCTTCGGTGATTGTTCTGGGTGCGGGCATGGTGGGCGTCTCGGTGGCGCTGCATCTGCGCCGGCGCGGCCATGACGTGCTGCTGGTGGATCGGCAGGAGCCCGGGCTCGGTGCCTCCTTCGGCAATGGCGGTCTGATCCAGCGGGAGGCGGTGCACCCGCATCCCTTCCCGCGCGACATGTCCGAGATCCTGCGCATCGCGCGCAACAAGTCGATCGACGCCTACTACCATTGGGGGGCGCTGCCGGGTCTCGCCACGCCGCTTCTGCGCTATTGGTGGAACTCGGAACCGCAGCGCTATGCACGCATCGCCGAGGCCTATGCGAAGCTGATCGAGACCTGCCTCGACGAGCACTACGCGATTGCCCGCGGCACCGACGCCATGCCGCTGCTGCGCCCGATCGGCTGGATCCGCATGTTCTCCGATGAGGTGAGCTTCAATCACGCCTTGGCCCAGGCCGAGGAAGGCAAGCGGCTGCACGGTGTCAGTTTCGCCGCCATGGACGGCCAGGCATTGGCCGCCGCGGAACCCTCGCTGCTGAAGGCACGCCACGGCGCTATCCATTGGACCGACCCGGTGTCGGTCAGCGACCCGCATGGGCTGGTGATGTCCTACGCCGCGCGATTCAAGGAAGCGGGCGGGCGCTTCCTGATCGGCGACGCGACCTCGATTGGTCGCGTCGGCAATGGCTGGCGCGTGCAGACCAGCGACGGGCCGGCCGAGGCCGAGCAGGTCGTCGTCGCCCTCGGCGCCTTTGCGAACAAGGTGACGAAGCCGCTTGGCTATGATCCGCCGACCTTCGGCAAGCGTGGCTACCACAAGCACTTCCGCCTGCAGGGCAATGCCGTGCTCAATCGGCCGGTGCTGGACACCGAAAGCGCGTTCCTGCTGGCGCCGATGCGCGCCGGGGTGCGGCTGACGACCGGTGCGGAGTTCGCCGGCATCGACGAAGCACCGACGCCGGTCCAGCTCGCACGGGCCGAGCCGGTGGCGCGCACGCTGCTGCCGCTGGGCAACGCGGTGGAGCGCGAACCCTGGATGGGCGTCCGCCCGTGCACGCCGGACATGCTGCCGATCATCGGCCAATTGCCCGGCCAGCAGGGCGTCTGGTGCGCGTTCGGCCATGCCCATCAGGGCTTCACGCTGGGGCCAACCACCGGCCGGTTGCTGGCCGAGATGATGGATGGCGAGACGCCGTTCATCGATCCCGCGCCCTATCGCGCCGATCGGTTCTGAGATGCGCATCGCCGTCCTGCAATTCGCACACGAAACCGTCACCTTCCTGCCCTTCGACACGACGGAGGATGATTTCCGCTACCCCGGTTCCCCCGCCGCAGGCGAGGCGCTGCTTGCAACCGACCCCAAGGGATACATGGGCGGCTTCGTGCAAGTGGCGCGCGAGTTCGACGGCGTGGAACTGGTTGGCATCGAGTCACCGCTGTGGCCCAGGACCGGGACGGGTTCGGGCTGGATCACGAACGCGGCCTTCGAAATCTTCGTGAACCGGCAGATCGAGGAACTGATGGCACGGGGGCCGTTCGACGGCGCCTACCTCGCGCTGCATGGCGCCATGGGCGTGCGTGGCGTCCCGCGGCCGGAAGCCGAGATCGCCAAGCGCGTGCGCGCCGTGCTGGGGCCGCAGGCACGCATCGCCGCGACCTTCGATCCGCACGGCAATGAAGACGCCGAGTTCCTCGCCCATGCCGACATGGCCTTCTGCGTGAAGTACTTCCCGCACTACGACATGCATCTGCAGGGGCAGCGCGCGGCGCGCATGCTGGTGCGCTCGATTCGCGGCGACTTCCGCGCCACAACCACAACACTGAAGCTGCCGATCCTGACGCCAACCGTGCTGCAATGGACTGGCGCGCCGCCGTGGTCGGACCTGGTGCAGCGCGCCTTGACCTGGGAAGCGCGCGAGCCGGATGTCTTCGTCAACGTCTTCTTCGGCTTTCCATGGAGCGACGTGCCCGATGGCGGCATGACCTTCCAGGTGCTGACCAACGGCAAGCCGGACCTCGCGCAACGCATTGCGCGCGACATGGCCGGCTGGGCGTGGCGGCGACGCGATGCACTGGCCACCAGCGCGACCGTGCATCGCATCGCCGATGGCGTGGCCCTGGCAAGGCAGGCGGTGGCGGAAGGCCGTGTGCCGGTGGTGCTGGCCGATCACAGCGACCGATCCGGCTACGCCACTTGGCTGTTGCGGGAGATTGTCGCCCAGGGCCTGTCCCGCACGCTGGTCGCGACGATCGCGGCACCCGAGGCGATCGCGGCGCTGGCCGGCGCGAAGCCGGGCGATCCGGTGGAGGTGGAGATTGGCGGTCGCGTCGATCCTTCCGCCGGCAAGCCGGTGCGCATCACCGGCACGGTGCTGGTGGTCGCCGATGCCACGACGGCACGGGCAACCGGCAAGGGGCAATCCTGGATCGCCGTCCGCTTCGGCGAGGGCAATGTCGTCGTGCTCAGCCCCTTCCTGGTGCAGATCATGCTGCCGGAGGAATTGTGGGGCCTCGGCCTGTCATCGGCCGACTACGACGTCATCGCGATCAAGTCGCGCGTGCATTTCCGCCGCGGCTTCGACGACAGCGGCTTTGCTCCGACCATCCTGCTGGTCGAGCCTGACGAGCCATACCTCGGCACCGTGCGGCTCGACGCCTTGCCGTATGAGCATATGCGGATCGCCGACTACTACCCCTATGGCGGGCCGGCCGACCGGCTGGCGGATTAGTGCAGATCCCGATCAGCTGGAATCACCTGATCGGGTGAAGATGCTCGAAAAACAGAAGGCCGGAGCCGCTGCCGTGAGCCAAGGCGAACGGGAGCGGATCTAGACGCTGGCGGCTTCGGCAAGCTGCCAGTCGCGGAACAGCCGCAGCGCCGGCAGATCGGCCGAGGCCTCCGGATAGGCCAGCACATACCCCTCCCCGGCATCGAGCGACCGCTCGAAGGGCACCACCAGCCGGCCGCTCGCCAATTCCTCCGCCACCATGAAACGCGGCATCAACCCGACGCCCATGCCCTGCGCCGCGGCCTCCGCCACCATCGCATGATGATGGAAACGAGGGCCGCGGAAGCCATCCACATCGGTCGCGCCCATCATCGCCAGCCAGTCCGACCAGGCGCGTGGCCGCGTCGAATGCTGCAGCAGGGTTTGCCGCGCCAGGCCAGCCACCGTCGCCATTCCCCCGCCATCCATCAGCGACGGCGCGCAGACCGGCACGCGCAGATCAGCCACCAGCCGATGGCTGGCGATGCCCGGCCGGGCGCCGGCATCCAGCATGATCGCCGCGTCCACATCCTCCGCTGCGAAGTCGAGCGGTGTCGGCCGCGTCGTGTAGTTGCGGAAACTCACCACGATGCGGCGATGCGCCGCGAGGAAGCGCGGCAGGCGCGGCATCAGCCAGCGCGTGCCGAAGGTCGGCTGCACCGCGAGCGTCAGCGTGCCGCCCGCCCCCTGATGCGCCAGCACTTCCAGCGTAGCGCTTTCGATCCGTGCCAGCGCCGCGCGAACCTGCGGTGCATAGGATGCGGCCGCGCCGGTCAGCACCAGGCGCTGCCGCACCCGCAGGAACAGGCGCACGCCCAACAGCGCCTCCAGCCCCGCCAATTGCCGGCTGACCGCGCTCTGCGTCAGGTGCAGTTCCTCCGCGGCGCGGGACACCGACAGGTGGCGGGCGCAGGCCTCGAAGGCCTGCAGGGCGGCCGTGGGTGGCGTGTGGCGGCGCATGGTCCGATCCCAGGTTCATGCCAATTCGTCATGAAGGCATGACGGAGTATCGGTTGCCAGCCCCGGCAATCCGCCGAACACTCCCGACAGCATGGAGCGGGATCGAACCTGCCGATGCGGCGGACGCATGAACGGCACCGCCTGATCACCGCCGGGACCAACCTGGCGGCACGGGGACGCTGGGCCGGACGGTAAAGCAAGGAGGCCTCATGACCGACACGTTCCGTCCCCTGCCACGCCGCACCCTGCTCGGTGCCGCCACAGCGCTTGCCGCAGCACCTTTCGCCCCCGCACGCGCCGCCTGGACGCCCCCGCAGCCGATCCGTCTGTTCATCGGCTACCCGCCCGGCGGGGCGGTGGACATCCTGTTCCGCGTGGTGGCCGAGGGCATGCAGCGCGTGCGCGCTGTCGCGACGGTGCCGGAGGTGCGCAGCGGCGCCTATGGCTTCATCGCCGCCCAGGCAGCGGCGCGCGCCGCGCCGGATGGGACCACCCTGGCCAGCGCCATCATGGGCATGATGAGCGTCGCCCCCGCCATCCCGGGTATCCCCATTCCCCTCGATCTCGATCGTGAACTGACCCCGGTCGTGAACCTCGCCGGCACGCCGATGGCGCTGGTGGTGCGGCCCGATGCGCCGTTCAACGACATTGACGGTCTGATTGCCTATGCGCGGCAGAAGAATGGCACGGCGACCTTCGCATCATCGGGCAACGGGTCGATCAACCAGCTTGGCGCGCTGCTGTTCGCCAATGCGGTCGGCGTGACGCTGAACCACATCTCCTATCGCGGCGGCGCGCCGGCGCTGCTCGATGTCTCGGCCGGGCGCGTGGACATGATGGTGGCCAATGTCGCCGAGGTCGCCGGCAGCATCCGCGGCGGCCAATTGAAGGGCCTTGGCGTCACCGCGGCAGAACCGACGCCGCTGATGCCGGAACTCGCGCCACTGGCCGGTCGCTTCCCGACGCTCGAGATCAACAACTGGTTCGGCCTGGTGGGACCGGCCGGCTTGTCGGCCGAGATCGTCGCCGGCCTGGTCGACATCTTCCAGGCCACGCTGCGCGATCCGCAGACCACGCGCACGCTGATGGAGCGCGGCCTGATCCCGATCGGCGAGGCCGGGCCCGCCTTCGCCGAGCGCATCCTCCGCGACCGCGCCCGTTGGCGCCAGGTGGTTGAGACCAACAACATCCGCGGCGACTGATCCCCTTCCCGCGCTTCATCGTTTCATCATCGCGTCCAAGGAACACCATGGCTGCGTCGCTTTCGCTCGGCATCGACATTGGCGGTACCTTCACCGACCTCGTCATCCTGGATCCCCAGGACGGACGGGCGGTGATCTGGAAGGAGAGCACGACACCCGACGATCCCTCCCGCGGGGCAATCACCGGGCTGAACCGGCTGCTAGAAAAGGGCGGCATCGCGCCGTCCTCCATCGGCCGCGTCGTGCATGCCACCACGCTGTTCACCAATGCGCTGATCGAACGCAAGGGTGCGGCCACCGGCCTGCTGACCACCGATGGCTTCACAGACGTGCTGGAGATCGGGCGGGAGCGGAAATACGAGCTGTACGACCTGTTCCTGGAGATGCCGGCGCCGTTGGTGCCGCGGCCCTGGCGGCGGCCGGCGCTGGAACGGCTCGGCCCGGATGGCAGCATCGAGCGTCCCCTCGATGTAGACGCCGCGCTGCGTGAGGTCGAAGCCCTGGTCGCGGCGGGCGTGACCAGCCTCGCCATCTGCTTCCTTCACGCCTACGCCAACCCGGTGCATGAACGGATGGCGGCGGAAGCGATCGCGCGACGGTTCCCGACCTTGTCGCTGTCGCTGTCCTCGGAACTCGCGCCGGAGATCCGCGAGTATCCGCGCATGGTGACGACGGCAGCGAACGCCTATGTGCGGCCGATCGCCGAGACCTATCTCGACACGCTGGAAGCCGCGCTGAAGGGCGCCGGCATTCCTGGTGGTCTGTTCCTGATGCTGTCCAACGGTGGGTTGACGCATGTGGCGGAAGCCAAGCGCGCACCGGTGCAGTTGCTGGAAAGCGGCCCGGCCGCGGGCGCGCTGGCAGGCGCCTGGTTCGGGCGGCATGCGGGGCTCGATCGCGTGCTGGCCTTCGACATGGGTGGCACCACGGCGAAGCTTGCCCTGGTCGATGACGGCGATCCGCTGGTCGCCTGGGGCTTCGAGGCGGCGCGCACCAAGCGCTTCCTGCGCGGGTCCGGCCTGCCGGTGCAGATCGCGACGGTGGAACTGATCGAGATCGGCGCCGGTGGCGGTTCCATCGCGCGGCGCAGCGAACTCGGCACGTTGCATGTCGGGCCGGAAAGCGCCGGGGCGCAGCCCGGGCCGGTCTGCTACGGCCGCGGCGGGGTGAACCCGACGGTGACCGACAGCGACCTCGCGCTCGGCTATCTGAATGCGGATTTCTTCCTCGGCGGCGCGATGACGATTGATGCCGGGGCAGCGGGCGCCGCACTCGGTGACCTGACTGCCACTCTTGGCCTGGACGCGACGCGCGGCGCATTCGGCATCCATGACGTGGTGAACGAGAACATGGCCGGCGCCGCGCGCGTGGCGATCGCCGAGCGAGGCCGCGTGCCGCAGGACTACGCCTTGCTCGCCACGGGCGGCGCGGCGCCGGTCCATGCCTGGCATGTCGGGCGCAAGCTCGGCGTGACGCGCGTGGTCTGCCCGCCGGGGGCCGGCGCGGGCAGCACCATCGGCATGCTGATGGCGCCCGCGCGGATCGACCGTGTGGCCTCGTTCAACCAACGGCTGGGCGAGGCTGATTGGCGCGAGGCGGCACGCATATTCGCCACGCTGGAGAAGGATGCGCTCGCCATCGTGGCCGAGACCGGCGCTGATCTCAGCCGCCGCGACGTCCACCGCCTCGCCGACATGCGCTATGTCGGCCAGGGATCGGAGATCACCGTCGCGCTGCCCGAACCGTTGACGGCGGAAGACGTGCTCGCGGCCTTCGAGGCCGCCTACCGCACCCTGTTCGGCCGCACGCCGCCGGGTGCCAATGCGCAGTTCGTCGCGCTGCGTCTCGCGGTCTCTGCACCCATGCCCGGCGCCGGCGGGATGCTGCGGCTCGATGGCCTCGGCGGCGGCGAGGTTGCGCTGAAGGGCCATCGCGGCGTGCATTTCCCTGATGCCGGCGGCGCCATCCCCACGCCGGTCTATGACCGCTACGCTCTGCCCATCGGTAGCACCCTCGAAGGCCCGGCGGTGTTCGAGGAAAACGAGAGCACCTTCATCGTCGGCCCTGGCGCACGCATCGTCGTGCTGCCCGACGGGTCCATCCTGGCGGAGCGCATCGCATGACCACCGCACGCAATTTCGACGCGGTCGAACTCGAACTGCTCTGGCGCCGGCTGATCTCGCTGGTCGATGAGGCTGCGGCGGCGCTGGTGCGCACCTCCTTCTCCACCCTGGTGCGCGAATCCTACGACTTCTCCTGCGTCGTCACCGATGCCGCCGGCCAGTCCCTAGTGCAGGCGACGGAGAGCATCCCGTCCTTCATCGGCACGCTGCCGGAGACGGTGAAGCACTTCATCCGCTTCTTCCCAATCGATTCGCTGGCCCCGGGCGACGTTCTGATCACCAATGACCTGTGGCTCGGCACCGGCCATCTGCCCGACATCACCGTCGCCAAGCCGATCTTCCGCGATGGCCGGGTCGTCGCCTTCAGCGCCAGTACGGCGCACGCCCCCGACATCGGCGGCAAGATCCGCAGCCCGGAGCCGCGCGAGGTGTTCGAGGAAGGCCTGCAGATCCCGCCGTTGAAATTGATGCGGGCGGGTGTCACCGACGACACGCTGGTCGCCATGATCCGGCAGAATGTGCGCACACCGGAACAGACAATGGGCGATCTCTGGGCGCAGGTCGTGGCGCTCGACCTGATGGAGGAACGCTTGCATGTCCTGATGGAACAGGCGGCGCTGGCGGACCTCACGGATCTCGCTGCCGAGATCCATCGCCGCTGCGAGAATGCGATGCGCAGCGCCATCGCCGCGCTGCCGGACGGCACCTATCGCAGCAAGCTCAAGACCGACGGCCTGCTGGACACGCCGATCACCATCAAGCTGGCGCTGACCATCAAGGGTGACACCATCACCGCCGATTTCACCGGAACCGATGCGCAAGTGGATCGGGCGATCAACTGCGCGCTCTGCTACACCTATGCGATGGTAATGTACGGGGTGAAGGTCTGCACCAGCCCCACCCTGCCGAACAACGAAGGCGCCTGGCGGCCGATTTCCATCGTCGCCCCGCCCGGCTGCATCGTGAACCCGCAATTTCCCGCACCGGGCGGGTCGCGCATGTTGATCGGGCACTATCTGCCGATGCTGGTCTTCGGCTGCCTCGGCCAGATCGTGCCGGAACGCGTCATGGCCGCCTGCGGATCGCCGATGTGGGGGATGAACCAGTCCGGCCTCAATGCGGCCGGCAAGCCCTACGCCAACATGTTCTTCTTCAATGGTGGCATGGGCGGCAATGTGCAGGGGGATGGCATCTCCTGCCTGTCCTGGCCGTCCAACGTGTCCTCGACCGCCGTGGAGATCAGCGAGCACATCGCCCCGCTGCACATCCATCACAAGCGTTTGCGCCCCGACAGCGGCGGACCAGGACGGCATCGCGGAGGGCTCGGCCAGGAGATCCTGCTGGAGAGCCGGTCACCCACGCCGATCGCCGTGTCCTTCCTCGCCGAACGCACCATCTTCCCCGCCTTCGGTATCGAGGGCGGACAGGACGGCGCGCCCGGCGTCCTGAAGATCAACGGCGAGAAGGTCGATCCGAAGCGGCAATACGTGCTGAAGGCGGGGGATACGGTGTCTTTGGCCACGCCAGGCGGCGGCGGGCATGGCGATCCCGCTCAGCGCGCGACGACGGCACTGGCCGCAGACCTTGCGCATGGGTTGGTCACGCAACGGGCCGGCTGACGCAGATGCGGCGGCAGGACCATGCCCTGCCGCCGCACAGCCTCATGGCTCATGCAGGCTCGGCGTGCACGGCATGGGTTGCGACCTCTGCCGCCGGCCGCCGCCGCGCCATGGCGCGCGCGACGACGTAGAAGACCGGCGTGAAGATCAACCCGAACACCGTCACGCCCAGCATGCCGTAGAACACCGCCGTGCCGAGGCTCTGGCGCATCTCCGCCCCCGCCCCGGTCGCGATGGTCAGTGGCAGCACGCCCAGGATGAAGGCGAGGCTGGTCATCAGGATCGGCCGCAGGCGGGTGCGCGCGGCCGCGACCGCCGCATCCCAGCGCGTCGCCCCTTCCTCCTCCGCCGCACGGGCGAATTCGACGATCAGGATCGCGTTCTTCGCCGCGAGGCCCACCAGCACGACCAGTCCGACCTGCACCAGCACGTTGTTGTCGAGCCCGGCATGACGCACGCCCAGCAGCGCCGCCAGCACCGACATCGGCGCGATCAGGACGATGGCGAGCGGCAGCAGCCAGCTTTCATACATCGCCGCCAGCACCAGGAAGACGAAGACCACCGCGAGCCCGAAGGCGATCGGCGCGGTGTTGCCGACCAGCTTCTCCTGCAAGGCGATCTCGGTCCATTCATAGCCGAAGCCCTCGGGCAGGTTCTCGGCCAGCACGCGTTCCATGATGGCGATGGCCTGGCCGGTGGACACGCCGGGCAACGCGGCGCCCTGCAACTCGACCGCCGGGAACAGGTTGTAGCGCGGCATGCGGTACGGCCCCGAGGTCTCGTGGAAGGTCGCGATGCTGCCGAGCGGGACCATGGCCCCCGCATCGGAACGCGTGCGCAGCCGGGCGATGTCCTCGACCCCCGTGCGGTATGGCGCATCCGCCTGCGCCGTGACGCGCCAGGTGCGGCCCAGCAGGTTGAAGTCGTTCACGAAGGCCGAGCCGAGATAGACGCCCATCGCCTCATGCACGCGGCTGACCGGTACGCCGAGCATCTCGGCGCGCGCGCGGTCGATCTCGGTGCGGATCTGCGGCGTGGCCGTGTTGAACAGGCTGAAGGCGAAGGCGATGCCGGGCGTCTGGTTGGCCGCGACCATGACGGACTGCATGGCGCGTTCCATCTCCCGCGGGCCGCGCCCTGCGCGGTCCTGGATCATCAGCTTGAAACCGCCCCCGGTACCGATGCCCGGGACGGATGGCGGCGCCAGTACGAAGACCATCGCGTCCGGGTCAGTCATCAGCCGCCCCTGCAGGTCGCCGAGGATGCCCGCCAGGGTCAGCCCATGCGCAGCGCGATCCTCGAAGGGCTTCAACGTCGCGAAGACCACGCCGGCATTGGGTGCGTTGGTGAAGGTCGCGCCGTCGAAGCCGACGAAGGCGACCGCGCTCTCCACCCCCGGCGTCGCCAGGATGGCATCCGAGGCGCGGCGGATCACAGCATCTGTGCGGCTGAGATTTGCCCCCGGCGGCAACTGAAACGCCGCGATGACATAGCCGCGATCGAGCGGCGGGATCAGCCCCGTCGGCGTCGAGGTCACGGTCCAGCCCGTCGCCGCGAGCAGCCCGCCATAGATCAGCATCAGCAGCACGGGGATGCGGATCAGCCGCCGCGTCAACGCGCCGTAGCCGATGGACAGCCGGTCGAACAACCAGTTGAAGCCGCGCGCGAAGGCGCCGAAGGGGCGCAGCAGCAGTGGGCGCTTTCCCTCATGATGCCCATGTGGCTTCAGCAGCAGTGCCGCCAGCGCCGGTGACAGCGTCAGCGACACCAGCGCCGAGAGCAGCGTCGCCACCGAGATCGTCACCGCGAATTGCTGGTAGAAGGCGCCGGAGATGCCCGGGATGAAGGCGGTCGGCACGAAGACCGCGACCAGCACCAAGGCGATGGCGATCAGCGCGAAGCCGACCTCGTCCATGGTCTTGCGTGCGGCTTCCAACGGTGAGAGCCCGTCGGCCATATGCCGTTCCGCGTTTTCCACGACCACGATGGCGTCATCGACCACGATGCCGATTGCCAGGATCAGGCCGAACATGGTCAGCGTGTTCAGCGTGAAGCCCAGCGCCAACAGGATCGCGAAGGTGCCGATGATCGACACCGGGATGGCCGCCAGCGGGATCACCGCCGCGCGCCAGTTCTGCAGGAACAGGATGACGACCAATACGACCAGCAGGATCGCCTCGATGAAGGTGTGCAGCACCGCTTCCATGCTCTGGGCGATGAAGCGCGTCGGGTCATAGACGATGCTGTAGCCGATGCCGGGCGGGAAGCTGCGCGCGGCTTCCGCCATGGTCGCGCGCACCGCCGCCGCGGTTTCCAGCGCGTTGCTGCCCGGGCGCTGGAACACGCCGATCGCGGTGGCGAGCTGGTTGTTCAGCAGCGCATTCACCGAATAGTCAGCGGCGCCGATCTCGATCCGCGCCACGTCGCGCAACCGCAACAGGGCGCCGTGATCACCGGTGCCGATGACCTGCTCGCCGAATTGCTCAGGCGAGGCAAGCCGGCCCTGCGTCAGCACGGAGAATTCAAAGGCGCCGGCATTCGCCGCACGTGGCGCCTGGCCGAGCGCACCGGCCGCGACCTGCACATTTGCGCGGCGCAGTGCGTCCACCACCTCGCCGGCCGTCAACCCACGCGCGGCGATGCGGTCGGGGTCGAGCCAGACGCGCATCGCATAGTCGCGCGCGCCGAAGACCTGCGCATCGCCCACGCCGTCGATGCGCGCGATCCGGTCCTTGATGTTCAACGTCGCGTAGTTGGAGATGTATTCATGGTCGCGGCTGCCATCCGGGGAGGTGACATGCACCACCATCAGGAAGTCCGGGCTCGCCTTGCGCACGGTGATGCCGAGGCGGCGGACTTCTTCCGGCAGCCGCGGCTCGGCCACCGCGACGCGATTCTGCACCAGCACCTGCGCCTGGTCGGCGTCGATGCCCTGGCGGAACACCACCGTCACCGTCAGGCGCCCGTCGCCGGTGGATTGGGAGGAGACGTAGAGCATGCCTTCCACGCCGTTCACCTCCTGCTCGATCGGGCCGGCGACGGTCTCGGCGATGGTCTCGGACGAGGCGCCGGGATACATCGCGGTGATGGTCACGCTGGGTGGTGCGATCTGCGGATATTCCGAGATCGGCAGCCGGAAGGCGGCGATGGCGCCGACCAGCGTGATGGCGATGGAGATGACCGCGGCGAAGACCGGGCGGTCGATGAAGAAGCGGGCGAGACGCATCGGGGCATGCCTTCGGCGTGGCCGCGAGCGCTGCGCGCAGCCTGGGTGCGGGAAGTAGCGGTTGGGTTACTCGGCGGAGGCGAGCGGGCTCGGCCCGATCCGCCCCTGCTCGGCGGTCACCCGCGCGCCGGGACGGGCGCGATGCAGGCCGCCGATGATGACGCGATCCTCGGGGGCGAGGCCGCTGCGCACCACGCGCAGGCCCTCGCTAAGCGGGCCAAGCCGCACCTGCCGTGGCGTCACGGTGCCATCCGCGGCGACGGTCAGCACCATCCGCCCGGCCTGGTCGGCCATGACCGAGGCATCAGGCACCAGCAGCGCCGGTTCCTCGCCGGTCGAAAGCCGGATGCGCGCGAAACTGCCGGGCGTCAGGAACAGATCGGGGTTTGCCACCACAGCGCGGGCGCGGATGGTGCCGCTGCGCGAATCGAAGGTGCTGTCGACGAAATCGACATGGCCTTCGCGGGTGAACTCGGTCTCATCCAGCAAACGCAACTGCACCGGCAGGCTGGCGCCGCGCAGACCGGCGCGGGCCGAGCGCGCCTGGCGCAGATACTCCGCCTCGCTGGGATCGAAGGTGACGTAGACCGGATCGAGCGCGAGCAGCGTCGTCAGCAGCGTCTGGCCCTGCTGGACCAGGTTGCCGGCATCGACGCGACGGTCGCTGACGCGGCCCGGGCGGGGCGCGCGGATTTCGGTGAATTCCAGGTCCAGCGCGGCCTGGCGTTCGGCCGCCTGGGCGGCGGCGAGGCCGGCCTGGGCCTCCCGCAGCGCGGCGCGGCGCGAATCGAGTTCCGCCTGCGGGGCGATGCGGCTGGCGGCGAGCGGTTCGTACCGTGCCACCTGCTGTTCGGCGAGCAGCAGCCGCGCCTCGTTGCGCGCGATCTCGGCCCGCGCATTGTCCAGCGCGATGCGGAAGGGGCGCTGGTCCAGCGTGAACAGCAGGTCACCGGCCCGCACGATGGCACCATCGGTGAAATGCACCTGGTCCACCTGGCCGGTGACGCGGGGGCGGATTTCGACCCGGGCGGAGGGTTCGATCCGTGCCGTATGCTCCTGCCACTCGGTGACAGGGCGCGACAGAGGCGCGGCGACCGTCACCGGGGGCGGCGCCGGCTGGGCCAGGGCGACGGGTGCGGCCGCCGTCAGGGCGACGCCGACGGCCGCGCCCTGGAAGCGGGCCAGCCATGACATCCAGAGGCTTTCGCTGGGCTCAGGGGCCTTGCGCAGGGGGGTGGTCATGGCCTATCTCCGCAAATGATACCGACCGGTTCGTCCCCCTAAGTAGAGTGACCGGTCGGTATCATCAAGTGTCTTTTTTGTGCGCCGCCACAGGGCCACGCACAGGAGGGTTCATCACCATGGCCGGCACCACTGCCGCCAAGCCGAAGGCCGCCGAACGGATCCAGGACGCGGCCCGGGAATTGTTCGAACGCCAGGGCATCCGCGCCACCGGCGTCGAGGAAGTCTGCCGCGTGGCAGAGGCGACGAAGATGAGCCTCTACCGCACCTATCCCAGCAAGGATGCGCTGGTCGCCGCCATCCTCGCCGAGGATGCCGCCGAGCATGACGCCTGGATCGAGGAAGCGATGGCGCCGGCTGCCACGGCGGCGGAGCGCCTGCATGCGCTGATCGAGGCAACCGCGGTCGAGGTCGCCGAACCCGGCGTCTGCGGTTGCCCGATGCTGCTGGCGCAGGCTGAGTTTCGCGACCCGACCCACCCGACCTACCAGGTCGTCGCCACGTTCAAGCGTGGCTGCCAGGAACGGGTGCGCGCCCTCGCCGAGCAAGCCGGTGCGCACGATCCGGAGTTGCTGGCGGACCAGCTCTCCGTCGCGATCGAGGGCGCGATCGCCGCGCGCAGCTATCTGGGCGAGGCGCGCGCCGCCGACGCACTGCGCAGCAGCGGCGCCCTGCTGATCGCCGCCGCGCTGCCGCAGAAATAGTCCGCCGGCCGACCTATTCGGCAGCAGCCGCTGCCGAACGCACAGCCGGATGCGCCGGCCGCGGCAGGCCGAGGTTCTCGCGCAGGGTCCGCCCGGCATACTCGGTCTGGAACAGACCACGACGCTGCAGCTCGGGGATCAGCAGCTCGAACACCTCCTCGACCGGTGCGGGGAAGAAGGGTGGCAGGATGTTCCAGCCATCACAGGCGCGGTTGGTGAACCAATCCTCCATCTCATCGGCGATGGATTGCGGCGTGCCGACGATCACATGATGCCCCGACGCCGAACGCTGGTGGATCAGCTGGCGGATGGTCATCGACTTGCCCTCCAGCTGCTTCGCCAGGCGCGCATGCGCACTCTTCACGCTGTTGGTGTCGGACAGCAGTTGCGGCACCGGCCCGTCCAGCGGATAGCCGCTGAGATCACCGAAGGACGGGATCAGCGCTGCAAGCCCGAGCTCGGGATGGATCAGTTCCTGCAACTGCTCAGCGCGGTCGCGCGCCTCCTGCATGGTGCGGCCCATGATCGGCATCATGCCCGGCATCACCAACGCGGTGTCCGGCGACCGGCCATGGGCGGCGATGCGACCCTTCACGCTGGCGTAGAAGGCGATCGCGTCGTCGCGCACCTTCTGCATGGTGTAGACCATCTCGGCCGTGCGCCCGGCGAGGTCCTGCCCCGGCCCCGACGACCCGGCCTGCACCAGCACCGGATACCCCTGGATCGGCCGCGAGGCGTTGAGCGGGCCTCGCACGGTGAAATGCTCGCCGCGATGATGCGGCGTGTGCATCTTCGCCGGATCGAAATACTGGCCGGTCGCCTTGTCGCGGATGAAGGCGTCATCCTCCCAGCTGTCCCAGAGGCCTTTCACCACCTCGACGAATTCCTCAGCGCGGCGGTAGCGCGCGGCGTGCTCCATGTGCTTGTCACGCCCGAAATTCAGCGCCTCCTGCTCGGACCAGGAGGTGACGACGTTCCAGCCGACGCGCCCCTCGGTGATGTGGTCCAGCGAGGCGAACAGCCGCGCGATGGTGAAGGGCTCGTAATAGGTGGTTGAGGCGGTCGCGATGAAGCCCATCCGCTCGGTCACCGCCGAGAGCGCGGAGAGCAGCGTCATCGGTTCGAAGACATCGATGCGGCTATCGTAGCTGAGCTGCGCCTCGTCCTTGGCCGAGCTGCGCACCGCCAGGCCATCCGCCCAGAACATGAAGTGGAATTTCGCGCACTCAGCCGCGATGGCGAGCCGCTTCCACAGCCTGATGTCGAGTGCGGCGCCAAGATGCGCGTCGGGCATGCGCCAGCCGCCGCCATGCGCCCCATTCGCGACCAAGTTGAGGCCAAGCTTCATCTGCCGTTGGGTCATCGGGGGCATCTCCTCACTCGGCCGCGGCGGATTGCGCCGCGCGCTCGGCGGCATGGCGGTTCACATGCGGTTTCAGGCCGAGATTTTCGCGCAGCGTCGTGCCTTCATAAGCGGTGCGGAACAGCCCGCGCCGCTGCAATTCGGGCGTGATGAACTCGACGAAATCCTCGCAGCAGCCGGGCAGGTAGGGCGGCAGAACATTGAAGCCGTCGCAGGCCTCGGCCTCGAACCATTCCTGCATGCCGTCGACGATGTCGGCAGCGGTGCCGATCAGGTAGAAGCCGCCGCCGACCACCTGCTGGTACAGCTGGCGGATGGTCAGGTTCTGCGAGCGCGCGCGCTGCATCAACCGCTCGGTGCTGCTGCGCATCTCGCTGGTCCGCTGCGGTTCGGGCACCGGCCCGTCGATGTCGTAGCCGGTGAGGTCGCCGAGCGCAGCATAGACCCGCGCCAGGCCGACCAGCGGATCGGTCAGTTCCTGCAGCATATCGAACTTGGCCTGCGCCTCCGCCCGCGTGGCGGCGACGATGGTGCGCACGCCGGGCATGATCTTCAACTCGTCGCGATCACGGCCATGCTTCGCCATGCGGCCTTTGACGTCGTCGTAATACGTCTTGGCCGCGGCCATGGAATCCGCGGCCGCATAGACCACCTCGGCGGTCGCCGCGGCGATCTCCTTGCCCGGTTCGGAGGCCCCGGCCTGCACCAGCACCGGGCGTCCCTGCGGCATGCCGGCGACGTTCAGCGGGCCGCGCACCTGGAAATGCTTGCCGCGATGGTTCAGCAAATGCATGCGGCTTTCGTCGTAGAACACGCCGCCTGCCTTGTCGTAGATGAGCGAATCCGGTTCCCAGCAATCCCACAGGCCCTTGACGACCTCGACGAACTCGGCGGCGCGCTCGTAGCGCGTGTCGTATTCCAGGTGCTGTTCGCGATTGAAGTTCTTCGCCTCCGCCTCGGACCAGGAGGTGACGATGTTCCAGCCCGCCCGGCCGCCGCTGATCACATCGAGCGTCGCGAATTTCCGCGCCACGTGATACGGCTCGTTGTAGGTGGTCGAGGCGGTGGTCACGAGGCCGATATGCTTCGTCAGCACCGCCAGCGCCGGCAGCAGCGTCAGCGGCTCCATCTCCACCAGTTCGTAGCCGGAACGCGCCAGCGAACCGCGCGGTTCGTCGCGTTCCCGCAGCCCGATGCCGTCGGCGAAGAAGATCATGTCGAACAGGCCGCGCTCGGCCGTCACCGCGTTCCGCGCATAGTGCTCGAAGCGCAGCGTGCCGTCGGCGGGGACATCCGGATGCCGCCAGGCTGCCGGATGGTACCCGAGCCCGCGCATCGACATGCCGAGCTTCATCATTCCACGCCGTGCCATGCTCACACCCTTCCTCACGGCGCGGATGCGCCAAGGGCGACGCCAGGCGCCGCCCGATTGCCGAACAGGGATGCGACAGCCACCGAAGCGGCCAGAGGGTGAGGCGTTCAGGATGCACAGCCGAGGCTGTATGCGCAAGTGCTATGCTGCGTCCGGTAGCGCCAGCAGCCGGGCCATCGTCGCCCCCTCCCGAACCATCTCGGCAAAGCGCTCCACGGCGCGGGACCGCGAGACGCCGGACGGGAAGACCATCGCCGCGCCATACTCCACCCGCGGCTTGAAGCGTCGCACCGCCACGGCCGGGTCGCGCGCCGCCGCACCGGTGAAGGGGTCCACCAGGGCGACGCCGACGCCCTGGCCAACCAGCCTGCACAGCACGTCGGAGGACGTCGATTCTGCCAGCACCGGCACCAGGATGCCCGCCAGCCGCAGCATGGCGTCGAGCCGCACCGCGATCTGGCTGCCCGAGCCCAGGCTGAGCAGCTTCTGGCCGCGCAGATCCTCCAACTCGATCACCGGCCTGGCCGCCAGCGCATGGTCCGCCGGCAGCGCGCAGACCGCCTCCAGCCCGGCTAATGGCTCGACATCCAGGCCCGGATAGTCAGGCGGGGCATAGGCCAGGCCCATGTCGAATTGCCGCAGGGAGACACGTTCCAGCGTGGTCCCGGAGATATGGTTGTGCAGGGCCACATAGGTATCCGGATGCTCGCGCAGGAAGCGCGCCACCAGGCCCGGCAGGAAGCCATGCGCCGGCCCGGCCATTGCGGCGATGCGCAGGCTGCCGTGCCAGGCGCGCTTCATCTCATGCGCCGTGCGTTCGATGCGGCTCAGGCTGACGAAGCTGCGTTGCACCTCCTCGAACAGCAAGGTCGCTTCCGCGCTGGGGGCGATGGTGTTGCCGCGGCGCAGGAACAGCCGGATCTGCAGCACCTCCTGCATGTCGCGCATCAGGCGGCTTACCGCCGGCTGGGTCAGGCCCAGCATGTCGGCCGCGCCGGAGATCGAGCCGCGCAGCATCACGGCCCGGAAGGCCTCCACCTGGCGCTGGGTCAAGCGTCGTTGCATGGCCTCAACATAACATTTACGCATACACCATGCCGAATATGGCATTTGACCGCAAATCCGGGCGCTTCCTAGGCTGCGCTTGACGCCGGTCAATCGGCGCATCGGGAGAGTGCCTCACGCGGCCCAGTGGTCTGGGAGTGCGCCGTGATCGACTACGCGATCTATCGCATATCGGTGCTGGTGCCGACGCTGCTCGCAGTGTCGCTCGCGGTCTTCCTCGTGCTCCATCTGGTGCCCGGTGATCCTGCGCGGAACGCCGCCGGCCCGGATGCGGAGGAGGAGGACATCGCCCTCATCCGCGAACATTACGGTCTTGATCAACCGCTGTGGAAGCAATACGGCACCTATCTGTTGCGCGTGGCGCAGGGCGATCTGGGCGAAAGCTTCCGCAGCCGCCGCCCCGTGCTGGATGAGGTGCTGCGCCGCCTGCCGGCGACCGTCGAACTCGCCGGCTTTGCCATGCTGTTCGCCGTGCTGGCCGGGGTGGGCCTCGGCATCGTCGCCAGCATGCGACCAAATTCCTGGGTGGATCAGACGATCGGCGCGCTGTCGGCCTTCGGCATATCCGTGCCTGTCTTCTTCCTTGGCCTTCTGCTGATGCTGTTCTTCGCCGCGAAGCTGCAATGGCTGCCGCCGAGCGGGCGCGGCAGCTGGGCGCATCTGGTCCTGCCGGTGATCACCCTCGGCCTGCCCTATGTCGCGACCTTCGCGCGCGTCGCCCGGTCGACGATGCTGGAAGTGCTGTCTGAGGACTATATCCGCACCGCCCGCGCCAAGGGGTTGATGCGCGGCGCCGTAATCTGGCGGCACGCGCTGATCAATGCGGCCATCCCGTTGGTGACGCTGCTCGGCGTGTATTTCGGCCGGCTGCTGGGCGGGGCGGTGATCGTCGAGACGATCTTCGCCTGGCCCGGTCTCGGCCGCTACATGGTGGACGGCATCATACAGCGCGACCTCCAGGTGGTGCAGGGCTGCATCTTGTTCTTCGCCACCGCGATCGTGGTGGTGAACCTGGTGGTGGACCTGCTGTATTCGGTGCTCGACCCGCGGATCGCGCGCGGATGAGGCCGGTTCTGGACTTCCTCCGCTTCCTCCTGGCCACGCGGCGCTACATGGCGCTGCTCGGGCTTGCCGTCATCGTGGTATTCGCCGGGGCTGCCCTGTTCGCGCCGCTGCTGTTCAGCTGGACGACCGCCACCCTCGTCAACCTCAGCCATGCCCTGGCCACGCCGTCCCTCTCCCTGCCGCTCGGCGCGGATGAGATGGGGCGCAACATGGTGGCCCGGCTGGTCTGGGGCGCGCGCGTGTCGCTGATCGTGGCCGGTGTCAGCGTCGGCATCGCGCTGATCGCCGGACTGGTGATCGGCGGCCTGTGCGGATACTACGATACGCGCGCGAGCTTCATCACCATGCGCGCCATGGATGCGGTGATCAGCTTCCCACGTATCCTGGTCGCGATCATGCTGATCACCATCCTCGGCCCGGGCATGGCGAGCCTGACGTTGGCGATCTCCATTTCCTCCGTGCCGGTCTTCGTTCGGCTGTTCCGCGGACCGGTGCTGTCGCTGAAGTCGCGGGATTTCGTGCTCGCCTCGCGTTCGCTCGGCGCGGGCGACATGCGGCTGCTGTTCCGGCACGTGCTGCCGAACATCTCCTCCCTCGTCATCGTGCAGGGCAGCATCTCGCTGGCCGAAGCGGTGCTGATCGCCTCCGGCCTGTCCTTCCTCGGTCTCGGGCCACAGCCGCCAGTGCCGGAATGGGGTGCAATGATCGCGCAGTCGCGGTCCCACCTGTTGTCCACCCCGCATGTCGTGCTGGTGCCGGGCATCGCGCTGTTCCTGCTGGTGCTGGCACTGAACCTGGTGGGCGATGGCCTGCGCGACTTCACCGACCCGAAATCCGGCCGCAGCGTCCCCGGTGCGGCCCCATGAACCCGACCCAACAGCACAGAGGCGAGCCATGATCCCGACCCTCGACCGGCGCAGCCTCCTGGTGGCGACGGCGCTTGCCGCCACCGCACCGCACGGCGCCGCCGCACAATCGGCCCGCGAGACGCTGACCTTCATCGAAGGCTCGGATTTCGATTCGCTCGATCCGGCGATCAGCCGGACCCGCTCGGCCGAGATCCTGCTGACGCTGATGTTCCAGCGCCTGGTGCGCTGGAAGGACACCGCGCTGTCGGGCTTCGAGGGCGACCTCGCGGAGTCCTGGACCACCAGCACCGATGGGCTGAACTGGACCTTCCGCCTCAAGCCTGGCCAGCGCTTCCACGACGGCACGGCTGCAGACGCCGAGGCGGTGAAGGTGACCTTCGACCGGCTGCGCGACCAGCGCTTCGGCTCGCCCAACCGCTCCCTGTTCATGGTGATCACCGACATCAAGGTGGAGAACCCGCTCACCATCACTTTCACCACGGCCGAGCCGATGGCCGGCATGCTCGAAGTGCTGTGCGAATCCTCTGCCTCGATCAGCAGCCCGGCGGCCATCCAGCGCCACGGCCGCAACTATGGGCGCAACCCCGTCGGCAGCGGCCCCTATCGCTTTGAGGAATGGACGCCCGGCGAGCGCTGCGTACTGATCGGCGCGACACCCGAGGCGCGGTTCCGCCGCATCGTCTACCGCCCCGTGCCCGAAGCCGAAGCGCGGCTGATCGAACTCGAAGCCGGCAGCGCCGACATCGCCACCGGCATCTCCCCGGAAGCGACGGCGCGGGTGCGCGCCAGCCCGCGCCTGAAGCTCGCGGTCATCCCGAGTTCCTTCCAGGTCTTCTTCGAGCTGAACCACAAGCGGCCGCCCTTCGACAATCCGCGCCTGTGCCGCGCCATCAACCACGCGATCGACCATCGCGCGATCGTCGAGCGCATCCTCGGCGGCTTCGGTTCTGTCCCGGATGCGCCGGTGGCCCCCGGGGTGCAGAGCTACCAGGCGCAGACGCCGTATCGCTTCGATCCGGATTTCGCCAAGGCCGAATTCGCCGCGGTCTTCCCCGGCGGCTTCACCGAGAAGATCGTGATGTGGACGTCCTCGGGCCGCTACCTGAAGGACCAGCAGGTGGCCGAGGCGGTGCAGGGCTACCTCAACGCCATCGGGCTGCAGACCGAATTTCGTGCCTGGGAATGGGCGAGCTACCAGCAGACGCTGTATCGCCGCCAGCAGGGCGGCACCGGCTTCGGCAGCAGCGCCGCGCATATGTGGGTGCTCGGTACCTCGATCCCGACCGCCGATTGGCGGCTGAGCCGGCGGCTGGTGACGGGGCAGAGCGCCAATCTCGGCGGCTACAGCAATCCGCGTATCGACGCGCTGTTGAACGGCGCGCGGAGCGAACTCGACGAGGCCAAGCGCATGGAGGCCTACCACCAGGCGAACCGCATCCTCTGGACCGAGGATCCGCCAAATCTGTTCCTCTACAACCAGCAGCAGATCATCGCGATGCAGAAGACCATCGAGAATTTCGACGCCTTCGCCTTCGAGATCCCGCTGCTGAACCAGGTGACCAAGGCGTAGCGCAGGCTGCGCCATGGCCGGGAGCGCTGCCGTCCCCGAGGGTGAGAGCGAGGGGACGGCAGCGGCTTCAACGCCGTGGCCGAGACGCCAAATATGATTGGGAATGTGATGAACGCCGTCACCGACCATGCGGCCGACACGGCGCTGCACACACCGGTATTGGAAGTCACGGGACTGCGCACCCGCTTCGGCCTCGTGCGTGCCGTGGACGGCGTTTCCTTCGCCGTGGCGCAGGGGGAGACGCTGTGCATCGTCGGTGAGTCCGGCTCCGGCAAAAGTGCTACGGCGCTGTCCATCATGGGCTTGATTCCCGCCTCGGCCGGCATCGTGGAGGATGGCTCGATCCGCCTCGCCGGCCATGGCGAATTGCGCGGCCTGCCCGATGCCGCCATGGCGGCGATCCGCGGCCGCGCCATCGGCATGATCTTCCAGGAGCCGATGACCTCACTCAACCCGGTGTTCCGCGTCGGCACCCAGATCGCCGAGGTGATGCGGCGGCACGAGGACATCTCGCGCTCCGCCGCCCGCGACCGCGCGGTGGAGCTGCTGCGCCTCGTCGGCGTCCCTTCCCCGCAGATCCGGGCGCAGGATTATCCGCACCAGCTATCGGGCGGCATGCGGCAGCGCGTGATGATTGCCATGGCGATCGCCTGCGATCCGATGCTCATCCTGGCCGACGAACCCACCACCGCGCTTGATGTCACCATCCAGGCGCAGATCCTCGCCCTGATCGACGGGCTGAAACAGCGGTTGGGGTCAGGCATTGTCTTTATCACCCATGATCTGCGCGTGGTGGCGCAGATCGCCCAGCAGGTCTGCGTCATGTATGCCGGCGTGGTGGTCGAACGTGCCGCGACGCGGGCGCTGCTGCGCGAACCTCTGCATCCCTATACGGCGGGGCTGATGGCCTCGGTGCCCGGTACGCGGCCGCGCGGCGCGCTGCGTCGGCTGCCGGCCATTCCCGGCACCGTGCCGAACCTGGCGAAGCTGCCGGTCGGGTGCCGCTTCCGCAACCGCTGCCCCAGCGCATTCGCCCGTTGCGCCGAGGCCGAGCCACCGCTCATCGCCCCGGCCGGCGGCGACCCGGATCGATTGGTGCGCTGCTGGCTGCATGCCGAAGGGGCCGCCGCATGACGCCGCTGCTCGAAGTCGATGATCTCTGCGTTCATTTCCCCGTCCATCGCGGGCCGCTGCGCCGCCATGTCGGGACGGTGCGCGCGGTGGATGGCGTCTCCCTGCAGGTCTTCCCGGGCGAGACCCTCGCGCTGGTCGGCGAATCCGGCTGCGGCAAATCCACGCTCGGTCGCGCGGTGCTGCGGCTACAGGATGCCACGGCGGGGCATCTGCGCTTCGAGGGCCAGGATCTGATGCGGCTTGGCCGCAACGAGATGAAGGCGGCGCGAAAGCGTATGCGCATGGTCTTCCAGGACCCGCATGCCTCGCTCAACCCCCGCCTGCGCGCCGCCGAGATCATCGGCGAGGCCTTCGATATCCATGGCTGCACGTCCATGGAGCGAAACGCCGGCGTCACCGAATTGTTGAAACTGGTCGGTCTCGGCCCGGAGCACGCCACGCGCTTCCCGCATGAATTCAGCGGTGGCCAGCGCCAGCGCCTCGGCATTGCCCGCGCCCTCGCGTTGCACCCGAGCTTCGTCGTCTGCGACGAACCGGTCTCCGCACTCGACGTGTCGGTGCAGGCGCAGATCATCAACCTGCTGATGGAGTTGCAGGAGCGGTTGAACCTCTCCTACCTGTTCATCTCGCACGACCTGCATCTGGTCGAGTTCATCGCCGACCGCGTCGCCGTGATGTATCTCGGCCGCATCGTCGAGACGGCGCCGGCCGCAGCGCTCTATGCCGCCCCGCTGCACCCCTATACGCAGGCGCTGCTGGCGGCCTCGCCCTCGATCGATCCGGACCGGCGCGAAGCGCATGTGGTGATCGAGGGCGAACTCCCCTCGCCGCTCAATCCACCCGGCGGCTGCGCCTTCCATCCCCGCTGCCCCTTTGCGATCGAGCGCTGCCGTGCGGAGATGCCGCCGCTGCTCTCCTTCGGCGGGGGACGCGAAGCACGCTGCTGGCGCGCGGCCGAATGGGCCGCCGCGCCGGCAGCCAACGCCGAGGCGTTGAGCGGCTGACAAAGTCCGGCCCATGCCTTCCTGCCGCGAAGAATGTGAAACGAGTGACGATGACCAGCCCGAAGCAGATCTCCCTTGGCCTTTCGATGCGCTACCTCGGCTATCATGCGGCGGCCTGGCGGCATCCATCGGCGGACCCCGACGCGGCCTCGAAGTTCAGCCACTACCGCTACCTTGCGCAAACCGCCGAAGCGGCGAAGTTCGACATGGTCTTCCTGGCCGACGGCGTCGGCATGCGGGCGAAGGACGAACCTGCCGGCGCGCTGCGGCGGTCCCACCAGACCTTCGAGCTCGAGCCCTTGACGCTGCTTTCGGCGCTGTCCTCGGTCACCTCGCATATCGGCCTCGTGGCGACGGCCTCCACCACCTACAACGAGCCCTATCACATCGCCCGCAAATGGGCCTCGCTCGACCATCTGAGCGGGGGACGGGCGGGATGGAACATCGTTACCTCCTGGTCCGAGGCGGAGGCGCACAACTTCAACCGCGACAAGCACATGGAATACGACCTGCGCTACGAACGCGCGGCCGAATTCGTCGAGGTGGTGAAGGGCCTGTGGGACAGCTGGGAGGAGGATGCGCCGCTGTTCGACAAGGACAGCGGCATCCTGTTCGACCATGCGAAGCTGCATGTGCTCAACCATGTCGGCAAGCATTTCAAGGTGAAGGGTCCGCTGACCATCAAGCGCACGCCGCAGGGCCGGCCGTTGCTGGTGCAGGCGGGCGCGGCGGAACAGGGCCTCGAGATCGCCGCGCGCAGCGCCGATGTCGTCTATTCGGCGCCGCTCGATCTCGCCGCGGCGCAGGCCTACTACGCCAACCTGAAAGGGCGCCTGGCGAAGCATGGAAGGGACCGCGACAGCCTGAAGATCATGCCCGGCGTCACGCTGTTCATCGGCCGCACGCGGGATGAGGCGCGCGAGAAATACGACCTGCTGAACAGCCTGGTGCCGCCGCAGCTCGGCCTGTCCTATCTTTTTGCGCAGATGGGCGACCTGTCGGATTTCCCGGTCGACGGGCCGGTGCCGGAACCGCGCCACATGCTGGTGAAGAGCATGGCGAAGAACCTGCTCGCGCTCGCGCGGCGGGACAACCTGACGATCCGCCAGCTCTACACCACCATCGCCGCGGGCTTCGGCGGGCGCGTGCTGATCGGCACGCCGAAGGACATCGTCGACGACATGCAGGCCTGGGTCGAGGGCGAAGCGGCAGACGGCTTCAACCTGTGCCCGCCGGTGCTGCCGCTCGGCCTCGACGAATTCGTCGAACTGGTGCTGCCGGAACTGCGCGCGCGAGGGATGTTCCGCAGGGAATATGCGGGGCCGACGCTGCGGGAGAATCTTGGACTTGCGCCGCTACGGACGACCCTCAGCTAGAGCGTTTTTCGATCAACTTGATCGATAGCCGGCGTTGCGGAAGAAATTGGTGCATTCGGTTAGATTGAAGGCGTCGATCAATCTGCCGATGGAAGACCAAAGCCCTTCGATGGTTCGCT